>NZ_CP009435.1:1524904-1829885 GCF_000960995.1 Burkholderia glumae LMG 2196 = ATCC 33617 | reverse complement strand
CGCAGGCGCGCTTCGCGCTGCTGGGGCCGGCGGGCGTCGACAATCCGAGCGCGGTATCCCGGCGCTACGTCGACGAATGGGTGCGCGACGGCCTGATCGAGTATCTTGGCGAGGCGCACGACGTGCGTCCGCATATCGAGGCGGCCGACTGCGTGGTGCTGCCGTCGTATCGCGAAGGCGTGCCGCGCACGCTGATGGAGGCCTCCGCGATGTGCCGCCCGATCGTCGCCACCGACGTGCCGGGCTGCCGCGACGTGGTGGCCGACGGCGAGACCGGCCTGCTCTGTCTCGCGCGCGACAGCGCGAGCCTGGCCGAGAAGATGGCGGCGATGCTGGAGATGCCGGCCGAGGCGCGCCGCGCAATGGGCCGGCGCGGCCGCGAGAAAGTGTTGCGCGAGTTCGACGAGGCGAACGTCGTCGAACGCTATCGAGAAACCATCCGTGCACTGACAGGCACGGCACTCTGAAGGAGGGCAAGCATGAGTGACAAAGGCACCATCCTCGTGACGGGCGGTGCGGGCTTCATCGGCTCGCATACGGCCGTCGAACTGCTCGGCCACGGCTACGACGTCGTGATCGTCGACAACCTGGTCAACAGCAAGCGCGTGGCCGTCGACCGGATCGCCGAGATCGCGGGCCGCGCACCCGTGTTCCACGAGCTCGACGCGTGCGACGAGGCCGCGCTCGACAAGGTGTTCGACGCCCACCCGATCACGGCGGCGATCCACTTCGCGGCGCTCAAGGCGGTGGGCGAGTCGGTGGCCAAGCCGATCGACTATTACCGCAACAACCTGGGCAGCCTGCTCTCGCTGCTCGCGGTGATGCGCGCGCGCGAGGTCAGGCAGATGGTGTTCAGCTCGTCGGCGACCGTCTACGGCGTGCCCGAGCGCTCGCCGATCGACGAATCGTTTCCGCTCTCAGCCACCAACCCCTACGGCCAGACCAAGCTGATGGCCGAGCAGATCCTGCGCGACCTCGAGATCTCCGACCCGTCGTGGCGGATCGCGACGCTGCGCTACTTCAACCCGGTGGGCGCGCACGAGAGCGGCCTGATCGGCGAGGACCCGGCCGGCCTGCCGAACAACCTGATGCCCTATGTCGCGCAGGTCGCGGTGGGCAAGCTCGAACGCCTGCGCGTATTCGGCAACGACTACCCGACGCCCGACGGCACCGGCGTGCGCGACTACATCCACGTGGTCGACCTGGCGCGCGGCCACCTCGCCGCGCTCGACGCGCTGCGCCAGCGCGACGCCAGCTTCACGGTGAACCTCGGCACCGGGCGCGGCTACAGCGTGCTCGACATCGTGCGCGCGTTCGAGGCCGCGAGCGGGCGCAAGGTGCCCTACGAAATCGTCGCGCGCCGGCCCGGCGACGTCGCCGAGTGCTACGCGGACCCGGCCCGCGCGGCCGAGCTGATCGGCTGGCGCGCCGAGTACGGCATCGAGCGCATGTGCACCGACCACTGGCGCTGGCAGGAGAAGAATCCGCGCGGCTTCGCCTGAGCTGCGCGGGCGGCACGCGGCACGGCCAGCCCGCCCGGGCTCGGCCGCGCCGCCCGCGTGCCGGCCCGGCCGCGGATCCCGCGCAATCCCTTGACGCACAAGGGAAAGGCGCTTTCGGGGCCAACAGGGCGTCCTGTATAATCCGCTGTCCCCGTTTCCGGCTCGACGCCGGCCCTGCTCGCCCTTCGGCTCGTCCATGCTCAGCTTCGCCGTCGCGTTCCTCGCCTCCCTGTCCGTCACGCTGCTCATCATCCGCTATGCGCATCTGCACGAGAAATTCTCGATCGACGGCGACCTGGCAGGGGTGCAGAAATTCCATGCCCGTCCGGTGCCGCGCGTCGGCGGCCTCGGCATCGTCGCGGGCCTGCTGGCCGGCTGCGTGCCGCTCGCGCTGCGCTACCCGACGGTGGCCGGCAGCATCGCGGGGCTCGCCGCCTGCGGCGTGCCCGCGTTCGCCTCGGGGCTCGCCGAGGATCTGACGAAGCGGGTCTCGCCGCGCGCGCGCCTGATCTGCACCATGGCCGCCGCGGCGGTCGCGTTCGTGCTGGTCGGCGTGGCGATCACGCGCATCAGCGTGCCGCCGCTCGATTTCCTGCTCGGCTACACGGCGATCTCGGCCGTGGTCACGGTGCTGGCCGTGGCCGCGCTCGCCAACGCCGTCAACATCATCGACGGCTTCAACGGCCTGGCATCGATGGTCGCGTTCATGATGTTCGCCTCGCTCGCCTATGTCGCCTTCCAGGTGTCCGACCCCATCGTGCTGTCGGCCTCGCTCGTGATGATGGGCGCGATCATGGGCTTCTTCATCTGGAACTTCCCGGCCGGGCTGATCTTCCTCGGCGACGGCGGCGCCTACTTCATCGGCTTCATGCTCGGCGAGCTGTCGATCCTGCTCGTGATGCAGCACCGTGAAGTGTCGGCCTGGTATCCGGTGCTGCTGTTCATGTACCCGATCTTCGAAACCTGCTTCTCGATCTACCGGAAGAAGTTCGTGCGCGGCATCTCGCCCGGCATCCCCGACGGCGTCCACCTGCACATGCTCGTCTACAAGCGGCTGATGCGCTGGGCCGTCGGCGCGCGCACCGCGCACGACCTGACGCGCCGCAATTCGCTGACCTCGCCCTATCTGTGGCTGCTCTGCCTCGTGGCCGTGATTCCGGCCACGCTGTTCTGGCGGCATACGGTGCACCTGTTCGCGTTCGTGCTGGTGTTCGTCTTCACCTACGTATGGCTCTACGTCAGCATCGTGCGCTTTCGCGCGCCGCGCTGGCTGGTGGTGCGCAAGCAGCGCGCGCGGCATCCTCACTGAGGCGCGGGCGGCGTGCCGCGCGGCGCCGGCTTCACCATGAAAAAAGGCGCTCGTTCGAGCGCCTTTCGCTTTGCCGCCGCCCCCTCACATACGGGCCGGACCTGTCAGCCGGCCTGCTGCGCGCCGCCGCCGGCGATGCTCTGCAAGGTCGGCGCGCAGGCCGGCTGATACTCGGGCACCCAGCGGCGCAGGTCGCGGCGCACCTCGTCGTCGCCGAGCACGCGATGCTGCATGAGCCAAGGCAGCAATTCGTCGAGCAGGTGGTCGGGCACCTCGCGCGCCTTCGCGGTGCGCAGCTTCGGATGCGGCGTGCGGGTGGTGGTCTCGTCGTCGGCGAGCAGTTCCTCGTAGAGCTTCTCGCCGGGCCGCAGGCCCGTGAACTCGATGCGGATCTGCTGTTCGTCGAAGCCGTAGAGGCGGATCAGGTCGCGCGCCAGATCGACGATGCGCACCGGCTCGCCCATGTCGAGGATGAAGATCTCGCCGCCCTGCCCCATGCTCGAGGCCTGCAGCACGAGTTGCGAGGCCTCGGGAATCGTCATGAAGAAGCGCGTGATCTCGGGGTGCGTGACCGTCACCGGGCCGCCCTTGGCGATCTGCTGCTGGAACTTCGGGATCACGCTGCCGGCGCTGCCGAGCACGTTGCCGAAGCGCACCGTCTCGAACTGCGTGTTCGGGCTGGTCTGCTGCAGCGCCTGGCAGGCCATCTCGGCGAGCCGCTTGCTGGCCCCCATCACGTTGGTCGGATTGACGGCCTTGTCGGTGGAGATCAGCACGAAGTGGCGCACGCCATGGCGGATCGCCGCGCGCGCCACGCGGTAGGTGCCGAGCACGTTGTTGCGCAGCGCCTGCCAGGCGTTGAGCTCCTCCATCAGCGGCACGTGCTTGTAGGCGGCCGCATGGAACACGATGTGCGGCGCGTAGCTCGACATCACGTGCTCGAGCAGCAGCGAATCCTTGGCGTCGCCGATGATCGGCACCACGCGGCTGTCGCCGAAGCGCTCGCGCAGGTCCTCGGTGAGCCGGTAGATCGCGAATTCGGACAGGTCGAACGCGATCAGCTGCGCGGGCGAGAAGCGCAGGATCTGGCGGCACAGCTCGGAGCCGATCGAGCCGCCCGCGCCCGTCACCATCACCACGCGATCGTGCAGCAGGGCGTCGACGTGGGCCGTGTCGATCGTCACCTCGTCGCGGCCGAGCAGGTCCTCGAGGTTGATGCTCCGCACCTGGGACAGGAAGCCCTGCCCGGGCATCAGCCCGGTCAACGACGGCAGGACCATCGCCTTCACGCCCGCCCGCACGCACAACGTGGCGACGCGGCGCTGCACCTCCACCGAGGCCGACGGCATCGCGATGATCACGTGCTCGGCCTTCGTCGCCTCGGCCCAGCGCGGCAGTTCGGAAATCGGCCCGAGCACCTTGTAGCCGTACACCTCGCGGCCGCGCTTGGCCGGCTCGTCGTCGAGCAGGCCCACCAGCCGCCATTCGCCCGAGCGCGACAGCTCGCGCGCGAGGCTCGCGCCGGCGCCGCCCGCGCCGAGCACCAGCACCGGCTTGCCCTGGCCGACGAGGCCGCCGTAGCGATAGAACTCCTTGATCGCACGGTACAGCGCGCGCGCGCCGCCCATCACGAGGAACAGCAGCATCGGCGAGAGCAGCAGCACCGAGCGCGGAATGATGGGTGCCGGCTGGAACATCACGGCGCAGGCCATCACGATGCCGCCGCCGCCCATCACGGCCTTCGAGATCCGCAGCAGGTCGGGCAGGCTCGCGAATACCCACAGCCCGCGATAGAGGCCGAGGGCGCGGAACAGCACGGCGTAGACGGGCAGCACCCAGGCGAGTGCGGTCACGCCGCCGTGGAAAAACTCAGGGGGGATCTCGCCGTTGAAACGGACCAGATAGCTGACAAGCCAGGCGGCCGCCACGGCCAGCACGTCGAACAGGAACGCGCCGAACGAGAGCCAGGATGCTTTGGGTCGAATCATGGGCGCATACCTCGAGTAGATGACAGCGCCGCCTGATAGCGTCGCCACCGCGCGTCAATCGCCAGCGCCAGCGCGCCGAGCACGAGATACCAGAGCGCCGCGACCACCCAGGACCGGTACCCGGGGCCGGTGCCGGCGGCCACGCCGACGAGCGCCCCGACACCCATCAGCAGGTAGGCGCACAGCGCCATGCGCGCGTGCCCGGTACCCATCATGACGACCCGCTGATAGTAATGCTCACGATGCGCCTGCCAAAACTTCTCTCCCCGCAACAGACGTTTCGACAACGTGAGGGACGCGTCAAAAATAAAGGGAGCAAATACGATCGCGGGAAACGCGGCCGACCACACCCCATGGGTCCATCCCCAATAACTGAGCGCGCCCGCCAGGAAGCCGAGGGGAATCGAGCCGGCATCGCCGAGGAACAGCTTCGCGGGATGGAAATTGAGCAACAGGAAGCCGGCCGCCGCGCCGGCCACCGCGGCGGCGGCAAGCCCGACCGACGGCGCGAAGGCGGCACCCGCCGCCGCCGCACGATATGCCGCGACCGCCATTGCGCCGAAACCGAACACCGCCATGCCGCCCGCCAGGCCATCGGCGCCGTCCATGAAATTATAGAGATTGACGAGCCACAGCAGTACGAGCGCGACCGCGGGCAGCGCCCAGAGTGGCAGGTCCGCAGGGTAGGCCGCCAGCAGCGCGGCCACGGCCGCGATGTGACCGCCGAACCGCACGCGCGCCGACAGGCCGCGCCGATCGTCGATCTGGGACATGGCGGCCAGCGCCAGCGCCAGCCACGCGGCCCAGGCCAGATCCGGCGCCGCGAACACGATCAGCAGCGTCGCGACGGGGACCACGCCCCAGCCACCCACACGCGGAATCGGCCGCAGGTGCAGCGAGCGCGCGTTCGGCACGTCGGTCGCGAGGCGCCACGCAAGCCCCGTGCCCAGCAGCACACGCAAGATCAGCGTGCTGCCGACGCCCGCGATGGCGAGCACGCGCAACGCATCGCTCCAGTGGGGAAAAGCGGTGGTAAGCATGATCTGAATTTTACTCGTGCTTCGTCGTTGATCGGTACCACCGGGCGGTGGCAGCCAGCCCCTCGTCGGTCGAGATGGGCGGTTGCCAGTCGAGCGCGTCGGCGAGCGCGGCATGGCTCACGCGCAGGTTCTGCGTGAGCCGGTCGATCTGCGCCCCCCTGCCCGTCGCGCGCCCGAGCGCGCGCAACACCGGCACCGGCACCGGCAGCAGCCGCGCGGGCCGGCCGAGGTGGCGGCCGATCGCGCGCAGCAGTTCGGAGACGGTCAGCGAGCCGGCATCGGCCACGTGGAAGCACCGCTCGCCCGCCGCACCCGCCGCGCGCGCGTCGAGCGCGCAGAGCGCCAGCGCATCGGCCAGATTCCCGACATGCACGAGGCTGCGCCGCGCCGTGATCGCGCCGAGCGGCAGCGGCAGCCCGCGCGCGACCGCCCGCATCATGCTCATGAAGTTCGCGCGCACGCCGGCCCCGTAGACGAGCGGCGGGCGCACGATCACGATCTCCATGCCGGTGCTCGCGCCATATTCGCGCAGCGCGAGTTCCGCCTGCAGTTTCGAGCGGCCGTAGGCGTCCTCGGGAGCCGGCGGGGTGCGCTCGTCGAGCGGCTCGCCGTGGTCACGCTCGGCCACCGCCTTGATACTGCTGACGAACACGAAGCGCCGCGCGCCGCGCTCGCGCGCCGCGCGCGCGACACGCAGGCTGCCCGCCACGTTGGTCGCCACGAACGCCGCCTCCGCCGCTTCGCTCGCCGCCTCGCGCATCACATGCACCCGGGCGGCCGCGTGGATCACGGCATCCACGCCATCGGGAAACGGCCTGGCCGGTTCGCCGAGCCCCGCGAAATCGGCCGCCGGATGCAGCCATTCGCTTGCCTGCCCGATGGTGCGGTCTGGGCGCCGCAGCAGTGCCACCACCTCCACGCCGCGCGCGGCCAGCGCGGCCGTGGTGGCCCGGCCCACGAAGCCGCTCGCGCCCGTCACGACGATCCGCGTCACCAGAGCCTCCAGCCGAAACGATTGAAGAACCGGACCGCCGATGCGCCGAACAGCTTCACGTGCAGCCAGCCCTTGCGCGCCGCATGGCCGCCGTAATGGGTGGTGCGCACGGCGGGCACATAGGCGATGCGCGCGACCTCGTGGGTACGCAGGCTCAGATCGTAATCCTCGAAATACAGGAAATAGCGCGGATCGAAGCCGCCCAGCCGGCGCAACACCGAGGTGCGAAACAGCATGAAGCAGCCGCTGACGATCGGCGGATCGAGCCGCACGTGCTCGCCGTCGATCACGTCGCGCATCTCGTAGTCGGCCAGCAGCGCGGCGAACGGCGCGCGCAGCCGTTGGGGCAGGAAACCGCGCACGAACAGACTCAGCACGGTGGGCCGGCGTCGGCACAGATACTGCATCGCGCCGTCGGCCCCCGCCACGTAGGGCGACAGCAGGCCGACCTCGGGATGGCCGTCGAGGAAAGCGAGCGCCTCGCTCAGCGCATCCGGTGCGAGGTCGATGTCCGGATTCAGGATCAGATGAAAGTCCGCGGGCACCAGGTCGATCGCGAGATTGTGACCACGACCGTATCCGACGTTGCCGTGCCCCGAGATCACGCGCCCTTCGATTCCCGCGCTGGCCAGGTGCCGCAGCAGGTCGGCACCCGCGGCCGCGTCGAGCCCGCCATTGTCGATCAGAAGCACCGTCACCGGCAATGCACCGCGCCGCGCGCGCGCGTGGGCCACCGCGCCGGCCAGCCGTTCGATCGTGTGCGTCAGCACCGGAACGTCGGGCCGGTACGCCACGATCGACACCACGAGTCGGTCGCGGCCGGGCCGGGAAGCGTCGAAATCGTGCATGGATGCGGGCCTCGGCAGCGGGCGGGTCAGGCGAGCGCGCTGCGAAACGCCTCGGCCTGGGCCGGGTCGGTCGCATAAGCGTAGAACGCCGCGCGCGATGCAAACGCGCGCGCGGCGGTTTGCAGGAACAGCACGAGGTCGGACATTGCCTTGTTGGCGAGGAAACGGCGGAACGCGTCGAAATCGTCGGCGCCGAGCTTCGCGGAGAACAGCGCCGGACCGGTCATCTCGAGCGCCTGCGCGATCACCGCAGCGATCTCGACGCGCACGCGGCCGAGATCCTCCTTGATGGTGTTGCGCTCATGCACGCGGTAGACGATGTGCTCGTGGCCGCGATCGACGTGGACCGACGCGTGCGCATACGCATACATCAGGAAATCCAGGTCGTGACAGTAGCGCAGCGGCTGGAAGCCGCCGGCGGCCTCCCAGAGCGCACGGCTGAACACCATGTTGGAGGTCGTGCCGACCGAGTTCTCGTTTAGCAGCGCCAGTTGCGGCAAGCCGGTGTCGTCGAGGAACGCGCGCGCGCGCGCGAGCCAATCGATCGTGGCGCCGCTCTCGAGGCGCGTGCCATGGTCGTCCATGATGCCGATTTCGCCCGCCACCAGCGCCGTGCCCGGCAGTGCGCCGAGCACGCGCCGGCAGCGTTCCAGCTTGCCGGGCGCGAACACGTCGTCGGAATTGAGCACGGCCACGTAGTCGCCACGGCTGATGCCGATCGCGCGGTTGATGGTGTTGTGCGCGCCCGCGTTGTCCTGACGGAACGCCCGCGCGTTCGGCACGCGCGCGAGCACGCGCTGCGCCACGGCGTAGCCGTCGTCGGACGAGCCATCGTCGATCAGGATGATCTCGTCGGCAGGCGAGGTCTGCGACAGCACGCTGTCGAGCGCGCCCTCGATGTAGCGCGCGTGATTGTAGAGCGGAATGACCACCGAGATGGTCGCCGCCGACAGTTCGCCCTCGGCGGGCACGGTAAAGCCGGCCGGGACCGGAATCCGGCCCGGCCCGGCGGACGGGGCGCTGGCGGGCGGCACGGGACGGCGGCGGAACGGGAACAGGGCCATGATGTGAAATGAGCGAGTGATGCACGCGCGACGCGCGCAGCCGTTACTGGATATCCGTATCGAAGAACGGGAAATAGCGCGAGCGGTAGCGCAGCTCGCGTGAGCGCTCCTTGATGAAGCGCGCCGGATTGCCGCCGACGATCGTGTAAGGCTCGACGTCGCGCGTCACCACCGAGCCGGCGCCGATCACGGCACCCTCGCCGATCCGCACGCCAGGACAGATAATCGCGCGCGCGCCGATCCAGACGTGATCCTCGATCACGACCGGCTTGCAGAGGCAGACGAAGTCGGGGTTCTGCGGGTCGTGCGTGAGCGTCTGGATCAGCGTGTAGTGCGAGATGTTGACGTTGTTGCCGATCGTGAGCGGCACGCGGCCGTCGAGATAGGTGTACCGGTTCACCACCGTGTTGTCGCCGATCGAGATGTGGTAGCCGGTGACGAAACAGCCCATCGCGATGCTCGAATCATGGCCGATCCGGACCTGGCAGAAGCGCCGCAGGAACGCATGCCGAAGGCGGTACGGCATGTAGTTCATGAACAGGTGGTTGCCAAGATAGAAGCACACCGCCGGCTTGAAGCGCCAGCGTAGGAAGCGATACAGCGATTTGAGCCTGCCGAGCATTCGACGCCTCCGTCACCGCGCGTGCGCACGCACGACGTCCTCGATCACCGCCTCGTAACGCGAGACGATCCCGGCGAAGTCGTAATGCGCATAGATCTTGTCGCGGCCGCGCGCACCGCGTTCGCGCCACCCCTGGCGATCGCTGGCCATGCGATCCATCGCATCGGCCAGCACCGGTGCGACGCGGTAGCGGCGCGGCGCATAGGCGAGTTCGTCGAGCAGCTTCGAGTTCAGGTCGATGGTGTCGCCGTACTCGTTCGGCACGAGGATGCCGATGTCGTCCTGCTCGATCACCTCGGCCGACGCGCCGGTATCGCTGAGCACCATCGGCTTGCGATAGAACATCGCCTCGTTCATGGCGATGCTCCAGCCCTCGATGAACGACGGCAGCAGGAACGCATCGGCGATCCGGTGCACCGCCGCCACGTCCGCGACGTAGCCGGGCATCAGGATGTGCTCGCTCAGGCCATGAGCATCGAGATGGGCCCGCAGCGCGTCGATGTGCGGCGCATAGACGACGTTGCCGACGCAGAGAATCTTCACGTCGCGGCGCCGCTCCAGCAGGTGGAGCATCGCGTCGGCCATCAGGTAGTGGCCCTTGTGCAGGTTGTAGGACGCCACGTTGGCGAACACGTAGTCGGTGTCGGCCAGGCCCAGTTCCGCACGCGTGAGCGACTGCGGCTGGCGCTCGCGCGCCTCGTGCTCGGCCAGGATCAAGCCGTTCGGAATGGTGTCGACCTTGGCCTCGGACACGCCCAGCCGGTGCACGGCGAAGCGCGTGGCGTTGCGCGACACCGACACGTAGCGGTCCACGTAGCGGTCGTTGCGCGCAAACGCGCTCGCCTGTGCGTCCGAGAAGAACGCGTAGACGTTGTGGATGTAGGTCACGTTCGGTATCCCGAACTTCTCGAACAGCGGATAGCCGGTGTCCGAGAAGTGCGACATCGCGATGTCGATGCCGTCCTCGGCGAGCAGGCGCTCGTAGGCCGGCAGCGGGTTGCCGGCGGGCAGCCCGACCACGCGCAGGCCCGCGTCACGCGCCACCGTACCGAGATGGCCGACCGTGCCGGGCGTGACGATCGTCACGTCGAAGCGCGCGCGATCGAAGGCAATCGCCGAGTCGAGGACGACTTTCTCGAGGCCGCCCTTGTCGAACGATGCCAGCTCGATCACGACACCGAGCTTGCCGTCGGTGCGACGGCGGCGTTCGGGCCGTTTGCGGAACAGGGAAAACAGGGATTGCAGCATGGGAATATCCGGAAATGCGGGAAACGAGTCAGCGGACGTCGAACACGCCGGCGCGCAAGTCGCGCGTGCCGTCGCGAACGCCGATCGAGTCCAACAGGGTCGCGAGGCGGGCTGCCACCGACTCGACCGAGTACTCGGTCGCCGCCGCTGCGAAGCCGGCGTCGGCAATGCGCTGCCAGAGCGCGGCATCCTCGTGAAGCGCCACGATCGCGGCCGCGATCTCCTCGGCGCTGTCGCCGCTCAGCATCTGCTCGCCGGGCACGAGCCCCATGCCCTCGCTGGCGACGCGGCTCAGCACCGACGGCAGGCCGGCCAGCAGGCTCGACACGACCTTGCCCTTGATGCCGGCACCGAAGCGCAGCGGCGCCACCGACAGCCGCGCGGCCGACGTGACCGTGTCGAGATCCTCGACGAAGCCGACGATCACGACCTTCTGCGCCGGGTCCGCCAGCGCGGCAACCTCCGCGGTCACGCCGCTGCCGACGATGCGCAGCTCGATGTCCGGCAGCGAGCGCCTGACGATCGGCCAGATCTCCTTGACCAGAAACATCACGGCGTCAATGTTCGGCCGGTGCGCGAAACCGCCGACGAACAGCACGCCGGAACGCTCGGCGAACGGCACGGTCGAGCGATTCGGCATGCGCGGGATCGGGATCCGATGCACGTTGGCGCCGGGCACCAGGTTCGCCAGGATCTCGGCCTCGGTGCGGCTCACCACGATCGTGGCATCCGCGTCCTCCACCGCCTGCAGCTCGGCACGCTTGAGCAGCATCGCCTCGTCGAGCGCGGCTGGCGAGCGGCTCAGCAGGGCAGCACGCTCCTCGCGCACGTAGTGCAGATCGACGGTGCCGAAAACGAACTTGGTGCCGAACGCCCCGGCCTGCAGCACCTCGATGGCCTCACGCGCCACGATGATCCGTTGAGCGAGCACGACGCGCGCGTGCACGGCCTCCTCGGCAAGGATTTCCCCGAACGACTGCCCGGGGCGGGCGAGGCGGACGCGAATCCCCCAGCGGCGCAACGCGGCGCAATAGCGATCGTCCGGGGCCACGGGCGGCTCGTAGGCGGCCACGAAGCACACGTCGAAGCCGAACTCGTGCAGGATTCGCATGTACCAGTACACGTCGTTCGAGCCGGAATCCTGGTCGGGCTTCGGCACGAACGCATCGGCCACCACCACCTTCGGCCGCGTGGTGAGTTCCAGGACGTCATCGAACGGGCGATTGCCGCGGAACAGCCGCTCATAGCGCTGACGCAGCGCCCAGCGCGCATGCGCCGGCTCCCATGCGTCAGCGCCCGCGGCTGCGGCATCCATCTCGACGAAACGCGCGAACGGTTGCAGGTAGAGCGACTGGCCGCGCAAAGCCAGCTCGAGCGCGGTCGCGGTCAGATCGATGTCGCCTTCCACCAGCATCGCCACCTCGTCGTGCACGGTGCGCCAAACGTCCTTGCGGATCGCGACGATACCGGGGCTCGGCGCCGTCACGCGCTCGACCGCGCCGAAGCGGTCGTCGCTCAGCGCGTCGCCGGCATGCAGCGGCTGGAGTTGCGCGCTGGCGTCGAGGCGCGCGCCGGCAGCCCGCACCACGCCTTCGCGCGTGAGCACCAGTGCTGTAACGGCGTCCGCGCCGAAGCGGCGGAACGCCTCCTCGACGGCTTCGAGCCAGCCCGGCTGCGGCATCAGGTCGGCCGACATCAGCACCACGAATTCTCCAGGCAGGTCCGGCAGTTGCAGGCGCCGCGGCTCGCCCTCGAACCGGCCGTCCAGCTCGACGCGCGCAAGCACGTCGGCGCCGCTCTTCGTCTGCAGCGCCGCTTCCAACTCGCCCAGCACGGCGACCCGATACGGCAAGCCGGTCGTATGCGCCGCCAGCCCGGCCAGCACGGCCTCCGCGGACGCCGCGCGGCGCGGGAACACCACGATCGAGGCGCGCGGCGCATCGCTTTGCGCCAGCGCGCGCGGCGTCACGTCCAAGCCGGCCAGCAGCGCGCCGTCAGCCTGCTCGGGCGCCGAGCGCACGGGGCGCTGACGCATCGCGCGCAGGCGGCCCAGTACACTGCGCAGCGGCTGCGTCACGCGCCACGACATCGAGCGCTGCATCGCGCTCAGTTGCTCCCGCAACTGTTGGTTCTCGCGCAGCAACGCACGCTGCTGCGCGCGCGCCGAGACTGACGGCGCCGCCTGATCCGGCGCAGCGGCCGGCGCCACCCGCGCGAGCGCCTCACGCACGTGCCGCGACAGGTCATCGACGCGCCGTACCAGCAGCGAGGACGTCTGCTGCTGCTCACCGAGGCGTGCCAGCAGATCGGCGTTCGCGCGCTCCCTGCGCTGACCGCCATTGCCCTCGCCCGTGCCGGCAGCGGCGCGGGTCTTGAGCTGCGCCAGCTCCGTGTGCAGCTTCGCGATCTCCGCGTCGCGCTTGAGCGTGGCCTCGGTCAGGCGCACCGTCTCGGCCGTCAGCCGGCCGATTTCGTCACCGCGGCTCATTGTCTCGTTGGTCAGACGCACGATCTCGACCAGTTGCGCGCCGAGCTTGGCATTGCGCTCCTGGTCGTAGCGCGTAAACGACACGCCGCCGTCGAGCAGATCGTCGTCCGGCTCGGGCAGTTCGCCGTCGGAGGCGATCGCGATGAAGTAAACCGGATCGAGCAGTCCCGTGGTCGACCGGTATTCCCCGATCGAGCGCTCGGCCCAGCAGTTGAACTCACGCGTGCCTTGCCGGCCCTCGCGCTGCAGCCACGAGCCGGCCAGCGGCTTCTGCTCGTACAGCACGAAATTGCGAAAGCCGCTGGACAGCCAGGCCACGAATTCGTCACGGTCGAGCTCGCGCACGTGATACTCGTTCGGCGGCGCGCCCTCGGGCGAGTAGATCGGGCGATTCGGCGTGGAGATGATCATCAGGCCGTTCGGACGCAGCACGCGCTTGGCCTCGCGCATGAAGGCCTCGTGCTCGTGAAAATGCTCGAGCGTCTCGAATGAGTTCAGCACGTCGATCGAGGCGTCGGGCAGCGGAATCGCCGTTGCGCTGCCGTGCTCGTATCGCAGGTTCGCGTGCTCGCCGTAGCGCGTTCGCGCTTTTTCGACCGCGGCCGCGTCGATGTCGACCCCCACCACCGAGCGCGCGGCCTGCGAGAGCAGCGCCGAGCCGTAGCCCTCGCCGGAGGCGATATCGAGCACTTCCTTGCCGGCGACGAGTGCCGTCGAAAACAGGTAGCGATGATAGTGCTCATACTGGATCGGGCCGCCGACGCCGGGCAGATACCGCTCGCCGGTGAATTCGTGGCCGTTCTCCGCACCCTTGAACCGAAACGTCCGCACTGCTTTTGTCATATAGAGAAATCCTGATACGGATGGCGCGGGGTCATGGAAGCCGGATATCACCGGCCCGCGCCCCTGAGCAAACTGATGTCAGTGGATCGCCAGCATCTCGACGCCCGCAAGCGGCACACCCACCAGTGCGTGACGCACTCGCGAAGAGGTGACCTCGAGCGGCAGCGCGTCGTGAATCCAATGCAGCTGCACGTGGTCGTACTGCGTGCCGTCGGCAATCGCCACGTTGATGAAATACTGGCCGACCGGCAGTACCGGCATCACGAACGAAAACTCGGCGGTCAGCGTATCGCCCGCGCCGCAGGCGACCGGATCGCCGAGGTAGGTCAGGTAGGTATTCGCGCCGACCAGTTCCTGGCCGCGCTCGTTCTTGATGTAGAAACCCGCGATTGGCGAGACGAGCGCATCGTCCACCTCGATCGTCACGCGCAGCGTGACCGGTTCGCCGCCCACCGCCCATGCCAGCGGCCGGCGTTCGGCATCCACCAGACGCGCATCGACGATCCGGGCGCCGCCGGCGCCGAACGCCTGCGACGCCACGTTGAACGGCAGCACGCGGATATCGTTGCGCAGCGCCGAGGCGTTGATCGCGTCACGGCGCACGTCGAGCTGCCCGGCCGCCGGCGCCTGGGCATCCGGCGCCGGCGCGGCCCGCGACGGGCCGGCCGCCGGTGCGGCTTCGCCGTAGCGCGCCTCGAGATAGGCGCCGCAGACCTCGGCCGGCGAGCCCTGCGCGATCACGCGGCCCGCGTCGATCCAGACCGCCCTCGTGCAGAGCTTGCGGATCGTCGACGTGTCGTGGCTGACGAACAGGATCGTGCCGTGCCGCTTGAACGCCTCGAGAAAGCGATAGCACTTTTGATTGAAAAACGCGTCGCCGACGGCGAGCGCCTCGTCGATCACGAGGATGTCGGCATCGACGTGCGCGATCACCGCGAACGCCAAGCGCACGAACATCCCGCTCGAATAGGTCTTGACCGGCTGGTCGATGAACTCGCCGATGTCGGCGAACGCCGCGATCGAATCGTAGCGCGCGTCGATCTGCGAGCGCGTGAGGCCGTAGAGCTGCGCGTTCAGGTAGATGTTCTCGCGGCCCGTATATTCGACGTCGAAGCCAGAGCCGAGCTCCAGCAGCGCCGCCACCTTGCCGTTGACGCTCAGGGTGCCCGCGCTCGGCGCCAGCGTGCCGCAGACGATCTGCAGCAGCGTGCTCTTGCCCGAGCCGTTGCGGCCCACGATGCCGATCGTCTCGCCGCGCCGCACCGACAGCGACACGCCCTTCAGTGCCCAGAACGTACTGGCCTCGCCGGCCACCCGCGAACGGCGCGCCACGGACGGAGCAAATCGGGAAATCACGCCGAGCGCGCCGAGCTTGAGCCGGTCGGACGGCCGGGCATAGGCGGCAAAGCCCTTGGTGATACCCACTGCCTCGATAGCGCTCTCTTCAGACATACCGGTTGTTATGCACTCACCCCTGGGCCGCGAAAATACACCACAACGCTGGCGAGCGCCATATGTAAGGAGCAGCGGGACGGTTACGTTGTAGAACTTACTGGATTCTACCGCGTTTCGTGTTTTTCACGATGCGATAAAGCTCGTGGCGCCGGCAGTGTTGGATCAGCGCAAAGCTTTACCGGCCGAAGCTTGCCGAGCATGGCGCACGACGGTGGGCGCTGCCGATTCACTCGTAATATTTACACTTCGACACACTTCGAGCCGGCCGCGCCATCCATGAGAAGCCGAGCGCCGCGCCTCGTATGACATAATCTCGATCCAAACGCGCCCGACCACAATCCAAATCGCCATGGCGCTCCCGACTCCCGGACCCTGGCCCTTTCGATCGCGCGATCGCACCGGCGTCCATTTCCGCGTCCGGCATACTCGCGCCGCGGCGGGCTACATACATCACACGAAATTATGCAAAGTTTCAGCACGTCGCCGCGGGCGCTCGCCGCGTCGTTGATCCGGAATCGCCGCTTGTTGCTGGACCTCGCCCGCCGCGACGCCGTCGGCCGCTATCGGGGTTCGATGCTCGGCATCTTCTGGTCGCTGCTGACCCCGCTGCTCATGTTGAGCGTCTATACCTTCGTGTTCAGCGAGGTGTTCAAGTCGCGCTGGGGCGGTGCCTCCCCGTCGGCCTCGAAAGGCGAATTCGCGGTGGTGCTGTTCGCCGGCATGATCATGTTCAACCTGTTCTCCGAGTGCATCAACCGTGCGCCCGCGCAGATCCTCTCGCACACCAATTTCGTCAAGAAGATCGTCTTCCCGCTCGAAATCCTGCCTTGCGTGACGCTGCTGTCCGGGCTGTTCCACCTTGGCGTGAGCACGCTGATCCTGCTGCTCGCGGAGTGGCTGATCCTTGGCCACGTGCCGCTCACCGCGCTGCTGCTGCCGTTCGTGCTCGCACCGCTTTGCGTGTTCATCATGGGCCTGAGCTGGCTGCTGGCCGCCACCGGCGTCTACCTGCGCGACATCGGTCAGACCATCGGCATCGCGATCACCGCACTGATGTTCCTCTCACCGGTGTTCTTTCCGGTCTCGTCGCTGCCGGTGCGCTTCCAGAAGCTCGTCTACCTGAATCCGATGACCTACCCGATCGAGCAGAGCCGCGACGTGCTGGTGTGGGGTAATCCGGTCGACTGGAGCCGCTGGGGCGTGTATTCGGCAATGGCCGCCGTGGTCGCGTGGCTCGGCTTCGCCTGGTTTCAGAAGATGCGCCGAGGTTTCGCCGATGTCATCTGAGCACGCCGCCTCGCACCAGGCCGGCGAGGTCGCGATTCGCGTGGCGGGCGTCGCCAAGGGCTTCGAATCGTATCGCCAGCCCGCCGACCGCCTCAAGCGCAGCCTCTACTCGCTGCTGGCCAGGCTCGCCCCGCTGCCCGCGCTGCGCCGCCACTGGCGGGCCAGGGCTCAGGACAGCGTGCGCATGTTCTGGGCGCTGCGCGAGGTGGATTTCGAGGTCGCGCGCGGCGAGACGATTGGCATCATAGGCCGCAACGGCTCGGGTAAGAGCACGCTGCTGCAGATCGTCTGCGGCACGCTCGCGCCGAGCCAGGGCGAGGTCCGCACGCAGGGCCGGATCGCCGCGCTGCTCGAGCTGGGCTCGGGCTTCGACATCGAATACAGCGGGCGCGAGAACATCTACATCAACGCGCAGCTGCACGGCCTGTCGCGCGACGAAATCACCGCGCGCCTCGACGCCATCATCGCGTTCGCCGACATCGGCGAGTTCATCGACCAGCCGGTCAAGACCTATTCGAGCGGGATGTTCGTGCGCCTGGCGTTCGCGGTGATCGCGCACGTCGATGCCGACATCCTCGTGATCGACGAGGCGCTCGCCGTCGGCGACGCCTTCTTCACGCAAAAGTGCATGCGCTTTCTGCGCGGTTTCCAGCAGCACGGCACGGTGCTGTTCGTGAGCCACGATTCCGCCGCCGTGCGCAGCCTTTGCGATCGCGCGATCTGGCTCGATCGAGGCCGCCTGCGCGAAAGCGGCAGTTCGAAGACGGTCTGCACCCACTATTTCGAGGCGTACTATCGGCAACAACAGGGCGACGGCGTCGCCTGGGGCGAGCGGGTCCGCCACGCGCGGCGCGAGCGCGGCGACCTGCGCGCACGGCCGGCGGTCGACCAGCGCGAGGCATTCCCGAGCGCCACCGCGCCCGTCATGCCTCGGCTCGGCGGCGTCGGGATCGATCCGCAAGCGCTGCCGGCCGCGCGCGAGCGCGCGCTGATCGAGGAGGTCGCATTACTCGGTGCGGCGGGCGCGCCGCTCGCGTGGATCACCGGCGGCGAGGCCGTCACGCTGCGCATCACGCTGCGCGATCCCGGCGGCCCCAAGCCGCCCTGCGCCGGCTTTATCGTCAAGGACCGCCTCGGCCAGGCGATTTTCGGCGACGACACCGCATTCTCGCCGCCCACGGGTGCGGTCGCGGCGGGCGGAGCGTGGCGCGCCGAATTCCGCTTCGCGATGCCGCTGCTGCCACCTGGCGACTACGCCGTCACCGCCTACGTGCTGGGTGCCGACGGTGCCACGTCGCGGGTGGTGGACTGCCTGCACGATGCATGCATCGTCAGGTCCGAATCCGCACATCTGGCGGCCGGCCTCGCCGGCACGCCGATGACACGCATCACGCTGAGCGTGGGCGAACCGGCCGACGAGGCCTGAGTCCGCCGCGCGCCCGGCTCCGAGCCCCTTTCCGGCCCCGTCATGATCCACACCCCGCCGCCCGACGACGCTCCGCCTCCGCCCGCCGCCTCGCCCTCGTCGCCCTCGTCGCCCTCGTCGCCCTCGTCGCCCTCGTCGCCCTCGTCGCCCTCGTCGCCCTCGTCGCCCTCGTCGCCCTCGTCGCCCTCCGCCGCACCTGGCGCGTCCGGAACGGCCATACCGCGTGGCAAGCTGCGCCGGATCACTGCGATCCTGCCGCTCGCGATCGACGCGGCGCGCCGCCTGGCCGCCGGGCACGGTGGCTACCGCGCAGCGCTCGTCCACTGCGTGCGCACCGTGCGTCGCGAGGGCATCGGCGGCTTCGTCAACCGCCTGACTCGTCTGCCGCATGCGGCGCGCTACGGCGACTGGGTGGCACGTCACGACACATTCGGCGCGACCGAGCGCGCCGCTGCACTCGACCTGCTGGCGAGCCTGCCAAGGCTGCCGCGCTTTTCGATCGTGGTGCCGACCTACAACAGCGACATCGCGCTGCTAGACGCGATGATCGCCTCGATCCAGGCACAGGTGTACCCGCATTGGGAGCTGTGCATCGCCGACGACGCGTCGCCCTCGCCCGAAGTGCGCCGCGCGCTGGACGCGCACTGCGAACGCGACGCGCGGATCCACGTGATCCACCGTGACACCAACGGCCACATCTCCGAGGCGAGCAACAGCGCGCTATCGCTCGCGACGGGAGAGTTCGTCGTGCTCGTCGATCACGACGACCTGCTGCCGCCGCATGCGCTGCTGGTGGTCGCGCGCTACGTCAACCGCCATCCTCGCGCGCGGCTCTTCTACAGCGACGAGGACAAGCTCGACGCGCGCGGCGAGCGCACCACCCCCTACTTCAAGCCGGACTGGAACCCGCTGCTGTTTCATTCGCAGAACCTGTTCTCGCATCTGGGTGTGTTCGACACCGCCCTGATCCGCGAGGCGGGCGGCTTCCGCAAGGGCCTGGAGGGCAGCCAGGACTACGATCTCACGCTGCGCTGCGTCGAGATCGCCGGACACGACAGCGTGGTTCACATTCCGCACGTGCTCTACCATTGGCGCATGGTGCCCGGCAGCACGGCCGGCGGTCGCGCGGCCAAGCCGTACGCGCAGACCGCGGCACGCCGGGCGCTCGCCGAGCATCTGCAGCGCACCGGCCTGCACGCCGCGACGATCGAAGACACGCACCCCGAGACGGGCATCTGGCGCGTGCGCTATCCGCTGCCGCAGCCGGCCCCGCTGGTGTCGATCATCGTGCCGACGCGCGACGGCCTCGCGCTGTTGCGCCATTGCCTCGACGGCTTGCTGCGCGTCACGCGCTATCCGGCCTACGAGGTGATCGTGGTCGACAACGGCAGTGTCGAGCCGCAGACGCTGGCCTATCTGGCGCAGCTCGCGCAGCGGCCGAACGTGCGCGTGCTGCGCGACGACTCGCCGTTCAACTTTTCGGCACTGAACAACCGTGCCGCAGCACTGGCGCGCGGCAGCTACCTGTGTCTGCTCAACAACGACACCGAGGTACTGGACGGCGGCTGGCTCGACGAGCTGGTATCGGTAGCCGCGCTACCCGGCATCGGCGCGGTGGGCGCCGCGCTGCGCTATCCGGACGGACGGCTGCAGCACGGCGGCGTGCTGCTCGGCCTGAATGGCGTGGCGGGCCACATGCACCACCTGCTGCATCGCGGCGAGCTGGGCTACATGGCCCGCGCGGTGTCGGTGCAGAACGTGTCGGCCGTCACGGCCGCCTGCCTGTTGGTGCGCAAGACCATCTACGAGGAAGTGGGCGGCCTGGACGAATCGCTGCGCGTCGCGTTCAACGACGTGGATTTCTGCCTGAAAATCCGTGAGGCCGGCTACCGCAATGCCTGGACGCCGTTCGCCGAGCTCATGCATCACGAATCGGCGAGCCGCGGCTCGGACATGCTGCCGGAAAAGCGCGCTCGCTTCGCCGCCGAGGCACAGTGGATGGAGAACCGCTGGGGAGAGGCCCTGCGCCGCGATCCGGCCTACAACCCCAATCTCTCGCTGGCAGGCGACGTGCCGCCGTTCTCGTTCGCCGAGCCGCCGCGCCTCGGCATGCTCGACTGACACTCGCGCCCGGGCCGCCGGCTGTGCCGAGCCGCAGCCTCAACGCGGCCGGTACGGGCCGAGTCGTCCCAACAGACCGTCGATGGCCCCGCGACATGCCATGCGCAGGTGTTCGCGGCGACGCTCGGGCAACAGGCAATAGATGACGATGCGCACCGGCAGCTTGACCAGTTCGGCGCTTTTCCAGCTCAACGGCATCGAAGCACGCGCGGCCAGCGCGACGACATTGCGGAACTGGTAGTAGTGGCGGATCGGCCCGTGCATCGGATAGTTGCGGCCGAACACCCGCACCGGTTCGCCGCCGAGTTGGTGGCTAAGCCGCAGCCACGGCACGCCTATCACGCGAAAGCCGGCGCGCTTGGCCCGCACGCACCATTCGAGATCGACGAAGTCGATGAACAGCGCCGCGTCCATGGGACCGATCGCGTGCCAGTGGCGCAGGTTGATGCACGAGCCCGAGGTGATCAGGAAGTCGACGTCGATCGGCCGGTCGCCCGTGGGCGCGACGCGCCGGAAGCGACCCCAGCCGAACCGCACGAACGGTGCGACACCGCGCAGACGGATGTCCTCGTAGGCAGGGCCGGCGACTGCCACCGGCCGGCCCGCTGCCTCGGCCGCCGTGATCGCCGCCGGCAAGCCGGTGAGCAATTCCGGCGCCGGCTTGCTGTCCTGGTCGAACAGCAGCGCCATCGCGAACCCCTTGGCAATCAGCACCTCGACGCCCTGATTCAGCGCGATGGCGATGCCGACGTTCTCCGCGTTGGGCAGATAGTCGATGGCGGGATCGAGGCCGAGCGCGACCGCGCTGGTCGGCCCCGGCGTATTGTCCACCACCACGCAATGCAGCGCGGCCGCCAGGCGGTTGGCGCGCGCCACGCAGTCGGCATCGGGATGGTAGAAGACAACGACCGCGCCGACGCCTGCCGCGGCCGGCGGCACCGCACTCAATCGGCCGCCGTCATGCATAGGCGCAGCGCTTCGCGCCAATGTGGTACGGTCAGCCCGAAGGTCCGTTCGAGCTTGTCCATCGACAGCCGCGAATTCGACGGGCGCGCCGCCGGGGTCGGATACGACGCGGCCGGAATCGGCCGCACGGCAGGCCGGCGCTCACCGCCCGCCTGCTCGAAAATCGCCTCGGCAAAGCCGTGCCAGGAAGTCTCGCCGCCGGCTGCCAGATGGAAAACGCCTGAATGGGCAGCCCACCAATCGTCGGCCGAGACGCCGGGCGAAACCGACTGCGCGAGAATCGCCGCCGTCAGCTCGGCGATCGTGCGCGACCAGGTGGGCGCACCGATCTGGTCGGCCACCACGTTCAGTTCGCTGCGCTCGGCGCCGAGACGCAACATCGTCCTGAGGAAATTGCGCCCGCGCATGCCATAGACCCAGCTGGTGCGCAGGATCAGGTGCCGGCAGCCCGAGGCCGCGATGGCCTGCTCGCCCTCGAGCTTGGTGCGGCCGTAGACATTGCGCGGCCCGGTGGGGTCGGTTTCGGCATAACGCGCCTCGCCCTCGCCGGCATAGACGTAATCGGTCGAATAATGCACCAGCGCGGCCCCCGCGCGCCTGGCTTCCTCGGCAAACACGGCCGGCGCATCGACGTTCAGGCACGTCGCGCCCGCCACATCGGTTTCCGCCTGATCGACGGCCGTATAGGCGGCCGGATTGACAACCAATGCCGGCACGAGCTCGCGCATCACACGACGAATCGCATCAGGATCGGCGAGATCGAGCGCCTGGCGATCGAGCGCCACGACGCGCCCGAGCCCTTGCAGGCTGCGCGCGAGTTCGTGGCCGACCTGGCCGTTCACGCCCGTCAGCAGGATGGTACGGGAGGCATGCATCATCGACATCCTCAGGCGTAGACTTCGGCCTGCGCGAAGCGCGTACCGGCCGCATCCTTGGCGGCCAGCTTCGGCTCGAAGTCGATCGGCCATTCGATGCCGATCTCGGGATCGTTCCAGATGATGCTGCGTTCGAACTCCGGATACCAGTAATCGGTCGTCTTGTAGAGAAACTGCGCGGTCTCCGACAGCACCACGAAACCGTGCGCGAAGCCGGGCGGCACCCACATTTGCAGGTGATTCTCGCCGGACAGCTCCGCGCCCACCCATTTGCCGAAATTCGGGGAGTGCTTGCGGATATCGACGGCGACATCGAACACCGAACCCTCGACCACGCGCACCAGCTTGCCCTGCGCATGCTCGATCTGATAGTGCAGGCCGCGCAGGACGCCACGGGCGGAGCGCGAATGATTGTCCTGCACGAACTCGACGCCTTCGCACACGCTCGCCGCGAACTCGCGCGCGGTGAAGCTCTCGTAGAAGAACCCGCGCGCGTCGCCGAACACCTTCGGCTCGATGAGCTTGACTTCGGGAAGCGCCGTGGCGGTTACCTGGATGGCCATACCACTTGATCCATGAGAAGGTTTTTGAGATAGCGGCCGTAGCCGTTCTTCGCGAGCGGCTCGGCCAGTCGCGTCAGTTGCTCGGCGTCGATCCACTGCCTGCGATAGGCGATTTCTTCAGGACACGCCACCATCAGCCCCTGGCGCTTCTGCAGCGTGGCGATGAAGGTCGCGGCCTCGATCAGCGAGTCATGCGTGCCGGTGTCGAGCCACGCGTAGCCGCGTCCCATGATCTCGACGTCGAGCGCGTCGTCTTCGAGATAGCGCGAGTTCACGTCGGTGATTTCCAGCTCGCCGCGCGCGGACGGCTTGATGTCGGCGGCAATGTCGCACACGCGGTTGTCGTAGAAGTACAGCCCGGTCACGGCATAGTTCGAGCGCGGCTTGGCGGGCTTTTCCTCGATCGACAACGCGCGGAACGACGCGTCGAACTCGACCACGCCGTAGCGTTCCGGGTCCTGAACGTGATAGGCGAACACCGTCGCGCCGCTCTGCTGGGCGTTGGCCCGCTCGAGCTGCCCGGCGAGATCGTGGCCGTAGAAAATGTTGTCACCGAGAATCAGCGTCGACGGATCGCGGCCGATGAACTCGCGGCCGATGATGAACGCCTGCGCGAGCCCGTCCGGAGACGGCTGCACCGCGTAGGAAATGTTCATGCCCCACTGCGCGCCGTCGCCGAGCATGGCCTCGAAGCGCGGCGTGTCCTGCGGCGTCGAGATGATCAGCACGTCGCGGATTCCCGCGATCATCAGCGTCGACAGCGGATAGTAGATCATCGGCTTGTCGTACACCGGCAGCAGCTGCTTCGACACCGCATGCGTGATCGGGTACAGACGGGTGCCGGAACCGCCGGCCAGAATGATGCCCTTGCGTGCCATCTCGCCTCCGTCACGCGCGCCGCGCGTAGTTCATCTCGACCCAGTTACGATATTCGCCCGAGGCAACCTCGGCGGCCCACGGCTGGTTATCGAGATACCAGCGCACCGTCTTTTCCATGCCGGTCTCGAAAGTCTCGGCCGGCTTCCAGCCCAGCTCTCGCTCGAGCTTGCGCGCGTCGATCGCGTAGCGGCGGTCGTGGCCGGGGCGATCGGTGACGAACGTCACCTGCTCGCGGTACGAGCCGGCCGCCTTCGGGCGCAGCGTGTCGAGCAGGTCGCACAGCACGTGGACCACGTCGAGGTTCTTCTTTTCGTTCCAGCCGCCCACGTTGTAAGTTTCGCCGGGCACGCCGCGCGCGAGCACCTCGCGGATCGCCGAGCAGTGGTCGCCCACGTAGAGCCAGTCGCGCACGTTCTGTCCGTCGCCGTACACGGGCAGCGGCTTGCCGGCCAGCGCGTTGGCGATCATCAGCGGAATCAGCTTTTCGGGGAACTGGTAGGGGCCGTAGTTGTTCGAGCAGTTGGTGGTCAGCACCGGCAGCCCGTAGGTGTGGAAATAGGCGCGCACCAGATGGTCCGAACCTGCCTTGGTGGCCGAATAGGGGCTGTTCGGCGCATACGGCGTGGTTTCGGAGAACTGCGGGTCGCTCGCCGACAGCGAGCCGAACACCTCGTCGGTAGAGACGTGCAGGAAGCGGAACGCGGCCTTCGCGTCGGCCTCGAGCGTGTTCCAGTACTGGCGCGCCGCTTCGAGCAGCGTGAAGGTACCGACCACGTTGGTCTGCACGAACTCGGCCGGGCCGTGGATCGAGCGATCCACGTGGCTTTCCGCGGCGAAATGCAGGATCGCGCGCGGGCGGTGCTCGGCCAGCAGCGCGTCGATCGCCGCACGATCACAGATATCGACGCGGGCGAAGACGTGGGCCGGATTGCCCTGCAGAGATTTCAGCGTGCCGAGATTGCCCGCATACGTGAGCTTGTCGACATTCAGCACTGCCTCGCCGGATTGCGCGAGCCAGTCCAGCACGAAATTGGCGCCGATAAAACCGGCGCCGCCCGTCACCAAGATCATTGGATCCCTTTTTATCGAAATACGATTCGGCTGGACGCCCCCGTCGTCGGCTGGCGCCACGACACTCCCGCAATGTGGGTCAGTGAATCGCAAAGGTTCGGTTGTTCTGCAGCCTGGCCGGCCGATCGAGCCGTCCTTGCGGCACGCTTGGCAACACACGTCGCATGATGGCCCCCCGCAGGCACGCAATTATAAGGCCTGTCTACTGCAAAAGGCAGGCCTCTAACATCTTGCAACGGCTTGACAAGCGGCCGAAGACGTGAATTTTCACGCCATTTTTCTCACAAAATGAAACGCTTCGCGCCAGTTCGGCGCTCGCCCGTCCCCCCAGGGATGGGCGGATCAAGCTGTGTTACCGTGTGCCGCAGTTCGTGAAGCAACGTCAAATCACACCTCACGCCAATGACCCAAGCACCCGGCCCGTCCGTTCCGATCGCGTTCGGCGACCTTCAGGGTTGTCACGCGCCGTTTCGTCAATTGCTGTCCCGCCTGTCCCCGTCGGCCGACCGGCCGCTCTGGTTCGCGGGAGATCTGGTCAACCGCGGCCCCGCCTCGCTCGCCACGCTGCGCGAGGTGATCGCGCTCGGCGAGCGCCGCGTGGCCGTGCTCGGCAATCACGACCTGCACCTGCTGGCGGTCTCGGCCGGCATCCGGCAACTCAAGCCCGGCGACACGATCGGCGAGATCCTCGAGGCGCCCGACGCGCCGGACCTGCTCGACTGGGTCCGCCGCCGGCCGTTCGTCCACTTCGAGGGCGGCAAGCTGATGCTGCACGCGGGCCTGCTGCCGCAATGGGATCTGACGCTCACGCTCGAACTCGCCGACGAGCTGCAGCGCGCGCTGCAGGCACCGGACTGGCGCGACACGCTGCGGGCGCTGTATGGCAACGAGCCCAACCAGTGGCGCGACGGCCTGACCAAGACCGAACGCCTGCGCGTGGCGTTCAACGCGTTCACGCGGCTGCGCTTCTGCACGCCGGACGGCGCCATGGAGTTCCGCGCCAACGGCGGCCCCGACGCGGCGCCGGACGGCCATCTGCCGTGGTTCGAGGCGCCCGGGCGGCGCAGCGCCGAGCTGACCGTGGTGTTCGGCCACTGGGCCGCGCTCGGGCTGATGCTGCGCGACAACCTGGTCGCGCTCGATTCGGGTTGCGTGTGGGGAAACCGCTTGTCGGCCGTCGAACTCGCCGACGAGCCGGCCGCACGCCGCGTCACGCAGGTGGGCTGCGAGGGCTGCGGCGCCGGCGGAGACTGAGCGGACGGCGCGGTCCGCCACCGCGGCAGCGTCAGGCGCCGCCGCCGGCCCCGCCGCCTTCAGGCATCATGGCGTGCGGCGGGCTCGGCTTCGACGCGGGCCGGCTCGGCATCATGCGTCGCCGCATCGGGCTGCGGCTCCGCGAGCTCGTCCACGGCGAGCCGCGCGAGCGCCTCGGCGGTCGGCCGGCCCGCGTTGGCCTGCATGCCGGCCAGCGCCGCGCAGACCGCCTCGCGCGCGCGCGCCGCCAGCTCGCGCCGGTCGCCGGCCTCGAGCGGCGTGCCGACGTAGAGATGCGCGACGAGCGGCGCGTCGCGCAGCACGCGCCCGAGCGAGGTGCCGAGCGACATCTTGCCGGTGTAGGCAGGTGCCACCGACTGCCGGCCCTGGGCATCCTCGTACATGATGCAAAGCGGCTGCACCGGGCGCCCCGCCTCGACCGCGGCCTGGAACATGTTCGAATGGAACGGCAGCACGTCGAGCCCGTTCGAGGTGGTGCCCTCGGGGAACACGCACATCAGCTCGCCGCCCTTCAGCCGCTCGGCCAGCTCGTGCATGATCCGCTTCGCCTCGCTGCGCTTCTCGCGCTGCAGGAAGATGGTGCCGAGCTTCTCGGCGAGCCAGCCGACCACCGGCCACTGGCGCACCTCGGCCTTCGAGACGAAGGGCGTGGGCCGCCAGGCGTTGATCACGTAGATGTCGAGCCAGGAGACGTGGTTGCCGATCACGAGCGCGCCGGCATCGAGCCGCGCCTCGTCGTGATGAACGACGAGGCGCATCCCGCAGAGGCGCAGCATCTTCAGGGTCCAGCGGCGCGTCAGCTCCTGCCGCCGCGCCGGCGTGGCCCGGCCGAAATGCAGGGCGATGGTCGCCATTCCGCGCAACAGGTGCAGGATCAGGCGCAGCTTGCGCAACAGGTTCACGATGCGCCCCCGCTCAGCGACGTTCGAAGGCGAGCTGGCCGGCGACGATCGTCACGCGCACCTGGGCGGGCAGCTCGTAGCCGAGGAACGGCGAGTTGTGGCCCTGGCTCTTCAGCGCGCGCGGCTCCACCTGCCAGTGCGCGGCCGGATCGAATACCACCAGGTCGGCCACCGCGCCCGGCGCGAGGCGCCCGGCCGGCAGCTTCAGCACGTCGGCCGGCGCCGAGGTGATGCGGCTCAGCGCCTGCGCGAGCGGCAGGTTCGCTTCGTTGGCCCACTTCACCGTCAACGACAGCAGCAGTTCGAGGCCGGTGGCGCCCGGCGTCGCCTCGGCGAACGGCAGCAGCTTTTCATCGTCGTCCACCGGCGTGTGGTCCGAGCAGATCGCGTCGATCGTGCCGTCGGCCACCCCGGCGCGGATCGCTTCGCGGTCGCGCTCGGCGCGCAGCGGCGGATCGAGCCGGAACTGCGCGTCGAAGTAGCCGATGTCGACGTCGATCAGGTGCAGGTGGTTCGCGCTGACGTCGCAGCTCACCGCCAGCCCTTCGGCTTTCGCCTCGCGCACCAGCGCGATGCCGGCCGCCGACGACAGCCGTGCGACGTGGACCCGCGCGCCCGTCACGCGCATCAGCTCGAACAGCGTGTGCAGCGCGATCGTCTCGGCCGACACCGGCACGCCCGACAGCCCGAGCCGCGACGCGACCGCGCCGCTCGCGGCCACCCCGCCCTTGGCGAGGAACGCGTCGAGCGGGCGCAGCCAGACCGTGAAGCCGTAGGTGCTCGCGTACTGCAGTGCGCGCAGCAGCACCTGCGTGTCGCGGATCGGCACGTTGGCCTGCGTGAAGCCGATGCAGCCCGACTCGGTCAGCTCGACCATCTCGGTGATCACCTCGCCCCTGAGCCCCACCGTCAGCGCGCCGAGCGGATAGACGTGGGCCTGGTGCAGCTTGCTCGCGCGAAACTTGAGCATCTCGACGAGGCCCGGCTCGTCGAGCACGGGATCGGTATCGGGCGGGCAGACCAGGCTCGTCACGCCGCCCGCCACCGCCGCGGCCATCTCGGACTCGAGCGTGGCGCGGTGCTCGTTGCCGGGCTCGCGCAGCCGCGCGGAGAGATCGACGAGACCGGGCGCGACCACCAGCCCGGCGGCGTCGATCGTCTTCGCCGCGTGGAAATCGGCCGGCGCCGCCCCGATCGCGGCGACCTTGCCGGCCGCGAGATAGACGTCGGCCGTTTGCTGCGTGCCGGCGGCCGGATCGACCAGCGTGCCGCCCTTGATATGAATCTTCATGCGCTGCCTGTGAATGCGTTGGATGCGTTGAGTTCGATGGCCGGGCGACGTATGCCGCCCAGCGCCGCGATCAGTCGCTGGTGCCGGCGACGATGCCCATCACGGCCATGCGCACCGCGATGCCGAAGGTGACCTGGTTCAGGATCACCGACTGCGGGCCGTCGGCCACCTGCGAGTCGATCTCGACGCCGCGGTTCATCGGCCCCGGGTGCATCACGATCGCATCGGGCGCGGCCAGCGCGAGCCGCTCGGGCGTGAGCCCCCAGCTCTTGAAATACTCCTGCGCCGAAGGCAGCAGCGCGCCGCTCATGCGCTCGTTCTGCAGGCGCAGCATGATGATGACATCGACGCCCTTCAGGCCTTCGTCGAGATTGTGGAAGACCTTGACGCCCATCTGCTCGAGGCCGCCCGGCAGCAGCGTGCGCGGGCCGATCGCGCGCACCTCGGGCACCCCGAGCGTGGTCAGCGCGTGGATGTCCGAGCGCGCCACGCGCGAGTGCAGGATGTCGCCGACGATCGCCACGCGCAGCTTCGTGAAGTCGCGCTTGTAGTGGCGGATCGTGTACATGTCGAGCAGCCCCTGGGTGGGATGCGCGTGGCGGCCGTCGCCGGCGTTGATCACGTGCACGTGCGGCGCACAATGCTCGGCGATCAGGTAAGGCGCGCCGCTCGAGGCATGACGCACCACGAACAGGTCGGCGTGCATCGCGGAAAGGTTGTTGATGGTATCGAGCAGCGATTCGCCCTTGCTCGTCGATGATGCGTTGATGTTCAGGTTCAGCACGTCGGCCGACAGGCGCGTGGCGGCGATCTCGAAGGTGGTGCGGGTGCGCGTCGAGTTCTCGAAGAACAGGTTGAACACCGACTTGCCGCGCAGCAGCGGCACCTTCTTCACCTCGCGGTCGGTCACGCTGACGAAGCGGTCCGCGGTATCGAGGATGTGCGTGACGATCGAGCGCGGCAGGCCCTCGATCGACAGCAGGTGCTTGAGCTCGCCGTTCTTGGTGAGCTGGGGGTTGCCCTTCAGGAAACCGTAGCGAAAGCGCTCGGTGGACGCGGCCGCGGCGGGGGTGCCGGCGCGGCCGGAGGTGTCGGTCGTCATGGTGTGCGTGATTCCAGCGTGTTGCCAGGTAGCTGGCGCCCGTGCACGGCTTCGCCTGCCGCGGGCGCCGGATGAGGCGCGCTCAGTGCGGGCTCGCCTCGAGATCGAACGTGAAGCGCAGCGCCGCGTCGCGCGTGAGCACGAGCGTCGCGTCGGCCGGCACGTCGAGCGTGCCGCCCACGAAGCGCGCCGCCACCGGCAGCTCGCGACCGCCGCGGTCGGCCAGCGCCGCGAGCTCGACGGCGGCCGGACGGCCATAGTCGTAGAGCTCGTTGAGCGCGGCGCGCACGGTGCGGCCGGTGTAGAGCACGTCGTCAACGAGCAGGATGCGGCGGCCCTCGACCTCGAACGGCAGCGAGGTCGGACTGGCCTGGCTGTGCAGGCCCTTCTTGGCGTAGTCGTCGCGATGCAGCGCGACGTTGACGACGCCGAAGCCCGGCGCGTTCAGGTCGCGCGCGAGGCGCTCGGCGAGCCAGGCGCCGCCGCTGTGAATGCCGGCGATCGCCGGGCCGTCGGGCGCCGCGAACGCGGCTTGGCCCCAGGCGTCGCGAATCTGGTCGAGCAGCACGCGATAGAGCGCTTCGGCGTCAATGGAACTCATGATGATCGGACAACTGGTCGAGATGGGTTTGAAGGATCACGCGGGCCGCTTCGGCATCGACGGCCGCGGCGGCGCCTCTTGCGGCACCTCTCGCGCCGCGCTCGCGCAACTGGGCGCGCGCCTCGACCGACGAATAGCGCTCGTCGATCCAGCTGACGGGCAGGCTGAAGCGGCCGTTCAACTGGTTGCCGAAGCGCCTCGCCTGCTGCGTCATCTCGTGCGGCGTGCCGTCCGGATGCAGCGGCAGGCCGACCACCAGCGCGTCGGGACGCCATTCGGCGATCAGCTCGCCGATTGCCTTGAAGCGATGGTCGCGATTCAGATTGGCGACGATGACGAGCGCGCGAGCCGTGCGCGTGAGCGTGTTGCCGACCGCCACGCCGATCCGCTTCTCGCCGTAGTCGAACGCGAGCAGCGTCGCCTCGCGCGCGTTCGAACCGCTCATGCGTGGCCCGCCTCGCCGGAAAGCATCGTCGAGGACACGCCGAGCAGGCCGAGCGCGGCTTCGAAGCGCTCCTCGGCCGGCGTGTCGAACACGATGCGCGGGTCGGCCGCCACGGTCAGCCAGCCGTTCTTCGAGATTTCATCCTCGAGCTGGCCGGCGCCCCAGCCGGCATGGCCGAGCGTCAACAGGAAGCGTTTCGGGCCGCTGCCCGAGGCGACCGCCTCGAGCACGTCCTTCGACGTCGTCATCTCGAGCCCGCCCTCTACCGTCATCGACGAACTGTAGGTGCTGCCCTCCACCGGCTCGTGCAGCACGAAGCCGCGCTCGGTCTGCACCGGGCCGCCGAAATAGACGGGAATGTGCAGCAGCGGCTCGATCTCGAGCTTGAGGTCGATGCGGTTGAACAGCGATTCGAGGTCGATGTCGGTGGGACGGTTGATGACGAGGCCGAGCGCGCCGCGCTCGCTGTGATCGCAAAGATAGACCACCGTCCCGGCGAACGTCGGATCGGCCATGCTGGGCATGGCGATCAGGAACTGGTTGGTGAGATTGATGCGATCGGAACTCTTTGACATGGTTTGAATTTTAGCAAAGACCGCGCGGTAGCAGCCGGCGCCATGTCATCCGGCGCCGCCCGCCGCGAGGGTCGATATGACGGATCACGTCGCACTCTATCACGCGTTCGGGGACGACCGGCATGCCCGCCGCGCGGCAACGGCGTCGCGGCGCGCGGCAGCACCGCGTTACAAAAAGCCCGTTGGCGGCGATGCCGCCGAATCGGTCACCCAATCGGTCGCCAATCGGCGAAAACACCCCGCAATCCGTCGATCCGGCCGCTTCGCGCCCAGCGCGGCGGGGCCGGCCCTCGGTGGCGCGCCCGCCACAGGACATAAGGGGGACAAGACGGTGAACGGCGCTCAGGCGGCCTCGAGCGCCGCGCCCAGTGCCTCGCGCGCGGCCGCCAGATCGGGCGGCGCCACGCCGGCCGCGATCTTGTAGAGCGCCGCGCGCAGTGCGTCGGAGCCGGCCGCGAGCGCCGCGCCGCCGTCGCCCGGCGGCTCGCCGTGGGTGATGCGGCGCCAGCCGAGCCCGACCGCGTCGGCCAGCAGCGCCGTCTGGCCGAGCCCGAGCGCGGCCGCGGCAGTGCCGACCCGATAGGCCGCGGCCGACGCGCGCCAGGCCCGCGTCGCGTCGGCCGCGGCCGGATCGCTTGCCAGCTCGGCCATCGACGCGTCGGCGGTCTGCAGGAAATCTTCGTAGGCATGGCCGTTGACGGTCACCACGCCGAGTTGGCGGATCGCCGCGGCATCGCGCAGCGCGTCGGCCTCCCAGAGCATCTTCGATGCCTGCGAGCCGGCCGTTTGCCAGTCCACCGTGAGGCCGTAGTCGTTCAACAACTCGACCTCGGCGGCGTCCTCGGCCGCCGCGCCGTACAGGGCGAGATCGCGCCAGACCAGCGCGAGCGTCTCGCGCACGAGGGCCACGTCGGCCACGCGCACGCCGTTGGCCTGCTCGCGCAATTGCAGGTTGCCGCGCGCGAGCCAGCGCCGCAGTTCGGCCCCCGGCGTGCCGCGCAGCGCGCGCAGGCAGGCGCGGGCCAGCCGCCAATAATCATAGGGATCGCCGCCGGCGAGCGCGGCGAGGCAGGCGTCGAGCGCATCGAGCGCGGCCGCGGGCGGCGCGTCGGGCTCGCGCAGCACCATCAGCAGCGCCGCCTCGTAGACGGCGCGCAGATGCGCCAACCGGTCGGCAGGCAGCGCGTCGAGCCGCGCGGGCGGCACCGGGCGGCCGGCCAGCGCCAGTGCGTCGAACGGCACCTCGCGCGCGGCGCGGGCGCCTGCGGGCTCGGCCGAGGCGCACGATGCGCGGTAATGCGCGTGCAGCAGCGGCGAACAGGCGAGCTCGCGCAGGTTGCGGCGCGCCACGGCCCAACGGAAGTCGCGCAGGGCCTCGCGCCACGGCAGGCGCTGCGCGCCATCAGCGTCGGTCGTCACGGACGCGGCGGCCAACGCCAGCGCATAACGCTGCGCGGCCAGCCAGCCCGCGTCGCCCAAGGCTGCCGCGCCGGCCCGCAGCAGCCGCGCGGGCGCCTCGCCCGACGCGGTGCTGGCCTCGGCCAGCGCCGCCTCGACGAGCAGCACCGCACCGCCTCGGGGATTCGGCAGTGCCTCGGGGATCGGCACGGCGGCCGGGGACATCGTCATGGGCTCGCAATCATCGACGCGAATACGAAAATGCCGCGCGGCCGGAGCCGTGCGGCATACCGCCGGGCCAGCGTCGCGTCAGGCACGCCGGCCCGCGGCCGAAAGACGGCGCGGATCGCTCAGATCTGAACCATCTCGAAGTCTTCCTTGCGCGCGCCGCATTCCGGACAGGTCCAGTTGATCGGCACGTCTTCCCAGCGCGTACCCGGGGCGATGCCTTCGTCCGGCAACCCCGCCTCTTCGTCGTAAATCCAGCCGCAGATCAGGCACATCCAGCTCTTGTATTCCATCGTTCGCCGTGCAAGGGATAGCGTTGTTTGAGAGCCGTGATGGTAACGTGCGAAGGGCCGCGCTGCCTAGCACCGAGATGCGGCCCGGGAACGGTCGGGCCGGGACGGCGCGACCGCTGCGCGCGCATCGATCCCGCCCGGGCGGCACGGCCCGCGCGCCGCCGATGGCCGGGCGAGGCCGCCGTAGGCGCCCGGCCCGGCAAGGCCGCCGCGGGTTATATCTCATTAAAAAAACCGTTTCACGCGCAGCTTTCCCACGCATAATGACCGGCAAGGCACGCCCGCGTGGTGCGCCGCCCGCTCGTTATCTCTTTCCCCGATTTTTCATGTCCAGCAACGCCCCCCCGATCGTCCTCACATTCGGCCTGTCCGATCCCACCGGCGGCTCCGGCCTGCAGGCGGACCTGCTGACACTGGCGAGCATGGGTTGCCACGGCGCGTCGGTGCTGACGGGTTATACGATCCGCGATTCGGCGTCCTGCGACGAGGTCACCGGCCTCGACCCCGATGCCGTGGTCGCGCAGGCCCGCATGCTGCTCGAGGACATGCCCGTGGCCGCCTTCAAGATCGGCGCGACCGCGCGTGCCGAGGTGGTCAGTGCGATCGCCGAGGTGGTGGCCGACTACGACGGCGTGCCGCTCGTGCTGGCGCCAGACTTCACGCTCGACGACGAGCACGTGCTGGCCGCCGACGACCTGCGTGAATCGATCGCGGACCTGCTCGCGCCGCAGACCACGCTGCTGGTGGCCGATCACGCCACGCTGATCGCGCTCGCCCAGCCCGACGGCGACGCGGAGGCGCCGAATCTCGACGCGGCGATCGCGCATCTGCTCTCGCAGGGCTGCGAATACATCCTCGCGACCGAAACCGGCTCGCACCGGCTCGTCAACACGCTGTACGGCGAAGAGGGGCAGATCCGCCAGGACTTGTGGGAGCGCACGCCGCACCGGCTGATGGGCGTGACCGACACCCTCGGCACCGCGATCGCGGCGCTGCTGGCCAACGGCCAGGAGCCGCCCGAGGCCGTGCGCGAAGCGCAGGAATACCTCTATCAGGCCGCCCGCGACGCGTTCCGGCCCGGCATGGGCGCCTGGGTGCCCGACCGCTTCTTCTGGGCGCGCAGCAACGACGATGCGCCGGCCGCGCCGGCCGCACCCGCCACCCCGCCGTTCGGCGCATCACGCCACTGACGGGCCGCCGGCCGGCCGCGTTTCCGGCGTCGCGCGCGGCGCCGAGCAGCCGGGCCGCAAACGACAAAAAACCCGCAATCGCTTGCGGGTTTTTTTTGGCAGACGGGACGCGCATCGCTGCGCGCCCCGCCGATGCAATCGACCGAAGTCGATTACATGTCCATGCCCATGCCGCCCATGCCGCCCGGCATGCCGCCCGGCATCGGTGCGTCTTCCTTCGGCAGTTCGGCAACGGCGGCATCCGTCGTCAGCAGCAGGCCGGCGACCGAAGCAGCGTTCTGCAGCGCGGTGCGCGTGACCTTCGTCGGATCGACCACGCCGGCTTCGACCATGTCGACGTACTCGCCCGTCGCCGCGTTGTAGCCGTAGTTGCCTTGGCCGGCAGCCACCGCCGCGACCACGACGCTCGCTTCTTCGCCGCCGTTCGTGACGATCTGGCGCAGCGGCTCTTCCATCGCGCGCAGCACGATCTTGATGCCGGCGTTCTGGTCGGCGTTGATGCCGACGAGGCCAGCGATCGCGGTGCGAGCGCGGATCAGCGCGACGCCGCCGCCCGGCACGATGCCTTCTTCAACGGCGGCACGCGTGGCGTGCAGCGCATCTTCGACGCGTGCCTTCTTTTCCTTCATTTCCACTTCGGTCGCAGCGCCGACCTTGATCACCGCCACGCCGCCGGCCAGCTTCGCCACGCGCTCTTGCAGCTTTTCGCGGTCGTAGTCCGAGGTCGCTTCCTCGATCTGCGTGCGGATCTGCTTGACACGCGCTTCGATGTTGACGGCTTCGCCGGCGCCATCGATGATCGTCGTGTTTTCCTTGCCCACTTCGATGCGCTTGGCTTGGCCCAGTTCGGCCAGCGTCGCCTTCTCGAGCGTGAGGCCGGTTTCCTCGGCGATGACCTGACCGCCCGTCAGGATCGCGATGTCTTCCAGCATCGCCTTGCGACGGTCGCCGAAGCCCGGTGCCTTGACGGCGACGGTCTTCAGGATGCCGCGGATGTTGTTGACCACCAGCGTGGCCAGCGCTTCGCCTTCGACGTCTTCGGCGATGATCAGCAGCGGACGGCCGGCCTTCGCGACCTGCTCCAGCACCGGCAGCAGATCACGGATGTTCGACACCTTCTTGTCGTGCAGCAGCACGAACGGGTTTTCGAGGACGGCGACTTGCTTGTCCGGGTTGTTGATGAAGTACGGCGACAGGTAGCCGCGGTCGAATTGCATGCCTTCGACGACATCGAGTTCGTCGGCCAGCGACTTGCCGTCTTCGACGGTGATCACGCCTTCCTTGCCGACCTTGTCCATCGCCTCGGCGATGCGGTCACCGATCGATGCGTCGCTGTTCGCCGAGATCGCGCCGACCTGGGCGATTTCCTTGTTGGTCGTGCAGGGCTTGCTGATCTTCTTCAGCTCTTCCACGGCAGCGGTGACGGCCTTGTCGATGCCGCGCTTGAGGTCCATCGGGTTCATGCCCGATGCGACGTACTTCATGCCTTCGCGGACGATCGATTGCGCGAGGACGGTTGCCGTCGTCGTGCCGTCGCCTGCGTTGTCGCTGGTCTTGGAAGCCACTTCCTTGACCATTTGCGCGCCCATGTTCTGGAGCTTGTCCTTCAGCTCGATTTCCTTGGCGACCGACACGCCGTCCTTGGTGACCGTCGGGCCGCCGAACGAACGCTCGAGCACCACGTTGCGGCCCTTCGGACCCAGCGTGACCTTCACTGCATTGGCGAGAATGTTCACGCCTTCAACCATCTTGGAACGGGCGGAATCGCCGAACACGACGTCTTTAGCTGCCATCTTCTAACTCCTTGAATGCTTGGGAATGGATACTGGCGCAAACGCTCAGTTCGCGTTGACCACGGCCATGATGTCTTCTTCGCGCATCACCAGCAGCTCCTGGCCGTCGACCTTGACGGATTGGCCAGCGTACTTGCCGAACAGGACGCGATCGCCAACCTTGACGTCGAGCGCAATCGGAGCGCCCTTGTCGTCACGCTTGCCCGGGCCGATCGCCAGCACTTCGCCCTGATCCGGCTTTTCCGCTGCCGCTTCGGGAATCACGATGCCCGAGGCCGTCTTGGTTTCCTGATCCAGGCGCTTGACGATCACGCGATCGTGCAAAGGACGAAGGTTCATATTCACTCCTCTCTAGATTGAGACTGAAGAACACTGAAGGATGCCGCCTGGCAAGCGCCGGCAGCGTATTGTTAGCACTCTCGTGCAGCGAGTGCTAATTATATGGACGCAGTTTGACAAATTCAAGGACGCGCCAGCATGGTTTTTTGCGGTGGCCGCCGGCCCTCGCTAGGCCCCCGCGCCGGCCGAAACGCCGCCATCCGTCAGGGTTTACCTGCCCCCCGGGCCGCCCCCCGCAGCGCGCCGGCCGGCCCGGCACGCCGCGCGAGCCGTCCCAGACGCGGCACGGATCCGGACGGCGAGATTGGGCGGCACCGGTCAGATACCGCGCTGCACCGGACATGTCACCGGACTGCGGCGCGTGATGACGAGCGGGCCCTGTCGATGGAGTTGCGACTGCGGCGCCGGCCGGATCTGCCTGAAGTCCGGCGGGGACGCCCCGACGAAGCCGACTGGATTGCGATGGCGGCGGCGGGCACATCCGGGTCGCGCTCCGATCCGAATGGCGAGTCGCCGCCCAGCGCCGACTCCGGCAACCGGCAAGCCGGCCATGCCGAGGCGGCGCGGCCGCGTACCGTCCCTCGTCTGCCGCGGAGCGGACTGAACGCGAACCCGCGCCCACAACGGGCGAGCGCGGCCGCGCCCGGCCGCCCGGCCGCCCGGCCGCCCGGCCGCTCAGCCGCTCAGCCGCGCTCGCCGACCAGCTCGATCAGCGCGCGCGCCTGCGCGTCGGCGTCGCCCGTCATCGGTGCGAACGGGAACGGCAGCGCCCCCGCGAGCTGCCGGAACGCGGCGCGGCTGCTGCGCGCGTAGGCGGGATCGTAATGCAGATCGATCAGCGATTCGAACAGTTCGCCGCGCTCGCCGGACTCGGCCAGCCTCTGCCACTCGCGAATTCGCGCGTGGCCGTGCAGCTCGGTCAGGCGCGTGAGCTGCTGCACGAACGCGACCGGATCGTCGAACAGGTGTTCGTAGTCGCGCAGCAGCAGCGCCACGCGTTCGTCGCGCGCGGTCTCCACCGCGACGCAGCGCGCCTCGCGCATGCCGGCGAGGATCGTGTCCGGCAGCGCGATGCGCCCGATCTTGCGGCTCTCCGCCTCGACGAACACCGGCCGCGCCGGATCGAGCCCGCGCAGCGCGAGCACGAGCGCCGTCTCGAAGCCTTTCTGCGTCGGCTGCTCGGCGCCCGGCAGCGCGCCGAGCAGCGAGCCGCGATGCACCGCCAGCCGCTCGAGGTCGAGCGTCTGCGCGCCGGCCCGCGCGAGCGCGCCGAGCAGTTGCGTCTTGCCGCTGCCGGTGCGCCCGGTCAGCACGATGTAGCGGAACCGCGCCGGCAACGCGCCGAGTGCGTCCACCACCGAGCGCCGGTAGGTCTTGTAGCCGCCATCGAGCTGCCGCGCGCGCCAGCCGATCAGGTTCAGCCACGTGGTCATCGAGCCGGAGCGCTTGCCGCCGCGCCAGCAGTAGATGAGCGGGCGCCAGTTCAGCGGCCGGTCCGCGAAGGTGGTCTCGAGGTGGGTGGCGATGTTGCGCGCGACCCAGGCCGCGCCGATCCGCGTGGCCTCGTGCGGCGACTCCTGCTTGTACATCGTGCCGACGATCACGCGCTCGTCGTTGCTGAGCACCGGCGCGTTGAGCGCGCCGGGGATGTGGTCTTCCGCGTATTCGAGCGGCGTGCGCACGTCGATGATCTCGTCGAATTCGTCGACGCGGGACAGCGGAACGAGAAAGGGATTCACGAAAGGGCCAGGAGGGACAAGGAGCGGAACGAGCGGCGGACAGCCCGCGGATTATCGCATGGCGCCCCGCCCTCCCCGCTTTCCCCCGCCCCGCCTGCCTCGGCCCCGTGGCGCGAGCGGCCCGGTTCAGTCGCGCAGCGCGTCGCGGATCGCCGCGAGCCAGAGCGCCACCGCGTGGGCTCCCGGGTCCGGATGGCCGAGCGCGCGCTCGCCGAGATAGCTCGAGCGGCCGCGCTTCGGCAGCAGCGCGGCCGTGCCGGCGGCGCCCTCGGCGGCCGCCGCCGCGCTCGCGTCGAGCGCCTGGCGCAGGTTGCCGGTGGCGTCGAGCGCGGTGCGCAGCGCACGCGCGGCCGGATCGAGTGCATCGACCATGGTGCGGTCGCCGGGATGCGCACCGCCGATCTCGGTGACGCCCGCCACCGCGGCGAGGAACGCATCGGCCCAGGCCGACGCGTCGGGCCGGGCCGCCGCGTCGAGCGCGGCCGCCGCGCGCATCAGCATGGCCGCGTAGAGCGGGCCGGACGTGCCGCCCACCGCGCGCCGCAGCGTCGCCGACATCGCGCGCAGGACCGCGCCCGGGTGCGACGCATCGGGCCAGCCACCAGCCTCGGCCGCGATCGCGCGGGCCGCGCGCGACAGGCTGATGCCGAGGTCGCCGTCGCCCACGCGCTGGTCCATGTCGGTCAGCGTCGGCTCGGCGGCCAGCAGCCGCGCGCAGATCGCGTCGATCACGCGGCGCAGCGCGGCGTCGGGCGCCAGCCGCGCGCCGCCCGCCAGCCGGCGATGCACGGCATCGGGCGCGGCCGGCACCGGCCGGCTCTCGGGCGGCGCGACCTGCCCGGCGCGCGCCGGCCACGCCGGCGCGGCGCTCGGCGCATCGAGCCAGGCGAGCCGCGCGTCGTCCACGCGCAGCAGGGTCAGCGATATGCCGGCCATGTCGAGCGCGCTCAGGAAGGTGCCGGCCCAGGCGCGCTCCACCTTGACGCCGCGCGCCCCGAGCACGCGCAGCGCCGCGCCCGCCACGATGTCGAGCTCGCCCGGCGGCGTGCCACCGAGGTTGTTGACGAGCAACGCCACGCGCGCGCCGCGTTCGAGCGCGAGATCGCCGGCGATGCGTGCCAGCAGGCGTTCGGCCACCGTGTCGGCGGCGCCGGCCGGATCGAGTTCGGCACGCTCGACGCCGGCCTCGCCGTGAATGCCGAGCCCCCATTCGATCTCGCGCTCGCCGAGCGTGAAGCCGGGCACGCCGGCCGCCGGCACCGTGCAGGGCGACAGCGCGACGCCCATCGTGCCCAGTGCGGCCGCGGCCTCGCGCGCCTGCCGCGCGACCTCGGCGAGCGGCAGGCCGGCCGCCGCCGCCGCGCCGGCGATCCGATGCACGAGCACCGTGCCGGCCAGGCCGCGCCGGCCGGCATGCTCGCCGCGCGCGGCGAGCGCGACGTCGTCGGCGACGATCACCATCTCGACGTCGATTCCTTCCGCACGCGCGATCTCGGCGGCAAGCCCGAAATTGAGCCGGTCGCCGGTGTAGTTCTTGACGATCAGCAGCACGCCGGCCGGGCCGCCCACGGCGCGGATCGCATCGAGCACCGCATCGACCGACGGCGAGGTGAACACCTCGCCCGCCACCGCCGCGCTCAGCATGCCGGCTCCCACGTAGCCGGCGTGCGCGGGTTCGTGGCCGGCGCCGCCGCCCGACACGAGCGCGACTTCGCCGCGCGAAGCGGCCTCGGCCGCGTCGGCACGGACCACGATCGTGCGGTCCGCGAGCAGCGCCAGATGAGGATGCAGCGCGACGAATCCGTTCAGCAGGTCGGGCACCACGCGTTGGACATCGTTGATCAGCTTCTTCATTCGGCAGGCTCTCCGGGAGCGTGGCTCCCCGTCGTCTCCAGCATCGTCTTGCCGGACGCGCCGCGCCCGGCCCTCGTGAACCGCAGCCGGCCGCGATCGCGGCCGGCGTTCGTCACTATAAGACGATCGCCCGGAACCGGCCGTGACGCAGGCGGAACGCCGGTATGCCCCCGCAGGTATGCCCCCGCCGTGACGACGCGGTCCCACGCGGGCGCGACGGCGGCGAGCCCGGCCGGCAGCGGCTCGGGCGGCGGCGAGGGGCATGCCGCCCGTCGCGGCTGGCAGCGATCGGAATGCGCGCGGCAGCGCGCGAACATGAAAAAAGCGGTACGGCCGCTGCGCCGTACCGCTTTCGAAGCGCGGTTCACGGGGATCGGCGCGCCGCTCCCCGCTGGCCGGCCGTGGCTTATTTCCTCGGCAGCCCGCCTGCCAGCGTCGTCACCAGCGAAGTCACCGGCGAAAGCAGCGTGCCGGCCGACGAGGCGCCGCCCGAGGATCCCGAGGACGACGAGGCGCCGCCCGACGATGGCGTGACCGCGACGCCCGGCAGCGCCGCGCCGACCGCGCCGACCGTCTGCGTTGCGGCGGTGGTGAGGGCGCCGAGCGTCGCCGCGCCGGTCGAGGCAACCGCGCCGAGCGTGGCGGGCGCGGTGCCGAGCGCCGCCGTGCCGGTGGTCGCAACCTTGCCGAGCGTGGTGCCCGCGCTGTTCGCGAGCGTCGCGCCGACGGTGCCGAGCTGGGTGGCCGCCGCGACGCCGGTATTGGCCGCCGTCGCCAGCGTACCCGTCACGGTGTTCGCGACGCCCGCCAGCGCACCCGTCGCCGTGCCGACCGGCAGCGCGCCGGACAGGCTGCCCACCACCGTCGTGATCGGCGCGATCGGGTTGCTGGCCACCACGTTGGTCACCGCGTTGACCACGCCGCCCGCGATGGCCGGCGCCGTGCCCGCCACCGTGCCGAGGCCGCTCACGGCCGACGACACGCCCGAGGACGCCGCGTTCACCACGCCCGTCAAGGCAGCGGTCGGCACCGCGCCCGCCGCGCCCGTCAGGGCCGTGGTCGCGGTGCCGAGGCCGCTGGCGGCCGCGTTGACCACGCCCGTCACGGCGCTGGCCGGATTGACGCTGCCGACCAGGCCGGTGATCGCCGTGGTCGTCGCGCCAAGGCCGCCAGCGGCGGCCTGGACGCCGCCCGAAAGTGCGCTGGCGCCCGCGCCGAGGCCACTGGCCGCCGCCCCGACCGTCCCGCTCAGCGCCGAGGCGCCGGCGCCGAGCCCGCCCGCCAGCGCACCCGCGCCGTTCGACAACGCGCCGGCCGCCGCGCCGAGACCATTCGACAGGCCACTGGCCGCCGCGCCCGTGCCCGACGCCAACGCGCCCGACACCGCGCCCGCCCCGTTCGACACGCCGTTCGCCACCGTGCCGGCCACCGTGTTCAGGCCGCCTGTCGCGGCCCCAAGACCGCCGGCCAGCGCGCCCGCGCCGCTCGACAACGCGCCCGAGGCCGAGCCAAGCCCGTTCGACACGCCGCTCGCCACCGTACCGGCCACCGTGTTCAGGCCGCCCGCCAATGCACCGGCACCCGACGACAAGACGCCCGAGGCCGCGGCGAGTCCATTCGAGACACCGCTTGCCACCGTACCGGCCGCCGTGTTCAGGCCGCCCGCCGCCGTTCCCAGCCCGCCTGCCAGCGCGCCGGCTCCCGAGGCCAGCGCGCCGGAGGTGGCGCCAAGCCCATTCGACACGCCGCTCGCCACCGTGCCGGCCGCCATGTTCAGGCCGCCCGCCGCCGCACCGAGCCCGCCCGCCAGCGCACCCGCGCCGGCAGCCAGTGCCCCCGAGGCGGTGCCGACACCGGTCGACAGGCCGCTCACGGCGGTGCCCGCCACCGCGTTCAAGCCGCCCGCGGCGGCGCCGAGGCCGCTCGCCAGCGCCGCCGCGCCCGACGACAGCGCGCCAGCCGCGGTGCCAAGCCCGCCCGACACCCCACCGGTCGCCGAGGACAGCGCCCCCGAAACCGCGCCAAGTCCGTTCGTCAGGCCGCCCGCCAGCGCGCCCGAAGCGCCCGACGTCACGGCACCGAGCCCGGACGCCGCCGCGCCGAGGCCGTTCGAGAGCGCCGCGGTGCCGGTCGAGAGCGCGCCGGCCGCCGTGCCGACGATGCCCGCCAGCGCCCCGGCCGGATTCGTCAATGCGCCCTGCAGGCCGGCGACCACGCCGCCCAGCGGGGTGTTGCCGGCGATCGCCTGGACCGTGCTGGCGAGGCCGCCCAGCGAGGTCCGCAGCGGCTCCACCACGTTGCCGAGCGAGACGCCGAAGCGCGTGCCGTTCGCAATCAGGACGACGGCCAAACCGTCGTTACGGTTCAGCGTCGCATCGAGGCCGAGCGTCGTGCCGGCCAGGCTCGCGGTCGCGTCCAGTGCGGCACCGCTTGAGTTCAGCGAACTGCTCAGCGTCAGGCTGGCCCCCAGCGGAGTGACGATGCCCCCGACCTCGGCCATCGCCGGCGCGGCCGCCGCGAGACCGAATACCGCCGCAACCGAAAGCGCGATGCTCGACAGAGTGAAGTGTTGTTTCATTTGTGGCCCCATATCAGTTGGTGCTGCCGTCTGGTGTAGCGAGGGCATTTCTGCAGGGACCATGCCAGCGGCCGGGCGATACGGGAAACCATGCGTTTCGTCGAACAAATCTGCGCGAATGCGCGCTCAACCTCCATCAATCACCTCACCGGCAAGATGCCCGTCGCGTGTTCCGCTTCACGAATCCCTCCGACGTAACGTAACGAGCGAATGGAACGTTACGCGCGATCTCCGTAACGAGATGCGCGTGCCGACGACGCGCCTTCAGTCATGACGCATCGCCATGAATTCGCGGCGATGCCGATCTTGGAAGGCTCACGCGGCGGCTTCGCCACATTCGGCATGCCGCGCCGGCCGGGGTGGGTGTCGATAGGCCGAGTGACGAGCGCGTGGTGCCGACTGACGCCGGCGGGCCGAGATTCTTGAAAATCGACAAGGCAAAGGAAGGGCCGATTCGACGCTCGAAAGCCTCGAGATTGACGAGGCGCGATACAAAGGAATCGCAATCGCGCTGTCTCGACGCCCTGACGAGGCGGGCCGCGCGGGGCTCATGCCAGATCGCGCTGCGCGGCCGCGACGCCGAGCATCGCCTCGACGAACGCCACGAAGGCCCGGGCACGCGAGGTGGCGGGCCGGCCGGCGGGAAACGCCGCCCACAGTTCGGCGGGCGGCAGCGTCCAGCCCTCGAGCGCGGCCGCGAGGCGCCCGTCGCGCAGCGCGTCGGCGAACAGCCAGTCGGAGCCGATCGCCAGCCCAAGTCCGGCGAGCGCGGCCGCGCGCACGCCTTCGGCCTCACGCACGCGCAGCCGTCCCGAGGTCTCGACGGCCAGCACGGTATCGTGGCGGCGGAACGTCCAGACCGCGCCGCCGGCGCGCCGGTCATGCACGACCACCTGATGCCGGGCCAGGTCCTGCGGCAGATGCGGAATCCCCGCGCGCGCGAAATAGGCATGCGAGCCGACCACGCGCCGCGGGCTCTCGCCGATCTTGCGCACGCCGGCCGGCGTGCCGCTGCCGCCGGCGGCAGCGGCCTGGCCGATCCGCAGCGCCACGTCGATGCGTTCGGCGCCGAGGTCGGCATGGCGATCGTCGAGCAGCAGTTCGACGACGAGATCGGGATGGGCGTCGAGAAACGATTCGAGCGCCGGCACGAGTTGCAGGCGCGCGAACGCCACCGGCACGCCGACGCGCAGCGTGCCGGCCAGGCTGGCGCCCGCGCCGCGCACCGCCTGTTCGGCCTCCTCGGCATCGTCGAGCAGCCGGCGCGCGCGCTCGTAGTACTGCTGGCCGGCCTCGGTCGGCATCAGTCCGTGCGTGGTGCGCGCCAGCAGCGGCACGCCCACCTGCCGCTCGAGGTTCGCGATCGACTTCGACACGGCCGGCTGGCCGATCCCGAGCCGCCTGGCAGCCGCCGAGAACGAGCCGGTTTCAATGGCGGCCACGAAGCTGGCCATCGCGCTGAGACGGTCCATCGGCGGGTCCTCCCGATTCCTCCGTCAAATCAGCATAGCAGCCGCGCGACGCGGCAGTGGCCGGGTACGGCCCCATCTCGCGTGCCGCGACGCGGCGAGCGGAGCCAGGGCCCGTCCGGCGCGCCCTCGCCGCCCCTTTGCCCGCCACCGCACCGCGCCAGCCGACATTCCCACGCCCGAGCGGCAATTTTGCGACAATGGCGGGTTTGGACCGCGCGCAACCACCGAGCCCTCGCCGATGTCGCTTCCCCATATCGATCTGCTCTACACCGCCTCCGGCCTGTTCGTCGGCTTTCTCGTCGGCATGACGGGCGTGGGCGGCGGCTCGCTGATGACGCCGATCCTGGTACTGCTGTTCAACGTCCATCCGGCCACGGCGGTCGGCACCGACCTGCTCTACGCGGCGGCCACCAAGGCCACCGGCACCCTCGTGCACGGCGCCAAGGGCTCGGTCGACTGGCGCATCACGGGCCGCCTCGCGGCGGGCAGCGTGCCGGCCGCCGCGCTCACGCTGTGGCTGCTGCACGCACACGGCCTGGGCTCGACCTCGACCAACCGGCTGATCCAGATCGTGCTCGGCGGCGCGCTGCTGCTGACCTCGGTGGCGCTGATGTTCCGGCCGCAGCTCGCCGCGTTCGCCTCGCGCCACGCACTGGCGCCGAATCCGGCCCGCACCGTCGCGCTGACGGTGCTGACCGGCATCGTGCTCGGCGTGCTGGTGTCGCTGACCTCGGTGGGCGCGGGCGCGATCGGCGTGACGGTGCTGCTGCTGCTCTATCCGACGCTGTCCACCACGCGCATCGTCGGTTCGGACATCGCGCACGCGGTGCCGCTCACGCTGGTGGCCGGGATGGGCCACTGGCTGCTCGGCTCGGTCGACTGGTCGATGCTGGTGTCGCTGCTGCTCGGCTCGCTGCCCGGCATCGTGGCGGGCAGCCATCTGTCAACGCGCGCGCCCGAACGCCTGCTGCGCAACGTTCTGGCCGCGACGCTGGTGGCAGTCGGCCTGAAGCTCGTCGCCTCCTGACGCGGCACGGCGCGCGCCGCGGGCCTGCCTCCGGCGGCCGGCACGACCCCGCCTGCCGCCTCAAAAAGAATGCGCCGCTCGAGGCGGCGCAGGTTTCACGCGAGGCGGCCGACGCCGCCGGCGTTTGCAGTCTTACTGCTGCTGAACGGTCAGCTTGTTGTCGACCGAGGTGACACCCGCCACGCCCTTGGCCACTTCGCCGGCCTTGTCGATCTGCGACTGGTCCGGCACCGTGCCCTGCAGCGAAATCGCGCCGCCCTTCGAGCGCACGGTGATGTTCGACACGTCGATGCCGCCCGCCTTCGTGATGGCCTTGCGCACCGCGTAACCGAGCTTGCGGTTGGACTTGTGGGCCGCCTTGGCGGCCGCCTTCTGCGTGCTCTTGCTGGCGGCCGGCGCCTCGGCGCCCGAGGCGGCGTCGCTCGCCTGCGCATAGACGTTGCCGCACACGAGCGCCGCAACCAGCGCGCTGCCCAGAGACTTCCACACGATCGACTTCATAGTTTCTCCTTGTGATTCCGGAAACGGCCGCACGAGACCGGCGGCCGAATTACCCCCAGATGAACGGCCGGCGACGGATGCCGTCGGCCGACGTTTTCACGCAGATACGAGAGGCGCAGCGTTCGCCCGGCGCGCGCACGGCGGCCGGACTGCCGGGCCGTGGTCCGTCTCGCGCCCGGTCTGGTCTGGACGGCTTGCCGGGTCGCGCCGCGACGGACACGGCGCGGCTGCGACGCCCAATGTAATCCAGCGGCCCACGAAGCGCAAAGGATTTGCGCGCCGGATCAGCGGCACGGCGCGACGGCATCCGGACCTTCCCGCATCGCGCGTTCCGCCCGCCGCAGGGCCGCCGAACTAGGGTACCATCCTCGCCGTCGCCACGGCCCGCGCGCCGCCCTCCCGCCCTTCGTATCGCACCGCGATGACTGCCCGCCCGCCTCGCTCCCGCCGTCCGCACCGGTTCCTGGCCCGCTTCGTCGCGGTGTCGTGGCGCGACCTGGCGATGTCGTTCGGCCCGGCGCTGCTGCTCGGCGCCGCGGCGATCTGGCTCGCGATCCGGCTGATCCAGCCGGCACCGCCCACCCATCTGGTGCTCTCGGCCGGCCCGCCCGGCAGCACCAACTGGATGGCCGCGCGCCGGTATCAGCGAATCCTCGCGAAGAACGGCGTGACGCTCGAGGTGCTGCCCTCGGAAGGCTCGGCGCAGAACCTGCAGCGCCTGCTCGATCCGCACGGGCGCGTCGACGTGGCGTTCGTGCAGAGCGGCGTCGATCAGAAGGACCGGCCCGACAGCCTGGTCTCGCTCGGCAGCGTCGGCTACCTGCCGCTCGCGATCCTCTACCGCGGCCCGCCCGTCGCGCGGCTCTCGCAGTTCGACGGCAAGCGGCTCGCGCTCGGCCCGGACGGCAGCGGCGCCCACGAGCTCGGCCTCGCGCTGCTGAAGCTCAACGGCATCGTGCCGGGCGGCGCGACGCGGCTGTTGCCGCTCGCGGGCGAGGACGCCGCGCGCGCGCTGATCGACGGCCGCATCGACGCGGCGTTCCTGTCGGGCGATTCGACCCAGATCCCGGTGATGGCCAAGCTGTTTCGCGCGCCGGGGGTGCGTTTCTATTCGTTCCCGCAGGCCGAGGCCTACACGCGGCGCTTCCCGTACCTGACCGACATCACGCTGCCGATGGGCGTGTACGACCCCGGCACCAACCTGCCGCCGGAGGATATCCACACGCTGTCGCCCACCGTCGAGCTGATCGCGCGCGCCTCGCTGCATCCGGCGCTGTCGGACCTGCTGATCGAGGCCGCGCGCGAGGTGCACGGGCGCGCGACGATCCTGCAGCGCGCCGGCGAATTCCCGTCGCCCGTCACGCACGGCAGCTTCCCGCTGTCCGACGACGCGGCGCGCTACTACAAGTCCGGCAAGACCTTCCTCTACCGGCAGCTGCCGTTCTGGGTGGCGAGCCTCGTCGACCGGCTGCTGGTGATCGTGGTGCCGCTGGTGGTGGTATTGATCCCGGGGCTGCGCTTCGTGCCGATGCTGTACGGCTGGCGGGTCCGCTCACGGATCTACCGCTGGTACGGCGCGCTCATCACGCTGGAGCGCAGCGCGCTCGGCGAGCCGAGCGGGCGCGAACGGCTCGCGCTGCTCGAACGGCTCGACGACGTGGAGGATTCGGTCAACCGCATGAAGATGCCGCTCGCCTACGCCGGACAGTTCTACGTGCTGCGCGAGCACATCGGCTTCGTGCGCGAACGCCTGCTCGCGCAGGACGCGGCACCGCGCGATGCCGCGCCGGCCGGCGGCGCCGCCGCCGCGCCGGGTTGAGCCGGGCGGGCGAGGCTGAATCGGCTCGCCGCCGGCGCGCCGGAGGGCGCCCGCGCCGCGCCGTGATGCCCGAGCGGCCAGGGCGCCGCGATTGCTGCAATCGCCGTCGCCATTGCGTACCATGGCGACACGCGGGCCGCGCGGCCCCCCGCCTTTCCTCAGGAGACTTGCCGATGACCGTGGGCCACGATGCCAGCCAACCCCGCTGGTATTACGATTTCCTGTCACCGTTCACGTATCTGCTGCTGGAGCAGCAGGACAAGTGGCCGAGCATGCCGTTCGCGCCGGTCCCGGTGTCGCTGCCGGTCCTGCAGGCGCACTGGGGGCAGCGTCCGATGTACGACGTGCCGGCCAAGCGCGTGTTCACCTATCGCCATGCGCTGTTCCGCGCCGAGCAGCTCGGCATCGCGTTGCGCATGCCGCCCGCGCATCCGTTCGATTCGACGCGCCTGCTGCGCCTCGCGATCGTGGTGGACGCCGATCTCGCCGTGGTGCGCGAGATGTTCCGCTTCATCTGGCGCGAGGGGCGCGATCCGCTCGCCGAGGAAGGCTTCGCCGCGCTCTGCGAGCGGGTGGGCGTGGCCGCCGACGACCCGCGCATCGACGCGCCGCAGACCCACGCGCAACTGCAGCGCAACACGCAGGACGCGATCGAGCTCGGCGTGTTCGGCGTGCCGACCTTCTGGATGAACCGCCAGCTGTTCTGGGGCGAGGACGCGCTGCCGATGGTGCTCTATTGCGCGCGCACGCCGAACTGGCTCGAATCGAAGGAAGTGAAGCGGATCAGCACGCTGCCGCCGGGCCACCGCTGATCGCGGCAAGCCGCGCCGATACCGCGGATAACCGGCCGGCCCGCGCCCCGGCCGCGCGCCCCGATATCCTTGGCGCGACGCCCTCGACGCCCCGCCGATGCCAACCGACGACGACACCGCCGACTCCCGCACCGACTCGCTCGACATCTGGCTCGTGCGGGTGCTGCGCACGCTGCTGCTGGAGCGCAGCGTGACCCAGGCCGCGCTGCGCCTGAACCAGACGCAGCCGGCCATCAGCACGGCGCTGCGGCGCCTGCGCGCCGTGCTGAACGATCCGATCCTGGTGCGCGGCAAATCGGGCATGGTGCCGACCGAGTACGGCGCGTCGCTGCTGGAGGCCGCGCAGCGCGCGCTGCGCGACGTCGACTTCATCGCCACGCCGCACGGCGACTTCGATCCGGCTAGCTCGCGCCGCACCTTCCGGCTGGCCGCGCCCGACTATCTGAACGACTTCTTCATGCCGACGCTGATCGCGCGGTTTCGCGAGGCGGCCCCGCTCGCGCGCCTCGAGCTCGATTCGCTGAACCCGGCGCTCGATCATGCCGGCGCGCTCGACTCGGGCGCGCTGGACCTGGTGATCGCGAACTGGCCGCGGCCCGATCCGCGCTTCGCGCGCAGCGACCTGTTCCCCGACACCGTGGTGTGCCTGATGCGCGAGACGCACCCGCTCGCGCACGCGCCGCTCACGCGCGAGGCCTACGCGGCGGCGGCCCATCTCGCGCCGACGCCTTACACGGGCGGGGCGCGCAACGCGATCGAGATCGGCCTCGCGCGCGCGAAGCTCGAGCGCCGCGTGGTGACGACGCTGCCCTACTTCGGCGTGATCCCGCAGGTGCTGCTGCAGTCGGACCTGATCTTCACCACCACCCGCCGCTTCGCCGAGCATTACGCCCGGATGCTGCCGCTCGTGATGCTCGCGCCGCCCGTGTCGTTCCCGCGCATCCGGTGCTATCAGCTCGCCCACCCGCAGCCGGACCGGCCGTCCGACCTCGCCTGGTTGCGCGCGCTCGTGAAGTCGGTGTCGGATTCGCTGACCACGCGGCCGCGCGCGCGGCACCAGGCGGGGCGCTGAGGCCGCTCAGGCGTCCAGCCAGGTTTCCTGCAGATGGAGCCAGCGAATCCGGCCGTCGGCCGCGTCGCGTTCGAGCACGGCGGTCGAGCGGCGCGCGCGCAGCGCTCCGCTCGCGGCGCGCTGATGCTCGTCGTAGCCGATCACCGCGCCGCCCGGATACACGGCGATCGTGCGCAGCGCGGCCAGCCTGATCTCGAGCCCGGGCTTGTAGCCGGCTAGCCGCGCGAACAGGGCACGCAGGCCGGCGTGGTCCAGGCACGCGCCGTCGGTGCCGACCATCGTGAAGGCCGGCGCGAAGCGCTCGAGCAGCGCGTCGAGCGCCGCGGCCGAGGCGGCGGTGCCGCCCAGCCACGCCTCGATCTCGGTGCAGATCGAGACGAGGGCGTCGAGGAAGGGTTGCGAATCGTTCATCGGGAACCGCTGCGCGGCCGGGCCCGGGCGGCGCATCGAGGATAGTCTCGAGCGGCCCCTCGAGCGGGACCGCGAGGCGGCGGCGCCGGACGGCAGGGCCGGGGCGCGCCGAACCCGCGCCCGGCGCCACGCTTCATTGCGCGGGGACCGGATCGAGCCCGGTCGCGACCACGTCGGCGCGCGCGGCCGGCGAAGCCAGATAGTCGAGCAGCTTGCGCGCCTGCGCGGGATGCCGGGCGCCGGTCGGAATCCCGCCCGCGTAGCGCGTGACCGACTGCAGCGACTCGGGAATCCGCCCCGCGAACGTGACGCCCTTCACCGGCAGCAGTTCGGCCACCTGCTGGAAGCCGAGCGCGTAGCTGCCGTCGGCCACTTTCGAGGCGACCGGCACGCGCGGCACCTTGACCGCCTTCGGCCCCATCTGCGCGGCAATGTCGAGCCGCTTGAACAGCTCGCGCTCGATGTAGACGCCGCTCGCGCTGTCCGAATACGCGACCGAGGGCGCGGCCAGCAGCGCGGCCTTCAGCGCCTCGGGGGTATCGATCTTGGGCACCGGCGCACCGGCGCGCACCACGGCGCCGATCCGCGAATCGGCGAGTTCGACGCGCGAATCGGCGCGCACCTTGCCCTCGGCGATCAGGCGGTCGAGCGCGTAGCCGACCATGATCACGACGTCGGCCGGTTCGCCGCGCGCGAGCCGGTTCGGAATCGCCTGCGGGGTCTCGCCCATCGACGGGCCGTAGGTGATCTCGAGCGTGTCGCCCGTCGCGGCCGTGAACTTCGGCGCGAGACGCTGGTAGGCGGCGGTGAAGCCGCCCGAATTCATGACGTGGAGCTCGACGGCATGGGCCGCGGAGGCGGCGAGCGTGGCGGCGCCCGCGAGGCAGGCGGCGCAGGCGCGAAGCGCTGCGCGACGGCGCGTGGCAAAGGACAGGGCGAAATGCCTGGACATGGTGGGTGACGCGGCCCGGCAAAGGCCGCTGGAGTGGAAACAGCGTTCCATCTTCGCGAATCACGGCGCGTTTGAAAAGTGCCGCGTGCGTTTGCCGATCGCCGGCAGCCCCCGCGCCCGCGCCGGCTCGACCCGCTTCACGGCGCCGCGAACGCCTCGCCGGCGCGCCGCCGGCGCCGCGCGGCGCCGGTGCGCGCCTGCAGCAATTCGGCGCAGACCGCCACCGCGATCGCGGGCGGCGCCTTGTCGACGATGCCGGCCACGCCGATCGGACAGATCATGTCGGCCAGCCGCGCGGGCGCCACGCCGCGCCCGATCAGGCGCCGCTCGAACTTCACGCGCTTGGTGTGCGAGCCGATCATGCCGAAGTAGGCGAAATCGTCGCGGCGCAGGATCCGCTCGGCGAGCGCGAAGTCGAGCGCGTGGTTGTGCGTCATGACGAGGAAGTAGCTGCCGGGCGGCGCCGCGTCGACGCTCGCCTCGGGCGTGTCGGTCGGCTCCGGCTGCACGTTAGGCGGCAGCTCGTCGGGAAAGCATTCGTCGCGCGTGTCCACCCACTGCACGATGCAGGGCAGATGCGCGAGCAGCGCGACGAGCGCATGGCCGACGTGGCCGGCGCCGAACAGCACCACGTGCATCGGCGCGAACGCGTGCACGGGGTCGCGAAGCCGGCCGGCCCGGCGCGGTGACGGCAGCATGATGCCTCAGCTGCGCGCGGCGGCCGCACGCACGGCCTGCACCGCGCCCAGGATCGCCTCGCCGGTGGCGGGCGCATGCAGCGGCGGCTGCACGCGGTAGTCGCCGACCGCCGCCACCGCGTCGCGGATCGCGAAGAACACCGAGAACGCCAGCAGCAGCGGCGGCTCGCCGACCGCCTTCGAGCGGTGGATGCTGTCCTCGGCGTTGCGATTGCGGAACAGCTCGACGCGGAAGTCGGGCGGGGTGTCGTTGACGGTCGGGATCTTGTAGGTGGACGGCGCGTGCGTCATCAGCCGGCCGCCGTCGTTCCACCACAGCTCCTCGCTGGTGAGCCAGCCCATGCCCTGGATGAAGCCGCCCTCCACCTGGCCCCGATCGATCGCCGGGTTCAGCGAGGCGCCCGCGTCGTGCAGCACATCGGCGCGCAGCACGCGCATCTCGCCGGTCAGGGTATCGATCACCACCTCGCTGCAGGCCGCGCCGTAGGCGTAATAGAAAAACGGCCGGCCCTGCAGCGTCGCCTGGTTCCAGTGCAGCTTCGGCGTGGCGTAGAAGCCGTCCGACCATAGCTGCACGCGCGCCAGATAGGCCTGGGCGACCACCTCGCCGAACGGCACGGCCCGCGCGCCGATCCACACCTGATCGTTGGCGAAGCGCACCTCGGCGGCGGCCACGGCCGGCGCGTCGGGCTCGCCGAGCCGCTCGGCGGCGAACGCGGCGAGCCGCTCGCGCAATTGGCGCGCGGCGTCCTGCGCGGCCTTGCCGTTCAGGTCCGAGCCGGTGGAGGCGGCGGTGGCCGAGGTGTTCGCGACCTTGCTGGTGTCGGTGGCCGTCACGCGCACGCGGCCGAACCCGACGCCGAGTTCGTGCGCGACCACCTGCGCGACCTTGGTGTTGAGCCCCTGCCCCATCTCGGTGCCGCCGTGGTTCACGAGGATCGAGCCGTCGGTATAGATATGCACCAGCGCGCCGGCCTGGTTCAGGTGCGCGACGTTGAACGCGATGCCGAACTTGACCGGCGTGAGCGCGATGCCCTTCTTCAGCACCGGGCTGCGCGCGTTGAACTCGCGCACGGCCGCGCGCCGCGCGCGATAGCCGCTGGTCGCCTCCAGCTCGCCGAGCAGCGCGTGCAGCACGTTGTCCTCGATGGTCTGGCCGTAGGGCGTGACGTTGCGCTCGTCCCGGCCGTACAGGTTGCGGTAGCGCACGTCGAGCGGATCGAGGCCGAGATCGCGCGCGATGTTGTCGATGATGGTCTCGATCGCGAACGCGCCCTGCGGGCCGCCGAAGCCGCGAAACGCGGTGTTCGACTGGGTGTTGGTCTTGCCGCAGTAGCCGGCGATCGAGACGTCGGGCAGCCAGTAGGCGTTGTCGAAGTGACAGACCGCGCGCGTCATGACTGGCCCCGACAGGTCGGCCGAGAAGCCGCAGCGCGAGGTCATCTCCACCGACACGCCGTCGATCGCGCCGGTTTCGTCGTAGCCCACGTCGTAGCGGTAATGGAAGTCATGGCGCTTGCCGGTGATGATCATGTCGTCGTCACGGTCGGCGCGCAGTTTCACCGGGCACAGCAGCTTCCAGGCGGCGAGCGCCGCGCAGCACGCGAACAGGGCCGACTGCGATTCCTTGCCGCCGAAGCCGCCGCCCATGCGCCGGCATTCCACCAGCACGTTGTGCGAGGCCACCCCGAGCAGGTGCGCCACCACGTGCTGCATCTCGCTGGGGTGCTGCGTGGAGCAGTACACGTGCATGCCGTCGTCGTCCTTCGGCACCGCGTAGGCCACCTGCCCTTCGAGATAGAACTGCTCCTGGCCGCCCAGCGTCAGCTCGCCCGCGTCGCGCCGCGGGGCCGCCGCCGCGCGCCCGGCCGCGTCGCCGCGCGCGAGCTTCATCGGCGGCAGCACGTAGGACTCGGCCGCGCGCGCGGCCTGCGCGGTCAGGATCGCCGGCAGCTCCGCGTAGTCGATCTTCGCGCGGCGCGCGGCGAGCCGCGCGACGTCGTGCGAGGTGGCCACCACGATGAACACCGGCTGGCCGACGAACTGCACCACGCCGTCGGCCAGCACCGGATCGTCGTGGATCACCGGGCCGCAGTCGTTGACGCCGGGGATGTCCTCGGCGGTAAACACGGCCACCACGCCGGGCGTGGCGCGCACCGCGTCGAGATCGGCCGAGACGATGCGCGCATGGGCCCTCGTGCTCAGCCCGAGCGCGGCGTGCAGCGTGCCGGCGAGCACCGGCAGGTCGTCGGTGTAGCTGGCGCGGCCGCTCACGTGCAGATGCGCGGATTCGTGCGGACGCGAGACGTGCACCTGCCGGAAATCGAGGTCATTCAGGAACGGTTCGGCTTGCTGGTTCATGGCGCGGGTCTTTCGTGTTCCGGTTCGGTCAAAGGTCGGCGACGGCGGGCCCGGCGGCCCCCGCCGCCTCGGCGCTCACGCAGCGCACGTTCAGCGCCTCGGGCCCGAGCGGCGCGTGCGCACGGGTCTCCAGCCAGAAGCGGTACAGCAGGTTGCGCGCGGCGTCGAGCCGGTAGCCGCTCGTCGCGCGCATGTCGCTGAGCGGCGCGAAATCGCGCTCGACCGCCTGCATCGCGGCCTGCACGGTGACCTCGTGCCAGCGCGCGTCGGCCAGCGCCGCCTCCGCCTGCGCGGCGCGCTTCGGGGTGGCCGCCATGCCGCCGAACGCCACGCGCGGCGTGCGGATCGCCTCGCCGTCGGCGATGAACGCGAACGCGGCGCAGACCGCCGAGATGTCCGAGTCGAAGCGCTTCGACAGCTTGTAGGTCCGAAACCGCAGGTTCGCGCGCGCGCCGGTACGCAGCGGCACGCGCAGCGCGGCGACGAACTCGTCGGCGGCCATGTCCTTCTTCTGGTACGCGAGGTAGAGATCCTCGAGCGGCAGCTCGCGGGCCGCCTCGGGGCCGCGCAGCACCACGCGCGCGCCGAGCGCGATCAGGCCCGGCATCGAATCGCCGATCGGCGAGCCGTTCGCGACGTTGCCGCCGAGCGTGCCGGCGTTGCGGATCGGCAGCGAGGCGAAGCGCTTCCACATCTCGGTCAGCTCGGGGTAGTGCGCGGCGAGCGCCGCATAGGCGCGCTCGACCGACACGCCCGCGCCGATCTCGAGCCAGCCGTCGCGCTCGTCGATGCGGCGCAGCTCGGCCACCTGGCCCAGGTAGATCAGGTCGCCGAGCTCGCGCAGCTGCTTGGTGACCCACAGCCCCACGTCGGTGCTGCCGGCCAGCAGCCGTGCCTCGGGCTTGGCGGCGCGCAGCGCGGCCAGCGCCTCGATGCTGCGCGGCGCGTCGAAGCGGCGGCCGGCGTGCTCGTAGTGGAACGTGTCGTCGCGGCGCAGCGCGGTGAGCGTGCGGGCCAGCGCGGCGGTATCGACGGGCGCCGCGGGCGGCGCCATCGCGAACATCCGCTCGGCCGCGTCGACGATCGGCCGGTAGCCGGTGCAGCGGCACAGGTTGCCGGTCAGCGCGTCGGCGATCTCGGCGCGCGACGGCGCAGCGGCCCGCGCGCAGGGCGAGCCCGCCGGCGCAGCCGAATCGCACGGGCCGGCCGCGTGCGCGCCGCCGTGCCGCTCGTAGAGCGCCCACATCGACATCACGAAGCCCGGCGTGCAAAACCCGCACTGCGAGCCGTGGCAATCGACCATCGCCTGCTGCACGGGGTGCAGCGAGCCGTCGGGCTGGCGCAGGTCCTCCACGGTGTAGAGCGCGCGGCCGTCGAGCGTGGGCAGGAACTGGATGCAGGCGTTGACGGCCTTGAACTCGACGCGGCCGGCGTCGTTCAGCTCGCCGACCACCACCGTGCAGGCCCCGCAGTCGCCCTCGGCGCAGCCTTCCTTGGTGCCGGTGCAGGCGGCGTCCTCGCGCAGGTACTGCAGGACGGTGCGGGTGGTGGCGGCACCGCCGACTTCGCGGATTGCCTGGCGAAAATGGAAACGGATCGGTTGGCTCATGGGTATCGTGGGTCGGGGCACGCGGCGAGGCGCAGGCGCGGCGGCCGTTGCCCGGCATTCGCGCCGTGGTCTGAGTCAATAGGTCGCAAGCTATCATCGCCGAAAATGCCAACCCATAGGCCGAACGACATGGGGCACATATTGCCCACGCCATATCGGAATGCAGCGTGCGCGCCACAGTCATTCGTCTGATGAACTAAGCGGTCCATGCGACGGTAACGGTTCCATGCAACAATTCGGGTTTCTACCGACGCCCGTTTTCCGCTCGACCCGTTCCCCATGTCATCCGATTCCGGTTTGCCTGCGCGCAGCGCGTTCTCTACGACGCTGCAGATCGTCTCCGTCGTCTCGTTCACCTTCGTCTGTTACCTGACCATCGGCCTGCCGATCGCGGTTCTGCCGGGCTTCGTGCATGAGGAACTGGGACTGTCGGCGGTGGTGGCCGGGGCCGTGATCAGCGTGCAATACCTGGCGACGCTGGCCTCGCGCCCGCTGGCGGGGCGCTGCGCGGACACGCTCGGGCCGCAGCGCACGGTACTGCGCGGGCTGGTGGGCTGCGGCGCGAGCGGCGCGCTGCTGCTGGTGGCGCTGCTGTTCGTGCGCTGGCCGGCGGTGAGCCTGGTGCTGCTGACGGCGAGCCGGCTGGTGCTCGGCGTCGGCGAGAGCCTGGTCGGCACCGGCGCGATCCTGTGGGGCATCGGCCGCGTCGGCGTGGCCCACAACGCGCGCGTGATCTCGTGGAACGGCATCGCCACCTACGGGGCGCTCGCGATCGGCGCGCCGCTCGGCGTGGCGATCGCGCATTCGCTGAACGCGGCCCTGCTGGGCGTGCTGACGGTGGCGCTCGCGGCAGGCGGCTACTGGCTTGCGCTGCGCGTCGCGCCGGTGCCGCTCGTCCACGGCGAGCGGATGTCCTACGCGAGCGTATTCACGCGCGTGCTGCCGCACGGCCTCGGGCTCGCGCTCGGCTCGGCCGGCTTCGGCTCGATCTCCACCTTCATCGCGCTCTATTACGCGGCGCGCCACTGGCCGAACGCGGCGCTCTCGCTGACGGTGTTCGGGCTGCTGTTCATCGGCTCGCGCCTGCTGTTCGCGAACAGCATCAAGACCTATGGCGGGTTCCGCGTGGCGATCGTGTCGTTCGGCGTGGAATGCGCGGGCCTGCTGCTGCTCTGGCTCGCCCCGGTGCCGCACGTCGCACTGGCGGGCGCCGCGCTGACCGGCTTCGGCTTCGCGCTGATCTTCCCGGCGCTCGGCGTCGAGGCCGTCGCGCTGGTGCCGCCGGCAAGCCGCGGCGCCGCGCTGTCGGCCTATTCGGTGTTCCTCGACCTGTCGCTCGGCATCACCGGGCCGCTCGCCGGCTACGTGGCGGGCGAGTTCGGCTATCCGCAGGTATTCCTGTTCGCGGCGTTGGCCGCCGCGGGCGGCATCGCCACTTCGGTACTGCTCTACCAGCGGCAGACGCGCATCGGCACGCACACCGGCGCGGCCGCCTGACGGCGGCCCGAGGGCCGGCGGCAGCATGCAGGGATGCCGGACGGGACGGCACGGGCGGTGCGGGCAGTGCGGGCAGTGCGTGGCCTCCGGCCGCCGCGGTCCGTCCAACCCGTGCCGGCCGCGGCGCGCTACGGCCGGATATGAAAGGCACGCCGGGATCGTTGCCGCCGCACCGGACGGCGGGCCGGCCGGGCCTGCCCCGCCCCGCCGCCGAGCCCGGTGCCGGCCCGCGCGGGCCGGCCGCGTTTCTCAGAGCCGGTTCGACAGCGCCTGTTCGAGCGCGGAGACGCCGCCCGACAGATCGACCGGCACCTTCAGGTCGACCATGGTGCGGCCGAACGCGTGCAGCGTACGGAACAGGTTGTGTTCGCGGCACTGCTCGCCCATCTGCCCGATCCGCACGATCGGCAGGCCGAACGAACCCGAGATCTCGACCTGATACTGCTTCGAGATGTGTCCGCAGATCATGCCCGGCGTGAGACCCTCGGGCACGCGGATGCCCACCACCGAATTGAGCCGGCACGCCTCGGGCGCATAGAGCTCGAGGCCGAGCGCCGCGATTCCGGCCTGCAGCGCGAGCGCGCAGCGCTGGTGGCGCGCGTAGCGGCTTTCGAGCGTTTCCTGGCAGACGAGGCGCAGGGCCTCGTGCAGCGCGAGCACGCCCGAGACGGGCGCCGTGTAGTGGTAGCCGGCGTTGTGCCAGAAGTGCTCGGCGAGCGCCATGTCGAGGCACCAGTGCGCGTTCGGCTCGGGGCGCTGCTTCATGCGCTCCCAGGCGGCATCGGAGAAGGCGATCAGCGACACGCCCGGAATCGACGACAGCCCCTTCTGGCCGCCCGTGATCACCGCGTCGATGCCCCAGCCGTCCATCTCGAGCGGCATGGTCGACAGCGTGCAGACCGCGTCGACCACCACCAGCGCGCCGGCCGCCTTGGCCAGTGCCGCGATCTCCCGCAGCTGCCGGTTCCAGACCGTGTTCGAGGTCTCGCCGTGGACGATCGTCACGATCTCGGGCCGCTCGCGCTCGATCGCGGCGGCCACCGCCGCGAGGTTCGCCGCCTCGCGGTCGGGTACGTCGAGCAGCGCGACCTCGGCGCCGATGCGCGTGGCCATCTCGGCCATCCGGGCACTGAAGAAGCCGTTGCGGATCGACAGCACGCGCGTGCCGCGCCAGGCCAGGTTCGAGATCGCCATCTCCATCGCGGCCGAGCCGGGGCCGGCCACGCCGAGCACCCACTTCGTGCGCGTCTGGAACACGTAGCGCGCCATCTCCTTCACCTGTTCGATGATCTTCGCCATGGTCGCGCCCAGGTGGTTGATCACGATCGCGTTGGCCTTGGCGACCGCGGCCGGGATCGGCACCGGGCCGGCGCCCATCATCAGGAGCGGCTCCTCGGGCAGGATCGCGTCGAGCGGGACCACGACGGGGCAGGGAATCGGCGAATAATCGTTATGGGACATGGGCGAAGGCTCGGCGGAAGCGGTTGATGCGGTGCGGCGCACCGCAACCGTCGATCATTCCGCGAACCGGCCCCGCACGCAAGCCCCGCTCGCCGGCGTCGCGCCGCCGGCCCGTCTGGAACCGGACCCGGCCCGGCTGCCGGGCAAGCCTTGCGCGCCTAGCGCCGCGCCGCGGCCTGACCCGCGCCAGCCGCGTCTTCGCGACGCGTTCGCGCCACGTTCACGGCGCCTTCGCCGCAGCTTGGCGGCAAGAGCGCGCCAGGGCCCAGGCACCGCCGGAAGCTATCCGGGGCGAGTTTCCGGATTATCGGAATTGCACGGCGGCGGTTAATCAGGCAGCGCGCGGCGGCACCGGCCAAGGTCCCGCTTCAAGCATTTCCGCCCACCTCATTCTGAATTCCGAATCTTCGGAAATCGTGAAATCAAAAACCGCAAAAATTCTTTCCAGGAAAGCAAGGAATTCCCAGCCCGCTCCCAAAACCCTTATAGAACAAGGGATTTGATAGATTGATGAAAAATGAAACCACGTTCCGGCAAGCCAAACCTGTTAAAAATACCGGCGACGATAACCAATTAACGGGTTGACTGCGTTACCGACTTTATTGAACAATTTAAGCTGTCGTGGGTATTACGATAATCGCCCCGTGCTGATCCGACAGCGCTTGACGGGACCATTCTCGACACGGCAATTACACAACCAAAATCATCCGAACGGGCCGACAAGCTATGAACCAGATCCAAACCATGAGAGTGTTCGTCTGCGTCGCCGAACTGCAGAGCTTTCGACAAGCCGCGCGCAAGCTCGGCGTATCGAACGCTCTCGTCACGCGATCGATCGCGATGCTGGAAACCCACCTGAACACACGCCTGATCCACCGCACCACGCGCAACCTGTCGCTGACCGAGGCCGGCACCCGCTATCTCGATGGCTGCCGCGCCCTGCTCGAAGAGTTCGATCACCTCGAGGCCTCGGTCGCGCACACCATCCGCGAGCCGGTGGGCACGCTGCGCATCGCCGTGTCGGGGGCGCTCTCGCCGCAACGGCTGACGCCGCTGGTCGACGGCTTCCGCCGCCAGTATCCGAAGGTGCGCGTGCAACTGACCATCGCCGACGGGCCGATCGACGGGCTCGACACCTCCTACGACGCGGCGATCGTGGCCGGCCGCCGGATCGACGACGGCCCCGCGCTCGTGAGCCATGCGCTCGCGCCCGACCCGTTCGTGGCGATCGCCTCGCCGGCCTATATCGAACAGCGCGGCGAGCCGCACCGCCCCGACGAACTCGCGCGGCACGCGGCCATCACGCTGCCACTCGACACGCACGGCTTCGCATGGCGCTTCGTCGATGCCGGCCGCTTCGCGCACCTCGTCACGCTGCAGCCGTCCTACACGATCAACGACGCCTGGCTGGTGCGCGCCGCCGTGATGGCCGGCTCGGGCATCGCGATCCTGCCGGAGAGCTTCGTGGCCGACGCGATCTCGCGCGGCGAACTGGTGCGGCTGCTGGCCGACTACCGGATCGACGATCCCGACGCGCAGCTCGCGGTGGTCTATCCGAACCGCCAGTTCGTGCCGGCGCGCACGCGCAGCTTCGTCGAGCACGCGCTCTATCACTTCGGCGCGCGCTCGAACGGCCGCTACGGCTACGTCCACGACACGCTCGGCGAACATGCCGAGGTCGTCACCACCGGCCTGCAATGACGCGGGCGGCGGCGGCCGGCGCCGTCGTCGAATGCGGCGAATAGCCGCACCCATGACCGCGGACCGCCCCGTCGCCAGCGGCGACACGCGCCGCGGCGGTGCGATCCGGAGGGCCCAGCCCCAGGCGGCGGCAGCCGGGCAGGCCGCCGCGCGCTGATCCTGGCGGGCCCGGCACGCACCGCACGTGCCACGCGTCCAACGTGTCCTGTCATGCGGCCAGGCCACGCCGCCTCGCCTTGGGCTGCGGCCATCACCGGCGCGGCCGCGTCGGCGGATCTGCTATCGTTGCGCTCGTCCGCCGGCTCGCCCCGGCCCTGTAGCCCTCCTCCGCTTCTCCATGCGCTTCGACGATTCCGCGATCGCCGCCGTCTATCGGGCGATCTTCGAGCGGCGCGACATGCGCCATTTCACGTCCGCCCCGGTTGATCCAGCCGTGCTCGCGCGACTGGTCCGCGCCGCCCACCACGCGCCGAGCGTCGGCTTCATGCAGCCGTGGCGCTTCATCCGGATCACCGACCGCGCGCTGCGCGAGCGCCTGCACACGATCGTCGAGGCCGAGCGCTGCGCGACCGCCGACGCGCTCGGCGAACGCCGCGACGCGTTCATGCGCCTCAAGGTGGAAGGAATTCGCGAATGCGGCGAGCTTCTCGTGGTGGCGCTGGCCGACGACCGCGAACGGCACGTGTTCGGGCGCCGCACGCTACCCGAGATGGACCTCGCCTCGGCCGCCTGTGCGATCCAGAACATGTGGCTCGCCGCACGCGCCGAAGGGCTCGGCATGGGCTGGGTATCGCTGTTCGACGTCGACGCGCTGCGCGCCCTGCTCGGCATGCCCGACGGCGCGAAGCCGATCGCGGTGCTCTGCATCGGCCATGTCGACGCCTTCTACGAACGGCCAATGCTCGAGGCCGAGCACTGGGCCGCGCGCCTGCCGCTCGAAGCCTGCCTGTTCGAGAACGGCTGGAACGCCGGGCCGGGCCCGGCCCGCGCGCCGGCATCGGACGCATCGGACGCATCGGACGCATCGGACGCATCGGAGGCCGCGTCGCCGCCGCACAACAGCTGATCCGGCCCCTCTCATTGCTTTTCTGATCCGGGTTTTTACTGAGATAGAATCGCGGCACCTTCCCGCCACGCCGTGAGCGCGCCCCATCCGGCGGCGCGCGAGCCCGGCCCGTTTTCCCGGAACCGCCCGATGCCGCTGCCCCTGTTCGCTCTCGCCCTTGCCGCGTTTGGTATCGGTACCACCGAGTTCGTCATCATGGGGCTGCTACCTAATGTCGCACTCGATCTCGGCGTCTCGATTCCCGCCGCCGGCATGCTGGTGTCGGGCTACGCGCTGGGCGTGACGATCGGCGCGCCGATCCTGGCGATCGTCACGGCACGGATGCCGCGCCGTCAGGCGCTGCTCGGCCTGATCGGCGTGTTCATCGCGGGCAACCTGCTGTGCGCGATCGCACCGAACTACGGCCTGCTGATGGCCGCGCGCGTGGTGACCGCGTTCTGCCACGGCGCGTTCTTCGGGATCGGCTCGGTGGTCGCGAGCAGCCTGGTCGCGCCGAACCGCCGCGCGCAGGCGATCGCGCTGATGTTCACCGGGCTCACGCTCGCCAACGTGCTGGGCGTGCCGCTCGGCACCGCGCTCGGTCAGGCCTTCGGCTGGCGCTCGACGTTCTGGGCCGTCACCGCGATCGGCGTGCTGGCGGCCGGCGCGCTGGCGCTGTGCCTGCCGCGGCAGCTCGCGATGCCGTCCACCAGCATCGCACGCGAATTCCGCGTGATGCGCAACCCGCAGGTGCTGATGGTGCTCGGCATCAGCGCGCTCGCCTCGGCCAGCCTGTTCTCGGTGTTCACCTACATCACGCCGATCCTCGAGGACGTCACGCATTTCTCGCCGCACGAGGTCACGCTGGTACTGCTGCTGTTCGGCCTCGGGCTGACGGTGGGCGGCATGATCGGCGGCAAGCTCGCCGACTGGCGCCGGATGCCTTCGCTGATCGTGGCGCTGGCGCTGATCGGACTGGCGCAGGCGGTATTCGGCGGCACCCTGCGCCTGCCGATTCCCGCGCTCGCGACGATCTTCGCCTGGGGCGTGCTCGCGTTCGCGATCGTGCCGATCGCGCAGATCCTGATCGTCGATCGCGCGAGCGAGGCGCCGAACCTCGCCTCGACGCTGAACCAGGGCGCCTTCAACCTCGGCAACGCCGGCGGCGCCTGGCTCGGCGGCCTCGCGATCGGTGCCGGCGTGCCGCTCGCGCAGTTGCCGTGGCTGGGCGCGGCGCTGGCGCTCGGCGCGCTCGCGCTGACGCTGTGCTCGGCGTCGCTCGAACGACGCCCGCTGGCCGGGCCGGTGCCGCTGGCCTGAGCCGGGCGCGGGCCTGCCGGCCCGCGTGCCGGGCGTGCTCGCCGAGCGCGCCCGGTGCGGCGCATCCGCCCGGACGCTCGCGGCCAGCTAAGGCCGCTGCGATGGTGGCCGCCGGCCTCGGCCGGTTCGCGGCACGGCAAAACCGTCAACATGCCGCACGCGCATGCCGATTCGCTCGCGCGCGGCGCTGCCTCATGGCTCGAACCGCAGGGCCGGTGTAGCATCTCGGCCGATGAAAGCGATCCTCAACCGTGATTTCCTCGCACTGATCCTGAGCGTCGCGGTGGTCGGCCTGGGCACCGGCGCGACCCTGCCGCTCACGGCCCTCGCGCTGACCGAGGCCGGTCACGGCACCGGCGTGGTCGGCATACTGACCGCCGCGCAGGCAGGCGGCGGCCTCGCGGTCGTGCCGTTCGTCACGCGCCTCACGCAGCGCTACGGCGCGCGCGAATCGATCGTCGCATCGGTGCTGATCGTGGCCGCGGCCACCGCCGCGATGCAGGTCACCTCGGATCTCGCCGTCTGGGGCCTGTTGCGCGCACTCTGCGGCGCCGCGCTGATGCTGCTGTTTACGATCGGCGAGGCCTGGGTCAACGAGCTCGCCGACGACGCCACGCGCGGCCGCGTGGTGGCGATCTACGCCACCAATTTCACGTTGTTCCAGATGGCCGGGCCGGCGCTCGTCAGCGAGATCGCCGGGCTGCACGGCATCCGCTTCGCGCTGTGCGGCGCGCTGTTCCTGCTCGGGCTGCCGACGCTGGCGGCGATTCGCAAGCCGCCCGGCGCGGCTGCCGGCCGGCACGGCGAGCACGACGGCGCGTCGCGCGCGCAGTGGCGCCGCGTGCTGCCGCGGATGCCGGCGCTGATCATCGGCACCGCGTTCTTCGCGCTGTTCGACACGCTCGCGCTGTCGCTGCTGCCGATCTACGCGATCGAGCGCGGCGTGGCGAGCGGCATCGCGGTACTGCTCGCGTCGGTGACGCTGCTCGGCGACACCGCCATGCAGTTCCCGATCGGCTGGCTCGCCGACAAGCTCGGCCGCGCGCGCGTCCACCTGGGTGCGGGCATCGTCGTCACGCTGCTGCTGCCGCTGCTGCCGCTCGTGATCACCAACCCGTGGCTCTGCTGGCCGCTGCTGTTCGTGATCGGCGCGGCGGCGGGCAGCACCTACACGCTGTCGATCGTCGCCTGCGGCGAACGCTTCCGCGGCGCCGCGCTGGTCACCGCGAGCTCGCTCGTGTCGGCCTCGTGGAGCGTCGCGAGCTTCGCCGGCCCGGCCGTCGCCGGCTCGCTGATGAACGCCTGGGGCGACGACGCGCTGGTGGGCGTGATGGTGGCCACCTCGCTGATGTTCGTGATCGCCGCGTGGTGGGAACGCCGGCGCCTGCCGGCGGCGGCCGCACGCGAGGTCTGAAGCGGGCGCCAATCACCGGCCGCGTCGCCGTTCGAGCCCGATTCGCATCTCACACCGTGCGCCGCGCCTGGCCATCGGCCGGCCGCGTGGCCAGGCCGAGGCTCAGCACGAACAATGCCGAGGCCAGCACCGGCAGCGCGGCGGCGAGAAACAGCGCGCCGTTCGACCAGCCGAGCGCGATCAGCTGGCCGCCCACGAGCGGCCCGAGCACCGAGCCGATGCGGCCCACCCCAAGGCTCCAGCCGATTCCGGTCGAGCGCAGCGCGGTCGGATAATAGTGGCCGGCCAGCGCGTTGACAGCCGGCTGCCCGCCCACCACGCAGAAGCCGCCGGCGAACACCGCCACCAGCAGCCACGGCAGCGAGCCCGCCACCGCGCCGATCGCCGCCACCGACAAGGCGGCGCAGACGAAGCAGGCGGACAGCACGCGCACGAAACCATGGCGCTCGATGAACCCGCCCAGCAGCAGCGTGCCGGCCACGCCGCCCGTCTGCAGCGCGGTGCCGACGATCACGGCCGCCTGCGACGAATGGCCGGCGTCGCGCATCACGGTGGGCAGCCAGTTCGACAGGAAATACAAATCGATCAGGTTCAGAAAGCTGATCGCCCAGAGCAGCAGCGTGACGGGCAGCCGGCCCGCGCGGAACAGCTCGGCGACGGGCGCGGCGCCAGCGGCCGGCTCGCGCACCACGAGCCGCGTCCGCGCGTCGATCTCAAGCGCCGGCGCGAACGCCGCGAGCCAGGCGCGGGCGCGCGCCATGCGTGCCTTCAGCACCAGGAACTGCAGCGATTCCGGCAGCCAGGCAAGCATCGCCAGCGCCAGCGCGAGCGGCACCGCCCCGCCCGCCACGAACACCGCGCGCCAGCCGAGGGCCGGGATCAGCGCGGCGCTGACGAACCCGCCGAGCGCGGCGCCCAGCGTGAAGCCGCACGACACGAACATCATGCGCTTGACGCGATGCACGGCCGGGCTGAACTCGCCGACCAGCGCCATCGCGTTCGGCATGATGCAGCCAAGGCCAAGCCCGGTCACGAAGCGCAGCGCGATCAATGACGTGATCGAGGCGGCCAGCGGCGTGGCGAGCATCGCCAGCGCGAAGAACAGCGTCGCGCCGATTAGCACCGGGCGGCGGCCGATCCGGTCGGCCAGCACCGACAGCCCCAGCGCGCCGATCAGCATGCCGAACAGGCTCGCGCTGAACACCGGTCCGAGCGCGGCCTTCGCGACGCCCCACTCGGCGATCACGCTCGGCGCGACGTAGCCCATCGCCTGCGCGTCGAAGCCGTCGATCACGAGGCATGCGCCGCACAACGCGAACAGCGCGGCCTGGAAGCCCGGCCGGTGCGTCTCGTCGATCACGCGCTCGATCTCGAGCGTGCGCGGCCCCGCCTGCGGCGCGCTCATCGCGCGCTCCCGGCGGGCACGGGGCGGGCGCGGCGGCGCCGGCATCGAGGCGGGCCGTCACGGCGGCCGGCCACGGCGTCGCGAGGCGTCGGCTGGCGCAGGGCAATCAGGGGCATCGCGTGTCTCCGGAAGCGGCGCGGCGCCACGGGCCGCGCAGGCATTCGAGGCCGGCTTGCACCGCTCGATGGGCCTCGATCTGGGAATTTCCAATCGTAAAATGAATTACGAACTGAGAAATCGCCGTATACCCTGAGCGCGCGGCGCCGATATCGATATCAGCAAAACGCCGAACCGCACGAATCGGGCGCTGCTACTATCCTTGAAGACATCGCGCCGCGTCGCGGCCGTTCGCCCACTCGACGAATCCATGATCCCGCCCACCATTCCCGAACTGGTCGACCGAGCCAGCCAGTTGCCCTACCTGCGCGAACATCTCGCGCTGGCGCCGGGCGGCGACACCGCGATCGCCAGCCTGCCGGGACTGACACTCGAAAGCGTCTACGAGCCGATCTACGACGTGACGATGCCCGGCGCGCCGCAATCTTCGTCGTTCGCCGACGCGATCGAGCGCTATGGCGACGAACTCGGTTTCCAGGCCGTGCTGCGCGCGAGCGGCGCGCCGTACGATCCGTTCGACGCGATCGCCGACGACCCGACGCTGGTGGCCGTCGATCGCCTTTCGCGCGCGCTGCACGCGATCAACTTCTTCGGGCCGCAGCGCCACGGGTTGCTGTTCCTGCGCGTTCACGAGCGGCTGCTCAAAAGCGTGAAGTACGATCATGGCAAGCATTTCTCGACGGTGCTGCGCAGCTTCGGGCTGAGCCCCGAGCGCATCGTGATCGAGCTGCCGGCCGCCGCCGTCGCTCACAAGACGTTCCTCGGCTACCTGACCAGGAGCTACCAGCACCACGGCTTCAAGGTGGCCGACAAGCTGCCCGATCCGGGCCGGATTCTCGCGGTCGAGTCGGACATGGCGCGCCCGGACTACATCAAGATGGATGCGGCGATCGCCTTGCGCGACGGGATGGTCAAGGCGCTGGTCGGCTATGCGCAGCGCGTGCGGATTCCGATCATCTTCGATCACGTGATCGACGAGGCCCAATTCCTGCTGCTGCGCCAGTACGACGTGCGGCTCATGCAGGGGCCGGCCTTCACCCAGCCCGCGCCGGTCTGACGCCGCGCGGCCGGGTTGGCGCGCGGCACACCGCCGGCACCGGCGCGCAGGCCGCCGCGCGCTAGGCGAGCTCGCCGAGCCGGCGCGCGAGCGCGCGCAATTGCGGCCCGATGCGCTCGCGAAACAGCGCCTCCCCCATCGACGAGGCCGGCCCGCTGCAGCTGAGGATCAGCCAGCGTGCCTGGTGCGGCTCGCGAAACGGCACCGCCACCGCGTTGACGTCGTCATGCCAGTCGCGAAACGAATAACAGCAGCCATCGGCCGCGAAATCGTCGAGCGCGCGCTCGGCCGCGGCCACGCGCGCGGCCGCCACGCGCGCCGGCCCTGCCGCCTGCTTCAGCCGGGCGAGCAGCGCCGCACGCACCTCGGGCGGCTGCACCGCCAGATAGGCGCGCCCCATCGAGCTGGTCAGCATCGACAGCCGCGAACCGGGCGCGAGCCCGAGCGTCAGCGCGGTCTCGCTGCGGATCGTCTCCAGGTAGATCATCTCGAGGCCCTCGCGGCAGCCGAGTGAAACAGCCGCCCCGACCTCGCGCGCCAGCGCCTGCATGTGCGGGCGCGCGAGATCGAGCGTGCCCGAACCCGACAGCAGCGCATAGCCGAGCGAGAGCACGCCCGCGTCGAGCGCGTACTTGCCGAGCGCCGCGTCGAAGCGCAGATAGCCGAGCGCAGTCAGCGTGTAGGCAAGGCGGTTCACGGTGGCCTTGGGCAAGCCGGTGCGCTCGACCAGGTCGCGGTTGCCCAGCAGCGGCTCGCCGGGCCGGAACGCGCGCAGCAGTTCGAGCCCGCGCGCGAGCGCCGTCACGAACTTGCGCTGGTCGAGCGCTTCGTCGATACGGGCGAAATTCGACACGGTGTACACTCAATCTCAAAATTGCAAAACATTGTTCCGCAGTGCGGAACTCCAGTCAAGCAAGGAGCCGACACGATGAGCACCACCGCTTTCCAATGGGACGATCCGCTGCTGCTCGACCAGCAGCTAAGCGACGACGAGCGGATGATCCGCGACGCGGCCCGCGCCTATGCGCAGGGCAAGCTCGCGCCGCGCGTGGTCGAGGCGTTCCGCCACGAGAAGACCGACACGACGATCTTCCGCGAGATGGGTGAGATCGGGCTGCTCGGCCCGACGATTCCCGAGCAGTACGGCGGCCCGGGCCTCAACTACGTCAGCTACGGGCTGATCGCGCGCGAGGTGGAGCGCATCGATTCGGGCTACCGCTCGATGATGTCGGTGCAGTCGTCGCTGGTGATGGTGCCGATCAACGCGTTCGGCTCCGAGGCGCAGAAGCAGAAATACCTGCCCAAGCTCGCCAGCGGCGAATGGATCGGCTGCTTCGGGCTGACCGAGCCTGACCACGGCTCGGACCCGGGCGGCATGAGCACGCGCGCGAAGCCGGTGCCGGGCGGCTACGTGCTGTCGGGTGCGAAGATGTGGATCACCAATTCGCCGATCGCCGATGTGTTCATCGTGTGGGCCAAGCTCGAGGAAAACGGCGAGGACGCGATCCGCGGCTTCATTCTCGAGAAGGGCTGGAAGGGGCTGTCGGCGCCGGCGATTCACGGCAAGGTCGGGCTGCGCGCCTCGATCACCGGCGAGATCGTGCTCGACGAGGTGTTCGTGCCCGAGGAAAACCGCCTGCCCGGCGTGAAGGGGCTGCGCGGCCCGTTCACCTGCCTCGACTCGGCGCGCTACGGCATTTCGTGGGGCGCGCTCGGCGCGGCCGAATCGTGCTGGCACACGGCGCGCCAGTACGTGCTCGACCGCAAGCAGTTCGGGCGCCCGCTCGCGGCCAACCAGCTGATCCAGAAGAAGCTCGCCGACATGCAGACCGAGATCACGCTGGGCCTGCAGGGGGTGCTGCGGCTCGGCCGCATGAAGGACGAAGGCACGGCCGCCGTCGAGATCACCTCGATCATGAAGCGCAACTCGTGCGGCAAGGCGCTCGAGGTGGCGCGGCTCGCGCGCGACATGCTCGGCGGCAACGGCATCTCGGACGAATTCGGCGTGGCGCGCCACCTGGTCAACCTCGAGGTCGTCAACACCTACGAGGGCACCCACGACATCCACGCGCTGATCCTCGGCCGCGCGCAGACAGGCATCCAGGCGTTCTCGTGACCCCGGCCCGCCCTCAGGCGCTAGGCCCGGCCCCGCCGCCGGCAGGCGCCATGCAAAACGGGCAGCGCGATCGGCGATGCCCGTTGCGGTTGGTGCGGCCGGCAAGCCGGCAGGCAAGCGCGGCTCGCGCCGCGCGCCGTCTCACTGCTTGTTCGGTTGCGGCGTGAGGCGCAGGTACGGACGCAGCGCCTTGTAGCCCTTCGGAAAGCGTTGCTTCAGTTCGTCCTCGTCCTTCAGCGACGGCACGATCACCACGTCGTCGCCGTCCTTCCAGTTGCCCGGCGTCGCCACCTTGTAGTTGTCGGTCAACTGCAGCGAATCGATCACGCGCAGCACTTCGTCGAAGTTGCGGCCGGTGCTGGCCGGATAGGTGATGGTCAGGCGCACCTTCTTCTTCGGATCGATCACGAACAGCGAACGCACCGTCAGCGTCTCGTTCGCGTTCGGGTGAATCATGTCGTAGAGTTCCGACACCTTCCGGTCGCTGTCCGCGAGGATCGGAAAATTCACACTGGTCGCCTGCGTTTCGTTGATGTCGTTGATCCAGCCTTTGTGCGATTCGACATTGTCGACCGACAGCGCGATCGCCTTGACGTTGCGCTTCTCGAACTCGTCCTTGAGCTTGGCGGTCAGGCCCAGCTCGGTGGTGCAGACGGGCGTATAGTCGGCCGGATGCGAGAACAGCACACCCCAGCTGTCGCCGAGCCACTCGTGGAACTTGATGCGGCCGAGACTCGAATCCTGCTCGAAATCGGGCGCGGTGTCGCCGAGACGTAGACTCATGGTGCTCCTCCTGCGGTGATGATTCGATGACGGATGCCGCGCGCGGCAAGCACGCAGCCGAGCCTTCTAGCTTACGTCAACCGGCTGTTGCGGCAACGATTATTCCGTCAGATATTCATGAGTATTTGTTATTTTTGCCGGCGCGTTTGAAAGATTGGGGAAACTTTTTGGTTCGCGTTTCACTCCCTCATCACATGGCCAGTCGTTTACCATGGCTTGAAACAACGTATGACTCGCCTGTGCAAGGTTTAGGCGCATGGCTCGCCAGCAGGCACGGGTTTCGCTAGGATGTGGTCTACGCGGTACCTCTGCACAAAGGGAGTTGCAATGTCGGAAGTCAACAAGGAGAAACTGATGTCGGATATCAAAACCGTTCTCGCGGATGCGGAAGACCTGCTGAAACAAGCGGCGGCCACCACCGGCGACCGCGCCTCGGAGTTGCGCGAAAAGGCGCTGTCGCGCCTCAAGCAGGCCAAGGACAAGGCCGCCGACGTTCAGGTCGTGGTCGTGGAGAAAGGCAAGAAGGCGGTGCGCGCGACCGACGACTACGTCCACGAGCATCCGTGGACCTCGATCGGCGTGGCGGCCGGCGTCGGCGTGCTGATCGGCCTGCTGATCAACCGCAAGTAAGCCCCACGGCGGCGCCCGCGAGCGGCGCCGCGCTCCGCTGCCGGGCCGGCCAGCGCCACCTGCGCCGGCCGGCCCGGCCAGTTCATGCACGCGCCAAGCGCTCCCATCCATGACGACAGATACGCCACAGCCCCGCGCCGAACACGGCCCGTTGCGCCGCCTGCTCGGTTCCGTATTCGCGCTCCTGCAAACCCGGCTGGAGCTGGTCGGGATCGAACTCGCCGAGGAGAAGGAACGCCTGATCGGGGTGCTGTTCCTCGGTCTTGCCGCGATGATGCTCGCGACGATGGCGCTGATCAGTCTGACCGTGCTGGTTGCGATCGCCTTCTGGGACACCTACCGCTGGCAGTCGCTCGCCGCCATCACGGCGGTCTACGCGATCGGCGCGATCGGCTGCGGAATCAAGGCCCGCATGGGCTTGCGCGAAGCGCCGAGCGTCTTCGAGGCGACCCTGCACGAGCTCGAAAAGGACCGCGAGCTGTTTCGCGGCAAGCCCTGACCCACTTCACGCCCACGCGCCATGAACCAATCCGCACCGGATGAACCGTTCCGCCCGCCGCGTTCGCGGCGACGGCTCAACGCCACGCAATATCGTGCGCTGCGCAAGGAGTTGCTGATCCTGCGCTCGGACGTCGAGCGTCTCGAACTCGCCCAGGCCGGCAGCGAGCTGCGCCAGGCAGTCACGCACTTCCGCTGGCTGAAGCTGCTGATACCGGGCTTCTCCGGCCGCGGCGCGTTCGGCAAGTCGGGAAAGGGACTCAATGCCAGCCTCGGCGCACTGGTGGGCCAGTATCCGCTGCTCAGCTCGCTCGCCTCGGTGGTGCTGGCGAAGCCGGTCCGCACGCTGGTGGTGAAGAGTGCCGGGCCGGCGATCAAATGGGGCTCGATCGGTTTCGCCGTCTGGGAAGCCTACCAGATCTGGCGCGGCGCGCAGCGCGACAAGACCGCGGCCGAGGCGCGGCAGGCCGGCTCCACGCCGGCCGCTGCCGGAGCGCGCAGGAACGACGGCCGCTCGTAACGCCGGCGGCGGGCCGCGCGGGCGCGCGGCAGGCGCCGCTGGGCGGCCTGCTTGCCGGCGGCCCAGCCGCCTGCCTGCCCCTTCGCTCGGCCCCTTCGCTCGCCCCCCTCGCGCCGACAATCGCCGGCGCGGCACGCCGGCCTCAACGCATCGTCCAGCAACCGTCCCGCACCTCGCCGGTGCCCGTAGCGCCAGGCGAGCGGTTGCGGCGCGCGCCGTCTGCGCTCAACAGATACGTGCCGCACCGATCGTCATGCATCGGCCCCTGCCCGACCGGCGTCGCGCTCAATACGTAACCACCGTCATCGGGTGCCGCACGCACCGCCAGGCGGTAGACGGGCGCGCCCTGCTCGGGCACGTTGCCGAGCCACAGTTCGCGCCCGGGCGGCTCGAAGTGGCTGCGCGCCGCCAGTTCGTGAGCGGCGCGATACAGCGCCGTCACCGCACCGAGCCGGTGGCCGCGTGCGATCTGACGCCGGTACGACGGCACCGCGAACGCGGCGATCAGCGCCGCCACGGCCAGCGCAATCGCCAGTTCGACGAGCGTGAAGCCCGCACGCGGCCGCCCGCCGGCACTGCGGCCTGCCGCGTTGGTGCGCGCCACGATGCGCTCGATATGCATGACGCTTTCCCTCCCTCACGACGGCGGCGCCGCAACCCGGCGCCAGCGCCGCGCGACCCGACGCGTATCATCGTATGCAAGCTGCAGTTGCAACCAGGCCGTCGTTGCGTGCGTCGCGCCGGTGCCGCGTGCCGTGATCAGATAAGCGCGCCAGCGCGGGTGCGACGCAATCGGCCAACGCTCGATCAGGCAAGCAGGCGGCGCAGCCGCGCCCGGCCAGGTCGCGAACGGCCGCCATGCCGGCGGGCCATCGAGCGCCCCCGGCTGCCGCCACATGAGGGGCTCGGCAGACGACGCACCGGCGCGGCCCGGTTGCATCGGCATCGACGTGCGGCGCACGGTGGGCGACGGCATGCCGACAGCCACCGGAGCCGTCTCCGCGATGAACAAAACGCGCTCGGCGAGACGCCGCTCGCATACATCGAGCGCGGCTTCGGCCGCGTGCAGCGCGATGCTGCGCGACGCGTAGACCCCGACCGACCGCGCATCGGTCATCGACACCTCGAACCAGCCCGCGCTCGCCGCGAGCAGCGCCGCGACGATCGTCAGCACGCCCGGCAAGGCCGAGGCCATCGATCGCGCACGGCGGCACGGCCGCCCGAAGACGGCGCCGGCTGCCGCGCGGCGCCGACGCCTGGACCCGTCGGCCGCGCGCGGATACGCGCACGGCACTGCATGGCCCGGGCGCGGCGAGGGCTGCGCACCATCCGTCCGATTCATTGGTTCGCTCCCGTTGCGCCCACCGGCGCAACGGTGTTTCGCAGCGACAGCCAGCGCCGCGCGATCCAGCGGCGCCGCCCGTCGCGGCTCGTTTGCGAGATGCCATCGCAGTCGATGTAGCGCCCGGCCGGTGCCGGCGCCGTGCCTCGCACCTGCACGCAGACCTCGATCGCGACCACCTCGCGCCACGCGTCGGCCGCCAGCGCCGAGGCGTCGCGCCATGCCGGCCGCCCCCGCAGACGGTAACGCAGGCGCAGCCGTTCGATGCCCTCCACGAGCGGCTGTGCGACCCCGGGCCGGCCGCTGCCCTCGCAATACAGCTCGGGGACGCCCGCCGACCTGCCCTGCCGCACGAAATAGCGGTTGACGACCAGCGGCCGGTCGCCCGCGGCGCCGACGCCCTGCCCCAGGCAGTCGGTCACGCGCCCGTCTGCGGTGGGCCAAGTGGACCGGACGTCGCCGACGTAGCGCACCAGCAGACCGTCGGAGCCGTCGGTCGCCGCGACGCAGGCCGGCCGCATGGCGTCGCCGGCCGCGCGCGCCGACGCGCATCCGAATAGCGGGGCGAAGCCGGCCATGCGCATGTCGAGCGGCACGAAACCCGCCATCCGCACCGATTGCGCGACGAGCGTCAACGCAACCGCTGCCGCGTCGCGCGCCCGCGCGGCATCGACCGACGCGACATAGGCGTCGCGCTGGGTCCGGTACAGCGCCACGGCGGCGGCCAGCACGACCGCCGCCAGCGCCAAGGCGACGAGCGCCTCGACCAGCGAGTGCGCGCGCTGACGCCGCCACCTGCTCATGGCGACAGCTCCGCCGCATAGGCGAGCGCCACGCAGCCGGCCGGCTGGCGCGTGCCGCTCACGCGCGGCTTGCAGACAGCCGGCGCGGCACCGTGGCCGCCACGCCGCCACGACACCGTGACGAGCGCGTGGCCGTCGCGCGCCGACGTGTCGAACCGCGCGCCGGGCAGGTCAGGCGCGGCGCGCGCCCAGTCGACCGTCGGCACGCTCTCGCTGCGCGCCAGCTCGGCGCGCGAATCCGCAAGCCGCCACGCCTGCGCGCGCCTCGACAGATCGGCTTCGACGTGGCGCATCGCGAGCTGCGCGCCGAGTACGCCGACCGTCGCTCCGGCAAGCAGCAGCAGTGCGATCGCGACCTCGAGCAGGGAGCTGCCGGCCATGACCGCTCGCGCGCGCCTCATCGGGCTGCTCCGCAGCGTCCCGGCGACAACCGGGCCCGGCCGCCGGCCGCAATCCGCAGGCAGCGCGAGGCGACGGGCCCGCCCGTCGAGGAAATTCGCGCGCGCGCCGAGAATTCGAAGCGCCGAAAGCCTCCGATCACTTGTCCCGCAGGCGGCGTGAACACGACGTCGGCCACGGCGCCCTCGACCCGCACGCCGGAGTCGGCCGGAATTCTGCGCAGCACCGTGCCGCGTGCCGTATCGCCCGGTGCCGCCGCGTCGAGCGCCACCACCGCCCAGGCGCACGACCACGCGCCTTCACCGTCGCAACGATGCTGCGCCGCCAGGCAAGGCTGCCCGGCACTGCCGTCGCCGCGGCACAGCACAACGCGTACGCCGCGCGACACGGCCTCGACGCGCGCGGCCGCGAGCGCGGCCAGCATGGCCGTTGCACGCGCATCGACCCGGTCGCGCTGCCGCCACGCCACGAACGACGGCATCGCATAGGTGGCGACGAGCGCCACCAGCGCGATCGCCACCATCGATTCGACGAGCGTGACGCCCGCCGCTCTTGCTCGGTCCCGCATGATCCCGCTCCGCCGACACGACGCCTCGACTGTAGCGGGGCGAACGCGGGCGCGCCATTGGCCGAACGGCCGAATGGCGTGAGCCGACCGCGCCGGTGACAATCGTCACGGCGAGATCGGCTTCAGGAGATCGGGAATGAAATCGGAAGGTGCGGAATCAGCGCTTGCGCGGTGCCTTCGACGGCCCCGCGCGGCGGAATTCCTCGATGACGTCGGCGAATTCCGATACGTCCTCGAAGCGCCGGTAAACCGACGCGAACCGGACATAGGCGATCGTGTCGAGGCCGCGCAACTCGTTCATCACGAGTTCGCCCAGCTTTTCGCTGCGCACCTCGCGCTCGCCGGTGGCGAGCAGCTGGTATTCGATGCGCGCCACCGCCGCGTCGATCGCATCCGCCGCCACCGGGCGCTTGCGCAGCGCCAGCTGCATGCTAGCGACGATCTTGCGGCGATCGAACTCGGTGCGGCTGCCGTCCTTCTTGACGACGGCCGGCAGCGCCAGTTCGACCCGTTCATAGGTGGTGAAACGCTTGTCGCAGGCGGAGCAGCGGCGGCGCCGGCGAATCGCGGCGCCGTCCTCGGACACGCGCGAATCCACCACCTGCGTGTCGTCGTGCCGGCAGAACGGACAGCGCATGACCGATCAGCGGTAGACCGGGAACTGCCGGGTCAGCTCGGCCACCTGCGCGCGCACGCGCTCCAGCGTGGCCGCGTCCTCCGGATTGTCCAGCACGTCCGCGATCAGGTTGCCCACGATCTCCGCCTCCTTCGTGCCGAACCCGCGCGTCGTCATCGCCGGCGAGCCCAGACGAATCCCGCTCGTCACGAACGGCTTCTCCGGGTCGTTCGGGATCGCGTTCTTGTTCACCGTGATGTGCGCCGCGCCCAGCGCCGCTTCCGCCGCCTTGCCCGTGATCTTCTTCGCCTGCAGGTCCACCAGCATCACGTGGCTTTCCGTGCGCCCGGACACGATCCGCAGCCCGCGCTTGACCAGCGTCTGCGCCAGCACCCGCGCGTTCTCCACCACCTGCTGCTGGTACGCCTTGAATTCCGCCGAGCCCGCTTCCTTGAACGCCACCGCCTTCGCCGCGATCACGTGCATCAGCGGGCCGCCCTGAATCCCGGGGAAAATCGCCGAGTTGATCGGCTTCTCGTACTCCGACTTCATCAGAATCACGCCGCCGCGCGGCCCGCGCAGGCTCTTGTGCGTGGTCGTCGTCACGAAGTCCGCGTGCGGCACCGGGTTCGGATACACCCCAGCCGCGATCAGCCCCGCGTAGTGCGCCATGTCCACCATCAGGTACGCGCCCACCGACTTCGCGATCTTCGCCAGGCGCTCGAAGTCGATCTTCAGCGCGAATGCCGAGGCCCCCGCCACGATCATCTTCGGCTTGTGCTCCTGCGCGAGCCGCTCGGCCGCCTCGTAGTCGATGTCCTCGCTTTCGTCCAGGCCGTAGCTCACCACGTTGAACCACTTGCCCGACATGTTCACCGGCGAGCCGTGCGTGAGGTGCCCGCCGTGCGCCAGGCTCATGCCCATGATCGTGTCGCCCGGCTTGAGCATCGCGAAGAACACGCCCTGGTTGGCCTGCGAGCCCGAGTTCGGCTGCACGTTGGCCGCTTGCGCGCCGAACAGCGCCTTGACCCGGTCGATCGCCAGCTGCTCGACCACGTCCACGTATTCGCAGCCGCCGTAGTAGCGCTTGCCGGGATAGCCCTCGGCATACTTGTTGGTCAGCTGCGAGCCCTGCGCGGCCATCACCGCCGGGCTCGTGTAGTTCTCGGAGGCGATCAGCTCGATGTGATCTTCCTGGCGCTGGTTCTCCTGCTGGATCGCCTGCCAGAGGTCGGGATCGACGTTCGCGATGGTGCTTTGGGCTCTGTCAAACATACGGTTTCCGTTAAGTGTGTACAGGTTGACCGGGGCGGCCGAGTACATTGCGTTGCTGGCGGAATGGCCAGCCCGACGTGGCGGAAGTATCCGGTTGACGCGAGGCGGGACAGCCACCGGCGATGCACGCAACGGCGCACAACGGCTGCCCAGGCGAACGGCAAAAACGGCACCCTGCGCTTCACGGTGGGAGGCTCCACCTTGAACCCGGAGGGTTCTATCGCCAGTCACGCAGGGGGTGATGAGCGCCGTAGTTTATTGGATGCATGATGAATAGGCAACCGGCCGGCCCCCGCGCCGGCGCAATCGGGGAGCGAACAAAATCAGGCTGGCAGCCCCGTCCGGCGGGCATTCATCGTTTTGCTGCATGACAGCAAAACAAGGCAGGGCCGCCTGCCCGCCAAGGCCGGCGTCGCCTTGCCGCAACGCGGCAATGTCAGTAGGCTAACGCGTTCCCCATCGCTTCCTTTCACCGACCAGGAGCAGCAGCAATGATCGTGTTCGTCACCGGCGCATCCGCGGGATTCGGCGCCGCCATCGCCAGGGCCTTTGTCAAGGGCGGCCACCGCGTCGTCGCCAGCGCGCGCCGCAAGGATCGCCTCGACGCACTCGCCGCCGAACTGGGCGAGGCCCTGCTGCCCGTGGAGCTCGACGTGCGCGACCGCGCCGCCGTGGCCGCCGTGCTGAAGGGCCTGCCCGCCGCGTTCACCGAGATCGACGTGCTCGTCAACAATGCGGGTCTCGCGCTCGGCGTGGAGCCTGCCCAGAAGGCCAGCCTCGACGAGTGGCAGACCATGATCGACACCAACTGCTCGGGCCTCGTCACCGTCACGCACACGCTGCTGCCCGGCATGATCGCGCGCGGCCGGGGCCACATCTTCAATCTCGGCTCGGTCGCGGGTACCTATCCCTACGCCGGCGGCAACGTCTACGGCGCGACCAAGGCATTCGTCCGACAATTCAGCCTGAACCTGCGCACCGACCTGCTCGGCACGCCGCTGCGCGTGACCGACATCGAGCCGGGCCTCTGCGGCGGCACCGAGTTCTCGAACGTGCGCTTTCGCGGCGACGACGCCAAGGCCTCGAACGTCTACGCGAACGTCCAGCCGCTCACGGCCGAGGACATTGCCGACACCATCTACTGGATCGCGACGCGCCCGGCCCACGTCAACATCAACACGGTCGAAATGATGCCCGTCGCCCAGGCACCGGCCGGCCTCGCCGTGCACCGCGGCTGAGTGCTTCCGAGCCCCGCCGGAGCCCGCGCAGCAGGGCTCCGGCGGGGCTCGGGCCAGTCATCGCACACGCAACATTCGGTTACGAAAAGAGGCAGGGGCTTCCGGTAGAATGCGCGCCATGAATCCGCCCAATCGACCGCCCGGACCGCCCGAGACCGCCTTTTCGTTCGACTGGCCGGTTCGCGTGTATTACGAGGACACCGATGCCGGCGGCATCGTCTTCTACGCGAACTACCTGAAGTATTTCGAGCGGGCCCGCACCGAATGGCTGCGGGCATGCGGCCTCGACCAGCGCCGGCTGGGAGACCAGACCGGCGCGATGTTCGTGGTGCGCGACACCGCGGTCGACTATCGCGCCCCGGCACGGCTCGACGACCTGCTGACCGTCAAGAGCCGGATCGAGCGGTTTGGCCGCGCCTCGCTGAGCTTCGTCCAGGAAGCCTGGCTCGGCGGCGTGCTGCTCGCATCCGGCCGCATCGGCATCGGCTGGGTCGAGCGCGAAACACTGCGCCCGACGGGCATTCCGCCCGTGGTGCGCACGGCACTCGAGCGGGGTCCGATGCAATGTCTGTCAACGGCCGACGCATGAGCACCGTTTAGACATAGCCGATGAACTTGCGACCCTGATTCGGGACCAATGAGAACGCCGGGCCGGAACCGGGCTCGGGCCGCCGGCTGCAAAGCCGGCCGGCCACCGGACGCCGGACCCGTACCGCGCCACGGCGGCAAGGCGCGACGCGACGGCCAAGAAGCACGTTAACCACACACCTATGAACTCTGCACAAGACCTGTCGATCGTTTCTCTCGTCCTCAATGCGAGCGTGCTTGCCCAGGCCGTGATGGGGCTGCTTCTGCTGCTGTCGCTGATGTCCTGGACGTTCATCTTCCGCAAATGGTTCGCGCTGCGCCGCGCGCGCAGGCAGACCGAGCGCTTCGAGCGCGACTTCTGGTCCGGCGGCGACCTGCAGGCCCTGTATCAGAGCGCGGCCAACAATCGCCATACGATCGGCTCGCTCGAGCGCATCTTCGAATCGGGCATGCGCGAGTTTCTGAAGGCGAAGGAAAAGCGCATCTCGGACCCGTCGCTGATCCTCGACGGCGCGCGCCGCGCGATGCGCGCCGCGTTCCAGCGCGAGATGGACATGCTCGAGGCCAACCTCGCGTTCCTCGCCTCGGTCGGCTCGGTCAGCCCGTACATCGGCCTGTTCGGCACCGTGTGGGGGATCATGAACTCGTTCCGCGGCCTCGCCAACGTGCAGCAGGCCACGCTCGCGAACGTCGCGCCCGGCATCGCCGAAGCGCTGGTGGCCACCGCGATCGGCCTGTTCGCCGCGATCCCGGCGGTGGTTGCCTACAACCGCTACGCACACGAGATCGATCGTCTCGCGAGCCGCTTCGAGACCTTCGTCGAGGAGTTCTCGAACATCCTGCAGCGTCAGGCGCAATAAGGAGCACGCGATGGCCGGCACTCCCCTCCGTTCCAGCATGCGCGGCGGCCGCTCGCGCCGCGCGATGGCCGACATCAACGTCGTGCCTTACATCGACGTAATGCTGGTGCTGCTCGTGATCTTCATGGTCACGGCGCCGCTCGTCGCGCCGTCGATCGTGAACCTGCCCACCGTCGGCAATGCCTCGCCGCAGGAGCAGACGCCGCCCGTGGTCGTCAACATCCAGGCCGACGGCAAGATGAGCGTGCGCTACAAGAGCGACGCCGGCGCATCGCAGGAAGACACGATGACGAAGGCCGAGCTCGACGACTTCATCGCGTCGCGGCAGGCCGACCACCCCGACCAGCCGGTCGTGATCGCGGCCGACAAGACCGTCCAGTACGACGCGGTGATGACCGTGATGTCGGATCTGAAGGCGCGTGGCGTCAAGCGCGTGGGCCTCCTCGTCAAATCGCAATGAACCAACGCACCCGGCGCTCCGCTTCCCCGCTGCAGCCGCCTCGCGAGCGCGGCACGGGGCGGGCGTTCGCGCTCGCGGCACTGATGCACGTGCTGCTCGCGCTGTTCCTCTATCACGGCATGCAATGGCAGAACAGCACGCCGGCCGGCGCGGAAGCCGAGCTGTGGAGCGAGGTGCCCGACTCGCCGATGCCGCGCCCCGCCCCACCACCGCCGCCGGCACGGGTGGCGCCCGCGCCGCCGCCCGCCCGGGACGACGAGGCCGAGATCGCGCTGCAGGAAAAACGCCGCAAGCAGCAGGAAGCGGCCGCGCGCGCGGCGCAGCTCGCCGAGCAGCGGCGCGAGCAGGAAAAGGCCCAGCAGGAGGCCGAGGCCAAGCGCGCGGCGCTGGCCGCGCAGCAGCTCGCCCAACGGCAGGCGGCCGAGAAGCAGCGGCAGGCCGAGAAGCTGCGCCAGCAGCAGCTTGCCGAGCAGCAGAAGAAGCTCGAACAGCAGAAGCTCGAGCAGCAGCGCAAGCAGGAGCAAGCCCAGGCCCAGGCCGATGCCGAGAAGAAGGAACAGGCCGAGAAGGCCGCGGCGGCCAAGGCCGAAGCCGCGGCCAAGGCCAAGGCGGAAGCGGCCGCGAAGGCGAAGGCCGACGCCGCGGCCAAGGCGCGGCTCGACAAGGAGCGCCAGGCGCGCCTCGCGCAATTGCAGAACCAGGCGGGCGGCGGCCAGGGCGGCGGCGAAGGGCTGGCCCGCAGCGGCACCGGCACCGGCTCGGGCGGCAACGCCGCGTCGCCGGGCTACGCCGACAAGGTGAAGCGCCGCGTCAAGCCGAACATCATCTGGAACGGCGAGCGCAGCGGGCTCGAAACGCGCGTGCAGGTGCGCTGCTCGCCGAACGGCGACGTGCTCGGCGTCACCGTGACGCGATCGAGCGGCAATCCCGGCTGGGACGACGCGGTCGTCAACGCCGTGCGCGCCAGCACGCCGCTGCCGCCCGATGTTAACGGAAGCACCCCTTCGAACATTACGATTACGTTCCGGGCCGCAGAATGACGCGCAATGCGCTTACACTCACCGGTCGCCGCGAGGAACGAATCGGGTATTGTTGAGTCTCTGTGCGGATGCGCAGCTACATAAGGGAATCGGAAGCATGAGTTTGATGACGAAGCTGGGTTTCAGGTCACTCGTGGCCTCGTGTCTGATTGCGGCGGGCAGCGCCGCGAACGCGCAGGTCAACGTGCTCATCACGGGCGTCGGATCAACGCAGTTTCCGATCGCGACCGCGAATTTCGTCAACGAGGCGGGCCTGCCGCAATCGGTGACCGCGGTGGTGCGCGCCGATCTCGCTCGCACCGGCAAGTTCTCGAACATCGACGCGGGCAGCACGCCGATTTCCGAATCGGCGCCGGTCGACTACAGCGCCTGGAAGGCCAAGGGCGCCAACGCCCTGGTGGCGGGCACCGTGAACCGCGAGGCGAACGGCCAGGTGAAGGTCGACTTCATGCTGTTCGACACGGTCAAGCAGCAAAGCCTGGGCGGCCTGTCGCTGACGGCCACGGGCGACGTCGAGGGCATGCGCAAGACCGGCCACAAGATCGCCGACTTCATCTACCAGAAGCTGCTCGGCGTGCGTGGAGTGTTCAGCACGCGGCTGTCCTACGTGACGCACTCGGGCGGCAAGTATCGTCTGCTGATTTCCGATTCGGACGGCGAAAATGCGATACCGGCCCTGACCAGCTCCGAGCCGATCATCTCGCCGGCGTGGTCGCCGAGCGGCACGAAGGTTGCTTACGTGTCGTTCGAACTGCGCAAGCCGGTCGTCTACATCCACGACCTGCCGACCGGCCGCCGCTACGTGATTTCGAACCAGAAGGGCAACAACAGCGCACCGGCCTGGGCGCCGGACGGCCAGACCCTCGCGGTCGCGCTGTCGCTCACCGGCAATACGCAAATCTATTCGGTCAGCGCGACGGGCACCGGCCTGCGCCGGCTCACCCAGAGCAGCTCGATCGATACCGAACCTTTTTATTCTCCTGATGGCCGGTGGATCTATTTCACCAGCGATCGTGGTGGTCAACCGCAGATCTACCGGATGCCCGCGCAGGGCGAGAGTGCCGGTGCCGCGCAACGCGTGACCTTCACCGGCAGCTACAACACGAGCCCGCGGGTGAGCCCCGACGGCAAGCTGCTCGCGTACATCTCGCGCACCGGTGGCGGCTTCAAGCTGTATGTCCAGGATCTGCAGACCGGCGCCGCCAACGCGGTGACCAACACCACGCATGACGAGTCGCCGAGTTTCGCGGCAAACGGTCAGTACATTCTGTACGCGACCCGAGCCGGTGGCCGCAGCGTTCTTGCTGCCGTTCCTTCGGACGGCAGCTCGCCGCCGCAGATTCTGCCCGTCCAGGGCGGCTCGTTCAGCGAGCCGTCTTGGGGGCCATTCATGCAATGACCAACAGGAGATTCACCATGATGACCAATAAAGCTCGCCTGGCACTCGCCGTAATGATGATCAGCGCGCTGGCCGCGTGTAAGTCGGGCGTCAAGCTCGACGACAAGGCCAACCAAGGCAACGCGATCAGCACGCAGCCGAACCCGAACGACGTCGCGCAAGTGAGCGTCGATCCGCTGAACGACCCGAACAGCCCGCTGGCGAAGCGCAGCGTCTACTTCGACTTCGACAGCTACTCGGTGTCGGACCAGTATCAGCCGCTGCTGCAAGCGCACGCGCAATACCTGAAGAGCCATCCGGCGCGTCACATCCTGATCCAGGGCAACACCGACGAGCGCGGCACGAGCGAGTACAACCTCGCGCTGGGCCAGAAGCGCGCGGAAGCGGTTCGCCGCGGCCTGTCGCTGCTGGGCGTGCCGGATTCGCAGATGGAAGCCGTGAGCCTGGGCAAGGAAAAGCCGCAAGCGACCGGCCACGACGAAGCCGCATGGGCGCAGAACCGCCGCGCGGACATCGTCTACCAACAGTAAGTAACGGAAGAACCTCCGCATGACGCACCGCTTCCCTTGGCTGCGTGCAGCCGCTGCGGCCTGCGTTGCCGGAGTCGCGCTCGGCGCGGCCCCGGCGCACGCCGGCATGTTCGATGACGACGAGGCTCGCCGCGCCGTGCTCGACCTGCGCACGCGCACCGACAGCCTGACGAACCAGCTCTCCGCCGCGCAGCGGACGATCCTCGATCAGTCCGCGCGTCTCGACCAGCTCAACCAGCAGGTCGCGACGCTGCGCGGCCAGAACGAGGATCTGACGAACCGTCTGACGACGCTCGAGCGCCAGCAGCGCGACGCCTACACCGATCTCGATGCGCGGCTCAAGAAGTTCGAGCCGCAGCAGACCACGGTGGACGGCGTCGAGGGTACGGTCCAGCCCGGGGAAACGGACGCGTTCAACGCGGCGTCGCAGCAGTTCCGCAGCGGCGACTTCAAGGGCGCGGCCGCTTCGTTCCGCGCCTTCATCGCGAAGTATCCGCAGAGCCCGTATCAGCCGGTCGCGCAGTACTGGCTCGGCAACGCCCAGTACGCGCTGCGCGACTACAAGGGCTCGACGGCCACCTGGCAGGCGCTCGTGAAGGCCTACCCGCAGCATCCGCGCGCCGGCGATGCGCTGGTGGCGATCGGCACCAACCAGCTCGAGCAGGGGCAGAAGGCGGCAGCCAAGCGCACCTTCGAGCAGGTCCTCTCGCAGTTCCAGGGGTCGAGCGCCGCGCAGGCGGCCCAGGCGAAGATCGAATCGATCAAGTGAGCGACGGCCGGGCCGTCAGGCGATTGATGCTTGACGGCCTGACGAAGCGTTCACTATAATCTCGCCTCTTTGGGTCGTTAGCTCAGCTGGTAGAGCAGCGGACTTTTAATCCGTTGGTCACTGGTTCGAATCCAGTACGGCCTACCAAAGCATCAAACGAAAAGCCCGGTCTCGCGACCGGGCTTTTTGCTTTGGGGCCGCCGAAGCGGAGCAAAGCTCCGGCTCAGCGAGCGGCGCAGGCCGTCGCATACCCGCCGTCGGCCACCCGCGCCTGCCCGGCACATGACACGCCGCGTCGAACGCCGGGAACGCGACGATGGCCGTCCCCTCCTCGGCCGTGCCCTATCTATCGCCCCCGCCGGCGTGCGCGTGGCGAAGGACGGCCCAAAGTGCCGCGCTGACGGGTAGAGCGCGACGAGGAATCTGTTCCTCGGGGTCCGCGCCGCGCTCCCCGGCATCCTGCAATGAACCGGAAGAAAGCCGCGCCGCGCTCAGCGCCCGAGCCGCATGCGGATCGACTCGAGCTCGGGCGGCAATTTGGGCGAGACCGGCTGCGCGCGCGGCTGCTCGACGAAGCCGAGCCGCCGATACAGCGCGGCCGCGCGCGAGTTGCTCAGCAGCACGTCGAGCACCACTTCGCGGCCCTCGCCATCGCCCAGCGCGCCGGCGCGACGGGTATCCTCGAACAGCGCCGTGAAAACGCCGGTGCCACGCCAGCGCTCGTCAATCGCGCAATGCGCGACGTGCGTCTGCGAGCGCTTCGGCGCCGGCAGTTCACCTTCGAGCACGAGCCCGCGCAGCAGGCTCGCCACCGTGTGGCGCAGCCCGAAGCGGCGCAGCAGCAACCAGGCCACGTGCGGATCATCGAACGCGATCATGCGCCCGTCGTGCGCGGCCAGCACGCCCGCCACGCTGCCGTCGGGCGCCACCGCGACGCGATGCCGGCGCCACGAGAAGCGGCCGTGCCGCGACGCGAACGCGCTGGCGAGAAACGCCACCATCGCCTCGACCGGCACGCCGAGAAAGAAACCGAACTCGCGCACGCCCGAGGCGAGGATCAGCGGCGCGCAGGCCGCGGCATCCTCGGGACGCGCGGCACGGAAGGTCCACCCGGCAAGCGGGGCCGCCATTGCGCTGCCTAGCGCGCGAGCCGGGCCAGCGCGGCCACGGTGCGCGTGATCTGCCCGGGCTCGTGCGTCGAGCAGATGAAGAAGCGCAGCCGCGCCGCTTTTTCCTCGACGGCCGGATAGAAGATCGGCTGCACGTTGATGCCCTCGTCGAACAGCGCGTTGGCCCAGCGTGCCGCCTTCAGCGAGCTGCCGGTGATCACCGGCACCACCGCGTAGCCTGCGCTGGTGCCGGTGTCGAGGCCCGCGGCGCGCGCCTCGTCGAGGAACTGCCGGCCGCGCTCGCGCAGCTGCGCGACGCGCTGCGGCTCGCGCTGCAGGATCTCGAGCGCGCTCAGCGAGGCGGCCGCGAGCACCGGCGCGAGACCGACGCTGTAGAGGAAGCCCGGCGCCAGATGGCGCAGCATGTCGGTGAGCGGCTGGCAGCCGGCGATGAAGCCGCCGCAGCCGGCCAGCGTCTTGCTGAGCGTGCCCATCCACAGGTCGACGTCCTCGGCGGCCACCCCGAAATGCTCGCGGATGCCGCGCCCGGTGGCGCCGAGCACGCCGAGCGAATGCGCCTCGTCAACCATCAGGAACGCGCCGTGGCGCTTGCGGATCTCGACGAACTTCGGCAGATCGGGGAAATCGCCGTCCATGCTGTAGAGCCCCTCGATCGCGATCAGCACGTTGCGATACTCGTGGCGCACGCGCGCCAGCAGCGCGTCGAGCGCGCGCCAGTCGTTGTGCGGGAAGCTCAGGCGCTTGGCGCCGCTCAGCTGCGCGCCCTGCACGATGCTGTTGTGCGCGAGCGAATCATGGACGATCAGGTCGCCCTGCCCGAACAGCGAGCCGATCACGGTCACGTTGGTGGCGTGGCCGCTCACGAACACCACGCAGTCGTCGGTCCCGTAGAACGCCGCGAGCGCGTGCTCGAGATCGCGCTGCACGGGCCGCTCGCCCGCCACCATGCGGCTCGCCGAGGCCGAGGTGCCGTAGCGGTCGATGGCCTGCTTGGCGTGCGCCGTCACCGTGGCGTCGCCCGCCAGGCCCAGGTAGTTGTAGTTCGCGTAGTTCAGGTACTCGCGCCCGCCGATCAGCGTGGTCGCGCCGGCAAGCCCGTCATGGACGCGGAAGAACGGCGATTCGACGCCGAGCGTCTCGCCCATCTCGCGCATGATCCTGAGCTGCTGGTATTGCGGCATCGACTCGAAGCGGCTGCGCGGCGAGGCATGCACGCCCGCCGCGGCCGGCGCCGGCGCCGGCGCGGTGTCCGCGCCGCCCTCGGTCACGCGCTCCAGTTGGCGCTTGAGCGCCTTTGCAGCCAATTGCTGCCGGAGATGATCTCCCAGTCCCATCGATTCGTTCGCCCGTAGCCTGATCAAGTTCGCTATGTTACGCCGCGAATTCGGCCCACTCCCATGCATCGGGGCTGGACAGCAGCGCATCGACGAGCCGGAAGTTCATTTCGTGGCTCGGCCGCAACGCCGAGACGCGCGCGAGCAGCGGCGCGCCGGCCATCGCCAGGTCGCCGACCAGGTCGAGCACGCGGTGGCGCACGAACTCGTCGGGCAGGCGCATGCCGCCCAGCACGCGGCGGCCGACGATCGACGCGGTGCAGGAGGGCCGCGCGCCGCGCAGGATCGGCACGCCGCGCAGGTAGCCCGCGACGATCGCCGGCACCGCCCACTTGACGCGCCCGTAGGAGCGCGACGGCGCGATCTCGGCGGCGAACGCGGCCGGCGTCATCTCGCCGGCCCAGTGCATCTCGCCGAAGCCCTTCAGGTCGTTGCGCACGCTCATCTCGTAGCGCGGCGCGGGTTCGAGCCGCATCTCGCGGCGCGCGCCGCCCGCGCCGTCGGTCACCGCGAGCGCACGCGTCACGCGGATGAAGCGCTTCGGCGCGGCCAGCGCGTGGCGGCCGGTCGCGCGCAGCGCCGCGATCCAGGGCGCGGCGCTGCCGTCGAGGATCGGCACCTCCTCGGCGTCGAGCTCGACCGTGGCATGGTCGATCTCGCAGGCGAGCAGCGCCGCGAGCAGGTGCTCGACGGTGCGCACGCCCACGCCGTCGGGGCCGCGCAGCATGGTGCAAAGCGGCTGGGCACGGCGCAACGCCGGATCGACCGCGAAGCTGGCCAGCTCCCGGCCGCCGTCCAGGCGGCGAAACCGGATGCCGCGCGTGGCAGGCTGCCTGCCCGCCGCGGGCAGGATCCGCACCCGCACGCGCCGGCCGGTGTGCAGGCCGTGGCCGTCCAGCACGAGCTCGCTCGCGAGCGTGCCCTGCGTGGCCTGCCAGCCGGCCGGCGCGGTGCTCGTCATTGCGCCACCTCCAGCCTCGGCTTCTTGCCGCCCACCGGATCGTTGGCGGCGGCCTTCAGCGCGGCCTTGGCCTCGCTGTCGAGCGCGTGCTTCGCGGCCAGCGCGGCCACCTCGTCGAGCCCGCCGCCGTCGGCCGCCCCCCCGGCATTGGCCTCCTGCGCCGCGATCGAGTCGACGATCCGGCCGGCCAGCGACTGCACGGTCGCGCCGTCGGCGATCGCCATCACCGAGAGCTTGACCTCGAACACTTCCTCGACCGCGAGGCCGAGCTCCATGCCCATCAGCGAATCCATCCCCATTTCGAGCACCGACTTGTCGAGCGCGATGCGCTCCGGCGTCATGTGCAGAATCCGCGCGATCTGCGCACGCAGCGTCTCCGCGACGAACGCCACCGCTTGCTCGCGCGGCAGCGCGGCGACCTGCTCGCGCAGTTCGTCGCCGCCGTCGCGCGAGCCGTCGCTGCCGGGGCGGGTCTGCATCTGCGCATAACGGCGCGCGCCGGCCGCCGGCATGCCGCGCGCGAGCGCCTGCCAGTCGATGCGCACCACCGCCTCGCCGGCACGGCCGTCCACCAGCGCGCGCTCGAGCGCGTCGAGCGCCTCGGCCGAGCTGATCGCGGCACCGCCGATGCGCGCCTGCAGCGCCTCGCGCGTGCTGTCGTTACGGGCCAGGAAGCCGACGTCGTCGAGCGGGCCCCACGCCATGAAGGTGGCCGGCAGCCCCGCCGCGCGGCGGTGCACGACGAGCGCCTCGAGGAAGCTGTTGGCCGCCACGTAGCTGGCCTGGCCCGGATTGCCGAGATAGGTGGTGGCCGAGGAATAGACCACGAACCAGTCGAGCGGCGCGCCGCGCGTGGCGCGATGCAGGTTCCAGGCGCCCGCCACCTTCGGCGCGAGCACCGCCTCGAAGCGCGCGTCGTCGAGATTGCGCACCAGGCCGTCGTCGATTTGCATCGCCGAGTGCAGCACGCCCCTGAGCGGCGTGCCGCGCGCGGCGATCCGCGCGACCAGCGCGTCGAGCGCCGGCGCATCGGTCACGTCGCAGGCAGCGACCTCCACCGCCACGCCGAGCGTCTCGCGCCATCGCGCGACCTCGGCCGCGGCGGCCTCGGCCAGCGCGCCGCCGCGGCTCGCCAGCGTCAGGTGCCGCGCGCCGCGCTCGACGAGGCGGCGCGCGGTCGCGAAGCCGAGTCCGCCCGTGCCGCCGATCACCAGGTAGGCGCCGGCCGGATCGAGCGCGAGCGCGGCCCGCGCGGCCAGCCCGCGCGTGGGCGCCGGCGTGCCCGACGGATAGGTGACCAGCACCTTGCCGATCTGGCGCGCCTGCTGCATGTAGCGGAACGCATCCTCGGCGCGCTCGGCCGGGAACGCGCGGTACGGCAGCGGATGCAGCACGCCGTCGGCGAACAGTGCCATGACCTCGCCGAACAGGCGTGCGGTCAGCTCGGGCAGCACGCCCATCAGCTGGTCGGCATCGATCCCGAAGTAGCTGATGTTGTTGCGGAACGGGCGCAGCCCGATGTGGCTGTTCTCGTAGAAATCGCGCTTGCCGAGCTCGAGGAAGCGGCCGAACGGGCGCAGCGTGTCGATGCTGCGCACCATCGCCTCGCCCGCCAGCGAGTTGAGCACGACGTCGATGCCCTGCCCGCCCGTGATGGCGTGGATCTGGTCGGCGAAGGCCAGGCCGCGCGAATCGAGCACGTGGTCGGCGCCGAGCAGGCGCACGAATTCGCGCTTCTCGTCGCTGCCGGCGGTGGCGAACACCTCCGCACCGAAGTGGCGCGCGATCTGGATCGCCGCGATGCCGACGCCGCCCGCGCCGCCGTGGATCAGCACGCGCTCGCCGCGGCGCAGGCGCGCCAGCTCGACCAGCGCGTAGTAGGCGGTGAAGAAGGTGGTCGGCACGGTGGCCGCCTCCTCGAACGACATCGCGGCCGGCTTGGCCGCGATCGCCTCGGCGCGCGTCACCACGCGCGTGGCGAACGAGGCCGGCGCGAAGCCGAGCACCGCGTCGCCGGGCGCGAACGCGCTGACCCCGCGGCCGATGCGCAGCACGCGCCCGGACAGCTCCATGCCGATCGTCGCGCCCGCGAAGCCGTTCTCGACGGCCTCGTCGGACAGCAGCCCCATGGCGTACATCACGTCGCGGAAATTGAGGCCGGTGGCCACCGGTTCGATCTCGACCTCGTCGTCGGCGAGCGCGCGCGGCGCCTGCGCGAACCATTCGAGGTTGCGCAGCGAGCCGGGTGCATCGAACGCGAGCACCGCCGGCGCATGGGCCGCGAGCGGCGCGCGCGCGGCCGCGCGCTCGGCGCTGAGCATGCGCGGCACCTGGCGGCCGGCCGGCGTAAACAGCACCTCTTCCTCGGCCACGTCGATCAGCAGTTCGCGCGCGAGCCGCGCCACCTCGACGCCCGCGGCCGGGTCGACGTCGATCAGGCGGCAGCCGAGCTCGGGATGCTCGTTCGCGAGCACGCGCCCGAGGCCCCACAGCGTCGCCTGGGCGGGGTCGCCCGCGGCGGCGCCGTCGAACGGCGCGCCGCCGCGCGTGATCACCGACAGGCGCACGCCGGCCGCGTAATGCGCGGTGTCGAGCGACCGCACCAGCGCGGCCAGCGCGATCGCGCCCGAGCGCTGCGCCTGCATCAGACGCTCGGCCGGCACTTCGTCGGCAAGCCGCAGCGCGGGCGCGCAGAACACCAGGTGGAGCGGATCGGTGGCCGGCATGGTCGCGATGAAATCGGCGGCCTGCCGCGCCTCGACGGCCTCGACCACGTGGCCCGCGTGCGTCAGCGCGTCGGCCAGCAGCGCGCCGAGCGGCACCTCGTCGTCGGCCGCGGTGACGATCACCCATTGCTCGGCGCGCTCGAGCGCGTCGAGGCTGTCGTCGTCGGGCTCGAGCGCGGCCTCGTCGGGCAGCGGCCGGCGCGCGACGACGAGGCTCGGCGTGCCTTCCAGTTCCAGATCGTGCTCGGTGTGGCGCGCCACCTCGACGAGGCCCGCGCGCTCGCAGAGCGCGGCGAGCTCGGTCGGCGCGAGCGCCGCGGCGCGGCCGTCGCCGGCCTGCAGCCCGAACACGATGTCGGCGAAGCGGCTGCGGCGCGACTCGGCCAGCACCACCAGCCCGCCCGGCGCCACCCAGGCGCCGATCGAGGCCAGCACGTCGGCCGGATCGCCACGCCCGGCCAGGGCGCGGTCGACCAGCGCCAGATCGTACAACTCGTGCGGATCGGCCTTCAGGGCGAAACGCTCGCCCGGCAGCTGCGCGACCGTGGTGATACCCGGCGAGGCGTCGGCGTCGAACGCGGCGAGCTGGTCGGGCGTGCCGACGATGGTGCGCTCGCAGCGGTCGCCCGGCACGCGCATCGCGAGCGGGCGCAGCACGTCGCCGCGCGTGGATTCGATCTCGAGCAGGCGCAGACGGCGCGTCTCGCGCCAGCCGTCGATCGCCGCCATCGCGCAGGCCTGCATCACCGCGTGCGTGTGTTCCCAGGTCGGCGAGGCGTCGAAGAACTGCTCGACCAGGCTGCGGCCGGTGGCCGACAGCACGCGCGAGGCCTCGAGCTCGCCCTTCAGCACACGCGGCAGCGCCGCGCCGCAGTGCGCGAGCAGCGTCAGCTCGGCGACGTGATGCGGCGATTCGGCGAGCAGGCCGCGCCACAGCTCGTCGAGCGGCGGCAGCGCGGCGCAGGCTTCGTCGTCGCGCACCAGGCGTTCGCCGTCGCGGCGCGCGAGGCCGTCCTCGATCAGGATCTCGGCGAGCCGGGCGACGAGCGGCGCCTGCGGATGCCCGGGCAGCAGCGGCGCGGCGAACGCGTCGATCGCCTCGAGCCCGCGCAGCGCGTAAAGGCTCGCGAGCACGTCGAGCAGCGGCAGCATTTCGGTCAGGTGCCGGCCGCGGCGCGCGCCGTCCTCGCCCGCCGCGACGCGCGCGGCGGCGTCCTGCAGCAGCGCGGCCGGCGCCGGCAGCATGTCGGCGCGCGCCTCGTCGGGCAGCGGCCGGTGTTCGAGCGCGTAGACGAAGCGCGACGGCGCGTGATGGCGGCGGCCGAGCAGATCGACGCGGCGGAACCGGCAGGCGGCGAGCCGCGCCGTCACGGCGCCGCGGGCATCGAGGAATTCGAAGCTGGCGACCACCGAATGCGGGCTGCGCCGGTCGATGCGCACCAGTACGCGCTCGATCGCGTCGCCGCGCAGAAAGTCGACGCGGCCGATCTGCACCGGCACGTAGGCGGCGTGGTCGCCGTCACCGGCATGCGCGCCGAGCAGCGCGAAGAGCGGGTGGAAACCGCTGTCCATCAGCGCCGGATGCAGGTGGTAGGCCGCCAGCGCGGCCGCGTCGCCGCACGCGGCGGGCGCCGCGAGGTCGGCCAGCGCGAACTCGCGCGTGACCCGCAGGTCGCGCACCCAGCGAAACGCGGGGCCGTATTCGAGGCCGATCGTCGAGGTGCCGCCGTACAGCGTCGCGCCCTCGATCAGCGGTTGCGCGCGCAACGAATCGAGCAGCGCGCCGGGCACCGCGGTATCCGCGTCGAGCGTGCAGCCACTCGCGAGCAGGCGCCCGGTGACGTTCAGCGTCCACGGCGTGTCGCTCATGCGGTCGCGCGTCTCGATCGTGAAGACCGCCGTCTCCGGCTCGATCTGGAAGCGGAACAGCTTGGCCTGTTGCGGCTGGAACACCACCGGCGCGCGGATCTCGACGTTTTCGAGCGCGCAGCTGTCGGATTCGAAGTAGACGCGCGCGGCGGCCAGCGCCATCTCGACGTAGCCGGCGCCCGGGAACGCCACGCCGCCGTCCACCACGTGGTCCGCCAGGAGCGGCAGCCGGATGGGGTCGAGCTGGTTCTCCCAGCCGAACGCGAGTTCGTGCAGCCGGTAGCCCAGCAGCGGATGCTCGCGGCGGCGGTTGACGAGGTCGTAGGCCTCGACGCTCGGCTCGAGCCAGTAATGCTCGTGCTGCCACGCGTAGGTCGGCAGCGCGACGGGCGGCGCGGCCGGCGCGAAGCGCTCGACCTCGACGGCCGCGCCGTGCGCGACGGCCGACAGGATCGCGGTCTCCAGCATCGCGGCGCTGCCCTGCTGGCGCTTCATCGTGGGCAGCACGGCGCCCTGCGCCTGCGCGGCCAGCAGCGCGTTCTTCATGTAGCTGCGCAGGATCGAATGCGGTGCGACCTCGATGAAGATGGTCACGCCCTCGCCGATCAGGTTCGCGATGCCGTCGCCGAAACGCACCGGCTCGCGAATGTTGCGCCACCAGTAGCCCGCGTCGAGCGCGGTGCCGTCGAGCCGCGCCCCCGTGACGGTCGACACGAAGCCGCCGTCGCCGGCGCTCGGCGCGAGCCCGGCCAGCTCGTCGCGCACGATCGGCTCGATGCCGTCCATCTGGCGGCTGTGGAACGCATAGTCGAGATCGAGCATCTGGAAGAAGCGCCCGCTCTCGCGCTGCGCTGCCTCGACCGCCTGCAGCGCCTGCAGCGAGCCGGCCAGCGTGACCGCCTCGGCGCTGTTCACGCCGGCCACCTCGACCAGCGCCGTCAGGCCCAGGCGCGCGATCAGTTCGTTGGCGGCCGCCTCGCTGAGGCCCGCCGCCGCCATCCGGCCGCTGCCGCGCGTGGTGCCCTGGGCACGGCTGCGGATCTTGATCACGCGCACCGCGTCGGCCAGCGAAAGGATCTGCGAGGCCCAGGCGGCGGCGATCTCGCCGACGCTGTGGCCGATGGTGGCGTCGCAGCGGATGCCGCGCGCCTTGAGCACGCGCGTCAGGCCCACCTGGATCGCGAACAGGAGCGGCTGGGCGTTCTCGGTGGCGGCGAGCCAGGCCGCGCTCGCGCCGTGGCGCATCACCTCGACCAGCGAGGCGCTGCCGTCGGCGCGCCAGAGCGCATCGACCTCGTCGAGCGCGGCGCGGAACAGCGGCTCCTCGTCGTACAGCTGCTGGCCCATGCCGGCCCACTGGCAGCCGTTGCCCGAGTAGACGAACGCGACCCGGCCGGGATCGGCCGGCGCCTCGCCGCGCACCACGCAGGCCGGCAGCTCGGCGGCGCCGGCGGCCAGCGCCGCGAGCGCGGCGCGCCCTTCGTCGTCGCTGGCCGGCGCGATCACGAGCCGGTGCGCGAACCACTGGCGGCGCCGCGCGGCGGTGGCCGCGACCGACTGCCAGCCGGCGCCGCGCTCCAGCACGGCGAGATAACGCGCAGCCAGCCCGGCGAGCGCCTGCGGCGTGCGGGCGCTCAGCACCAGCGGCGCGCGGCGCGCGCCCGCCCCGGCCGGCGCAGCCGCCGGGGAAGCGGCGCCGGCCGTGACCGGCGCCTCGGTCAGCACGACGTGCGCGTTGGTGCCGCCGAAGCCGAACGAATTCACGCCGATCGTGAGCGGCACGTCGCCGGCCGCGTCGAGCGGCGTGTAGCGATCGGCCACGCGCAGCCGTCCGCCCTCGAAATCGATGGCGGGGTTCGGCGTGACGAAGTGCAGCGAGCGCGGCACCGCGCGGTGCTTCAGGCACAGCACGGCCTTGAGCAGGCCGGCCATGCCGGAGGCGGTTTCCAGGTGGCCGATGTTGGTCTTGATCGAGCCGATCAGGAGCGGCTTGTCGGCGGGACGGCCGGCCGACATCACGTCGATCAGCGCACGCGCCTCGATCGGGTCGCCCACCGCGGTGCCGGTGCCGTGCGCCTCGAGGTACGACACCGAGGCCGGATCGACGCCGGCGCGTGCGTAGACGCTGCGCAGCAGCGCGGCCTGGGTGGCCGCGCCCGGCACGCTGATGCCGCCCTGCGTGAAGCCGTCGGAGTTCACGCCGGAGCCGGCGATCACCGCGTGGATCGTATCGCCGTCGGCGAGCGCGCGCTCGAGCGGCTTGAGCAGCACGAACGCGCCGCCCTCGGCGCGCACGTAGCCGTCGCCGCTCGCGTCGAACGCGCGGCAGCGGCCGCGCGGCGAGAGCATCGAGGCCTTCGAGAAGGTGACGAAGCCGAACGGATGCATCAGCAGGTTCACGCCGCCGGCGAGCGCCAGCTCGGCCTCGCCCGAATGCAGCGCCTGCACCGCCTGGTGCAACGCCACCAGCGACGACGAGCAGGCGGTGTCGATCGACAGGCTCGGGCCGCGCAGGTCGAACAGGTAGGACACGCGGTTCGACGCGATGCTCAGCGTGTTGCCGGTGGCCGAATACGGATCGACCGAGTTCAGGTCGTCCACGCTGCGATTGCCGTAATCGGGGCTCGCCACCCCGACGAACACGCCGCAGTTGCTGCCGCGCAGGTCCTGCGGGCGCAGCCCGGCGTGCTCGAAGGTTTCCCAGGCGAGTTCGAGCAGCAGGCGCTGCTGCGGGTCCATCTGGCTCGCCTCGCGTGGCGAGATGCCGAAAAACGCCGCGTCGAAGCCGGCGATGTCGTCGAGCACGCCCGCCGAGAACGTGTAGCTCTTGCCGGCCTCGCGCTTGGACGGATGCAGGTAGAACTCCGTGCCGAACCGCTCGGCCGGAATCTGCGTCACCGCATCACGCTCGGCACGCAGCAGGCTCCAGAGCTCGTCCGGACTGTTGGCACCCCCGGGAAAGCGGCACGCGATCCCAACAATTGCAATCTTTCCGTTCATCTTTATGTCGTTTTCTCTGATGCCTGCGACCCATCCATGCGACTGCCGTGTTGCGTCGCTAGCAACAGCAGGCCGCCCAGTTGTTCGGCCCGCACGTCCCGGCGTTCGGGCCCTTTTGTCCCGTGGTTACGCCAGATGAAAAAATCGCTGTGTTCCGGATTGCTGCCCAGACGCTCGAAAATCCGAGACAGGGCGGGCACGTGATCGCCGTAAAAGCAGACCACCGTTTCCCGATGGCTCGAACGCAAATGATCCAGCAAGCGGCCGAGCATTGCATCCGCATTTTCAATATGTCGCAAATAAGCCGTCAGATCGCGCCACGGCGCGCCGTCGCCGAGAGTATGGCGGTTCGTCGACTCCCCCGGCAAAACTGTTTCGAGATGTAACGGCCCATGATTCTCCATGGTCATCGCGAACACGAAGCGCGGCTCGTCGCCGGGCGCCTCGAGCGCCTCGATGATTGCGTCGGCAACGGCCGCGTCCGCGACGTAGGGGCCGGCGCGCGCTGCGCCGGCGAAATGGCCGATGTCGAGCAGGCGCGAGAAGCCAAGCAAGGGGAATACCCGGTCGCGCCCGAAAAAGTCGGCGTAGTACGGATGGATCGCCAGCGTGCGGTAGCCGCCGCGGCCGAACCAGGCGGCCAGCGAAGCGCAGCGTCGTCTGACGAATGCATAGGGATAGAAGCGCGCGTAGCCGAGCGCGGCCTGGCTCGCGCCGGTCAGCACCGCGAATTCGGTGCGCATGGTGTTCGCGCCCCAGGCCGGCACATGCAACTGGCCGTGCCAGAGCGCCTCGCGGCACGCCTCGTCGAAGCGCGCGAGCAAGCCGGGGGCGATCGCCGCGCCGAGCCGGCGCGCGTCGAAGAACGACTCGCTCTGGATCACGACCACGTCGGGGCGGCGCTGCGGCGCGCCATCCGCGTAGGGGCTGGCCGCGAGCGCCTCGCGAAAGCGGCGCAGCGTGGCCGGCCGCAGGCCGTTCAGCAGGTAGGCGACGAACACCGCGAGAAAGCCGTGGCGGCGCTGGTCGGCGCCGGCCTCGAGCGTGAGCGGCAGCGCGGCGGCCGCCGGCAGCGCGAGTCCGAACAGCAGCGCCGCGAGCGGCAGCGATACCGACGCCGGATAAGGCGGCGCGGGCCGCTCAGCGATGAAGCCCGCGACCACGAGCACGATGCCGGCCCCGATCGCAGCGACCTTGCCGACGCTCAGGAACGGCAGGTAGAGGCGCGGATGGGAGAACAGCTGGCTGAACAGGCTGAGGTCGGTGAACACGAACGGCTCGCGCAAGGACTCATACTTGGCATTGCTGACGGCCGCGAGCAGGCCGACGAGCGCCAGCGTCGCGAAGGCGGAGAAAAGCGGCCGCGACGTCACGGCGAGCATCAGGTTGGCGACGGCGTATACGGCAAGCAGATGTAGCCACGCCGACCGCCACGGCCGGCGCCACGGCCCGCGCGGCAGCGCGATGCGCTCGAGCGCGAACGACGGCGCCGCGGTGAGCGCGAACATGAGACCGGGCAGCAGGCTCAATTGGCCGCGTCCTCGGCAGGCAGGTACGACAGGCGGCCCAGGATCGCGTCGGCCAGCGCGGCCGGCAGCAGCGGCAGCAGGCGCATGCCGAACGCGAGCAGCGCCGGGAAGGCGATCTCGCTGCGGCCCGCGTCCAGACCGCGGCGGATATGGGCGGCGGCGCGCTCGGCGCTCCACAGGAACGGTTTGTCGCCGGGAAACACGTCGCTCATCGCGGTCTTCACGAAGCCGGGCAGCACCACCGTCACGCGCACCCCGTCGCGCGCCAGCAGCGGCCGCACCGAATCGCCCCAGGCCTTGATCGCCGCCTTGCTCGCGCAGTAGGCGGGCGAGATCGCCATGCCGCGCAGCGCGGCCAGCGAACTGACCAGCACCACCCGGCCGGCGCGGCGCGCGCGCATGCGCTCGAGCACCGGCAGCACGGTGTGGAGCGCGCCGTAGAAGTTGGTGTCGACCACCCGCGCGGTGCGCTCGAGCCCTTCCCAGTCGTCCGCCGAGCCGATCGTGCTGGCCACGCCGGCATTCGCGATCAGCAGCCCGATCGGATGGCGCGCGTCGAACGCGTCGAGCCAGGCAGCGGTCGCGGCCGCCTCGCGCACGTCCAGCACCCCCGTCTGCACCTCGGCGCCGCGCGCGCGACAGGCGGCGGCGGCGGCCTCGATGCGTTCGCGGTCGCGCCCGATCAGGCCGAGCGTGACGCCGGGCCGGGCGTAGGCGAGCGCGAGCGCGCGCCCCAGCCCGGCGCTCGCGCCGCTGATCACCACGTGGCGGGCGCTCGGCTCAGCCATCGGCGCGCTCCAGGCGGTCGGCCGCGCCCGCCACCGCCATCGCGATGCCGGTGCGCGTGTAGAAATCGCCGTTGATCTGGGTGTGGTGCATCACGTAGTCGAGGAACGCGTGGTAAAGGTCCATGTCGGGCTGGCCGCACTGCCGCCAGAATTCGTCGAGCGTGCCCTGCCAGGTCAGCCCGGGCAGATTGTAAATGGCCGTGCCCAGCGTGATCAGCGGGCGCTCGTGGTGCAGCGCCGAGAGCCCCACCGTGCTGTTCACCACCACCACGCCGCGCGCGTGCTCGAGCAGCGTCGGCAGGTGGCCCGCGTTGATGAAGTCCACCCGCTGCGCCACGCCTTCCTCGCCGGCGATGCGCAGCGCGAAGCGCCGGTATTCGATCATGCCGGTGTCCAGCGGATGGTTCTTGATCAGCAGCAGCGCGTCGTCCGGCGCGTGGCGCGCGAACGAGCGCACCACGCGCTCGATCGCCTCGCGCACGCCCGCGAACGGCGAATGCACGACGATCTGCGCGTCCGAATTCAATTGCAGCGGGAACAGGTAGTACGGCCGGCCGCCGCCCAGCACCGCGCGCGTCACGGCTTCGGCATGACGGTGGTGCCGGCCCTGCATCAGCGCCCGGAACGCGAGCCCGGCGTATTCGACCAAGCCGTTCCTCGGGCGGTGGCTGCGGTAGTGCGGAAACCGCCACGCCAGCAAGCCGTTGGCGAGCCGGTACGTGATGTCGTGGAAGACGCGCTCGTAGAGGTTGTAGCCGGTCGGCTTGCCGGGCGCGGCGGGCGGAATATGCTCACGCAGGCGCAGAAACTCGGCGGGATCCCTCGGCATGCGCGAGCGGCCGTTGACGCCGTGCGACTCGAGCGTGATCCAGTGCGGACGGACATATCCCTCCTCGAACACATGCACGTGCAAGCCGTATTGCTCGGCGATCGGGTGCAGCGGGCGGTGGACTTCGCGGCAGTCGCCGAACATCAGGACGTCGGTGATGTTTTCACGCTGCACCAGGGCGGCATACCAGGCCGGCAGATCGGCAGCCGCGCCGCTGTAGTTCACGGCATGCTTAGTTTTGCCATAGAACCAGTCTCCACCGCAAAAATTGACGCGATATACGGCATGGCCACGCGATTCAAGCACCGCGGCCAAAGAACTGAAAAACGTGGAAGCCGTGCCTTGCAGCACTAGAAATGAGCGAGGCATCGGTAATGAATAACGGACAACACGGACTTGCTAGACGCCCAAGCGGCACTCGGCGGCGTCCGACGATACCCCTCGGCAGAGCTTATTGGAACACTCGCCGGCGAGTCGAGGCCCGTTTCGGGGCGTCACCGAATATATCATTCGGATACAAACAAAAACAGTCTGACTCGAAAACTTCACCAAACTTGAAGTTCGCGGTTGACAAAGCCAGTTCGTGGATGGCTAAAGTGGGCCGAGCTGGCTATAATCGACCGCCTCTGGTGAACGCATGACACGCAATCGATCGAACCCACCACGGTACCTGGTGTGATGAGCGCACGGGGCTGCTGCAAACTGCGGCCGCACTCGGCAAGTCAGTGAAGCCGGCCCGTCCCTCCCGCGGACGCGGGCAATTGTGTCCGCCGCTCGTCGGACTACGCAGCCTCTCAACGTGACGGAACAAAGTTGGAAAACGTAACCAGCAGCGACCTCCCCCCCTCATCCGGTACCAAACCGAGCCTTGGACAGCGCCTCAAGAAAGTCAATCGTCTGTTTCTTCTGACTGTCGCGCTGCCCACCACGCTCGCCGTACTGTATTACGGCGTGATTGCCTCCGACGTCTACGTGTCGGAATCGCGCTTCGTCGTCAGGAGCCCGCAAAAGCAATCGCAGACCAACCTGGTCGGCGCCCTGCTGCAGGGCACGGGTTTTTCGCGCGCCCAGGACGATACCTATGCGGTGGTCGACTACGTCGAGTCGCGCGATGCCTTGCGCGAGCTGAACGCCGGCAACTACATCGTCGACGCCTACTCGCAGCATGGTGACCCGATCAGCCGTTTCCATCGCTGGCCGGACGGCAGCTTCGAATCGCTGTGGAAATACTATGGCAAGCGCATCGTCGACATCGAATTCGACTCGACCTCGGCGATCGCCAAACTGCAGGTCAGGGCATATACGGCGGAGGATGCGGAAAAGATCAACGAACGCCTGCTGGAAATGAGCGAACGGCTGATCAACCGCATGAATCGCAGGGCGGCAAGCGACTCGGTGAAGTTCGCCCAGGACGAAGTCGACGTCGCGGCGGCCAAGGCGAAGGAAGCCGCCGGCGCATTGGCGGCCTATCGCAGGACCTATACGGTGTTCGATCCCGACCGCCAGTCGGCACTGCAGCTCCAGCAGGTCACGGCCCTGCAGACGCAGATGCTGGCCGCCCAGACTCAGTTGGCCCAGCTCCAGTCGATCTCGCCCAAGAATCCGCAGATCCCGGTACTGCAGACCAATATCGCCAACCTGGAAAAGCAGATCACGGCCGCCACCAGCGGAGTCGCCGGGGGCAAGAACTCGCTGGCCGACAAGGCCGCCGTGTATGCGCGCATGCAACTCGACTCGCAGTTTGCCGACAAGCAACTGGCCTCGGCGATGACAGCGCTGGAGAATGCGCGCGCCGATGCCCAGCGCAAGCAGCTCTACCTCGAGCGCCTGGTCGAGCCGAACACGCCCGATGTCGCCATCGAACCGAAGCGCCTGAAGAGCATCCTCGAGGTGTTCGCGCTCGGCGTCATCGCCTGGGGCATCCTCGAGTTGCTGCTCGCGGGCGTGCGCGAACACAACGACTGAGGGTCGGACATCGTGCATCACGACACGCCTCTCGCCTCGTCATTGCGCATTCAGCTCCGGGTCGTCGGCGCCTTGTTGATGCGTGAAATTCTGACACGCTATGGCCGGCACAACGTCGGCTTTCTGTGGATCTTCTTCGAGCCGATGATGTTCACGCTCGGCGTGCTGGCGCTCTGGACGATCCTCAACGCCACCCATGGCACGACGCTCTCGATCACCTCGTTCGCGGTGACCGGCTACTCGTCCGTGCTGCTATGGCGCAACTGTGCGAGCCGTTGCGCCCTGGCCATCCTGCCGAACCAGGCGCTGCTCTATCACCGCAACGTGCGCGTCATCGACCTGTTCTTCGCGCGGCTGCTTCTGGAGATCTCCGGCGCGACGATGTCCTTCGTGTTCCTGACGGTCTTTTTCGTGTCGATCGGCATGATGGATCCGCCGAAGAACATCAGCCTGGTGCTGGGCGGATGGCTTCATCTGGCCGCCTTCGGAACCTCGCTCGGCCTCATCGTCGGCGCCCTGAGCGAGCGCAGCGAAACCGTGGAACGCGTCTGGCACACCATCGCCTATCTGCTGTTCCCGCTGTCGGGCGCGGTATTCATGGTCGAGTGGATTCCTGAAAAATTCCGCGCCGCGGTGCTCTACCTGCCGATGGTCCATGGAACCGAAATGCTGCGCGGCGGCTATTATGGCTCCCTGGTCAAGCCGCACTACAGCATCCCCTACATGGTCGCCTGCGATTCAGTGCTGTTGCTGATCGGCCTGTTCCTCGTGCGCGACGCCAGCAAACGGGTGGAACCCGAATGATCGATCTGCAGGGCGTCTGCAAGGACTACCACACCCGGCAGGGCCGACGCCGGGTGCTCAATGACATCAACCTGCGCGTGGCACCGGGCGAAAAGCTCGGCGTGTTGGGGCGCAACGGCGCGGGCAAGTCGACGCTGATCCGCATGATCAGCGGCGCCGAGCTGCCGACCAAGGGCAAGATCAACCGCAGCATGAGCGTGTCCTGGCCGCTCGCGTTCGGCGGCGCCTTTCAGGGCAGCCTGACGGGCATGGACAACCTGCGCTTCATCTGTCGCGTCTACGGAGCCGATGCGAAGCAGGCGGAACCATTCGTCCAGGAGTTCTCCGAACTGGGCTACTACCTCAACGAGCCGGTCAAGAGCTATTCCGCCGGGATGCGCGCCCGCCTCGCCTTCGCGATTTCGATGGCGATCGAGTTCGATTGCTTCCTGATCGACGAAATCGTGGCCGTCGGCGACAACCGCTTCCACGCGAAATGCCACCACGAATTGTTCGTGCGACGCGCCGACCGCTCGCTGATCATCGTGAGCCACGATGCCGGCTACATCCGTGAGCATTGCCATCGCGCCGCCGTGCTGGTCCAGGGCCACCTGCACAGCTTCGACGAGGTCGATGACGCCTACGCGTTCTATCAGCAGAATGGCTGACGTTTTCCGCGCTCCATGCCAGGCCTGAAGAATTGGCGCGCAGCACTACTGCAGCATGCCGCAACCCGGTGGGGCCTCCCCCTGGCGGGCGCAGCGCGCAAGGCGATCGCCACGCTGCGTTCCGAAGCCGCCCGCCAAGCATCGCGACAACCGCGTCAACTCCTGGTCGACGTCTCGATCATCGCCGCACAAGATGCGGGAACCGGCATTCAGCGCGTGGTCCGCTCGCTGCTGGCCGAACTGCTGGAGACACCGCCCGCCGGCTATACGGTCCGCGCGATCCGGGCAACCCGCAAACGCCCGTATGTCTATGCTGACCGCTACCTGGAGACGATGACCGGCGCCCCCATCGGCGACGACGATCCCCCCGTCCAAGTCCGTCCTGGCGATTTATTCCTCGGCCTCGACCTGACCAGCCGCATCTCGCCGGCCAGGCAAGCGGATTTCCTGGGCTGGCACGCGGCGGGGGTGCGCTTCGCCTTCGTCGTCTACGACATGTTGCCGGCCTTGCACCCGGCCTGGTTTACGCCACGCGCGGTCCAGTCGTTCGAACGCTGGCTGACGATGCTGGCAATCCACGCGGACGCCCTGTTCTGCATCTCGGCCACGGTGGCCGAACAAACGCGGCGCCAACCGCGATTGGCGGCGATTCCCACCGGATGGTTTCACCTCGGTGCCGAACTCGCCGCAAGACAGGGCGCCGGGCAGGCGACGGCGGACGACATCACGCCGTGCCCTGCCGGAGCGCCGCGCATTCTGATGGTCGGGACCATCGAACCTCGCAAGGGACATGCGCTGGTCATCGATGCATTCGAGCGGTTGTGGCGCGACGGTTGCCAGGCCTCGCTGTCGATCGTCGGCCGCGCCGGCTGGGCCGTCGAGGCGCTGACCGCCAGACTCGCGGCGCATCCCGAATCCGGCAAGCGACTGCACTGGCTGGCGGGCGCCGGCGACGCCGAGCTTGCCCGGCTCTACGAAAGCAGCGATGGATTGATTCTGGCCTCCGAGGGCGAAGGCTTCGGTCTGCCGATCATCGAGGCCGCCGCCCAGCGCCTGCCGCTACTCCTGCGCGATCTACCGGTATTCCGCGAGATCGCCGGCGACCACGCCAGCTACTTCTCCTCGGTTACGGCGGCCGAACTGGCGCCGCGCCTGCAGCAATGGCTCGAGGCGATCGCTGCCGGCACCGCGCCCGACAGCGGGGCGATCAAGACACTGAGCTGGCATGAAAGCGCGATACAGCTGAAGTCGCTGATCAGCCGGCTCGACGCACGGTCATGACTGCGCTACCCGGCGATAGGTTTCAAGCGTGCGCTGCGCGCATCGCCGCCAGGTCGCCGCGCCGGCCACGCGGAGCCCGAGACGCGATGCCTCGTCGCGCCAGGCCGAGTCGCTCAGCACGTGCTCGATGCCGGCCCGCAGGGCCTCGTGGTCGTCGGGCTCGACAAGCCAGGCGGCACCGCCTGCCACCTCGGGCAGCGACGACGTATTCGAGGTCAGCGTGGGTACGCCGCTGGCCAGCGCCTCCAGGACCGGAAGTCCGAAACCCTCGTACTTGGACGGCATGAAGAAGGCGCGAGCACCCGCATACAGCACGGGAAGCAGTGGCTCCGGAACGAAGCCGAGATAGCGCAGCCAGCCCTCCTGCTCCGCGCTGGCGATCGCGCCATGCAAGGCTTCGCTCAACCACCCCGCACCGCCCGCCAGGACGAGCGGATAGCGCTCTCGCAATGCGGCCGGCAACTCGGCATAGGCCGCCATCAGCCGGTCGATGCGCTTCCTCGGTTCGAGCGTCGATACGCTCAGGGCATATCCGCCCGGCACCAGGCCGTATTGGGCCAGCGGCATCGAAAGCTCCTCGGCGCCACGCGGCCGGAACTCCGGTCGCACGCCGAGCGGCACGGCCGTGATCCGATCCAGCGGCCAACCGAAATAGGCGGCCACCTCATGCCGAATCGCCTCGGAATCGGTGAGCAGATGCGAGGCGCGGCGCAGCGTCGAGTCGAAACTCCGCTCGAAGTGCTTCAGGCGCTCAACGGGATGGGTTTCCGGAAATCGGAAAACCGATAGATCATGAATCGTGACGATCCCACGCTCGACGGGATAGGGAAGGAAATAGTTCGGCGAGTGAAACAGGTGGCCGCGCAGGCGATGCCGCATCCGCAGCCCCCGGAAGCGGCGCGTCGAGGTGACCGACCTGGGCAGCCAGCGCGGACGCCGCCGCCCCTTTTCCGCATCGCCGCTGATGACCCACGACGGGTCTTCGATCGGCTCGTCCCCGAAGAAGAAACGCAAGGACTGCAAGGGCTCGTCGAAGTGCGTGAAATGCCAGGCAAGCTCCCAGGCGTAGCGCCCGATTCCAGTCAAAGGCGGCACGATCGCGTCAACCGCAAACGCGACTTTCACCGCCCGCTCTCCAGCATCCAAGCCAGGGTCTCCTGCAAGGGCACGATATCGAGGCAGCCAATCGCCGCGGTAAGGCGACGATTGTCGCCGATCAAGCGATGGACCTCATTGGCCCGCACGAAATTCGGATTCACGCGGATCTCGGGATCGTGCTGCGTGAGTGACCGCATCATCTGCAGAATATCCTGCAGCGAATACCCGTTGCCCGAACAAACATTGAAGGTTTCGCCCGCCCAGGTGCCGGCAATCAGGTCGGCGTAGGCCCGCACCACCATCCGAACATCGGAGAAATCGCGGATCACGTTCAGGTTTCCGAGCTCGAGCACCGGCGAACGGCTACGGAAGCCCTCGACGATCTTCGGCAGCACAAAATTGGCGGCCTGTCCTGGCCCGGTGTAATTGAACGGGCGCACGATCGTGATCGGCAAACGATCGCTCCAGAGCGCCGCCACGCGCTCCGTCGCAAGTTTGCTGATGGCGTAGTCGTTTGCGGGATTCGGCGGCACCGACTCGTCGATCACGCCGCGATCGGTGTTGCCATAGACGTTGGCGCTGCTGGCGACCAGCACCGCACGCGGCTGGCAGCCGGCCGATGTGATCGCATCGAGCAGGTTGCGCGTCCCCATGATGTTCGTCTGGTAGACCGCCCCGACGTCACCATGCGCGACGAAGGCGATCGCAGCCAGATGAATCACCACGTCCGGACGGCATGCCGCCATCAGCGCGCCCATGGCTTCGCGATCGAGTAGATCGCAGACATGGGCCGGCCATGCCAATCCGGCAACCGGCCGATGGACCAGCCCCTCCACCTCGCAGCCGCGCCCTTCCAGCTCACGCGCGAGATGGCGGCCGGTGAATCCGCCGATTCCCGTGATGAGTACTTTCGTCATCGGTCAGAATGAAAATCCGGTTTCATTGCGGCGAATATCCGCTTCCACCATCATCTGGCAAAGGGCTTCCAGCGTGGTCGCGGGCTCCCAGCCAAGTTCGGCTCGCGCCTTGGCCGGATCGCCGATCAGCAGGTCGACCTCGGCCGGGCGATGGAACTTCGGATTGATCTTCACGATCGCCTTGCCGCTGGCCGTATCGACACCGACCTCCTGCAGGCCGCTGCCTTGCCAGGCGAGCTCGAAGCCGGCCGCGCGTGCGGCCATCGCAACGAAATCCCGCACCGTCTCGGTCCGATTGGTGGCAAGCACATAGGTATCGGCCCGGTCTGCCTGCAGCATCCGCCACATGCCTTCCACGTACTCCTTGGCGTAGCCCCAGTCGCGCTTGGCATCGAGATTGCCGAGTTCCAGCACGTCGGCCTTGCCGAGCCGGATCTTGGCGATGGTGTCGGTGATCTTGCGCGTCACGAACTCGCGACCGCGCAGCGGCGATTCATGGTTGAACAGGATGCCGCTGCAGCCGAAGATATCGTAGCTTTCGCGGTAATTGATCGTCATCCAGTGGGCATACAGCTTCGCCACGCCATACGGGCTACGCGGATAGAAGGGCGTGCTTTCGACCTGCGGGATCGTTTGCACCTTGCCGAACATTTCCGACGTGCTGGCCTGATAGAAGCGAATCGCGGGATTGACGATGCGAATGGCTTCGAGCAGGTTCAGGGGGCCGATGCCGGTGATTTCCGCGGTCGTCACCGGCTGGTCGAACGAGACACCGACGAAGCTCTGCGCCGCGAGGTTATAGACTTCCGTGGCACCCGTGCTTTGCAACAGGCGGATACTCGAGCTCAGGTCGGTGAGATCGTACTCGACGAGGTGCAGGTTCGGATGATGCTCGACACCGATTTCGGCGATACGCCAGAAGTTGACCGAACTGGTTCGGCGATACGTACCATAGACGGTATAGCCCTTCTCCAGCAGCAGCTGGGCGAGATAAGCGCCGTCCTGGCCGGTGATGCCGGTAATGATCGCTTTTTTCACGAACTTCCTTCCTCGAATGAAAATTAAACTTTGACGGCGGATTCGGTAGTTTCATGCGCGCCGCGCGCATCCTCGCGCTCTCGCTTGAGGGCAATATAGGCATTCACTGCGCGAATTGCCGAATTCCTCGAGCTGAACTTGCGAATCTGCTCCCTGGCGCCGTTCGACAGGCGGGCATGCAGGGTCTTGTCGGTCAGGACGCGCAGCACCTGGTCGGCCAGCTCGGCCGCATTGCCGGCTTCGAACAGCAAGCCCGACTGCCCATCTCCCACCACCTCCGGAATGGCACCCGCCCGCGAGGCGATCACCGGCTTGCCGTGCACGAAGGCCTCCAGCGGCACGAGCCCGAATGACTCGTACTGCGACGGGAAAGCCACGCAATGGGCGGCATGCAGCAGCTTTTCGCGAAGTTGGTCGTCCACCTGGCCAAGGAAATGCACGCGCTGCATCAGCGATGCGCCGAGCAAGTCCTTGGCGCGTTCCGTCCAGTTCTCGATATCGCGTCCGACCAGGACCAGATGAGCGTCCGTATCGTCGGCCAGGAAGCGCTTGGCGGCATCGAGCAAGGTGCCGACTCCCTTGCGGCCCTCCAGGCGACCGACGAACAGGACGAACTTCATGTCCTCCGAGATCTTCAGCGGCTTGCCGGCGCTGTCCTCGAGTGCCGAATAACCTTTCTGCGCATCGAAGAAGGGCCAGTAGGCGATGCCGCAATGAGAATGCTGCCAGCGCGCGTCGCGCGTGACGCCATGCTCGGCCTCGATCGTTTTGGCGATCGACTCGCTGATCGGCACGACCAGATCGGCATGTTCGATCAAGGTCGCTTCACCGGTCACGAACAGGTCTGCCTCGCGCGGGGGTAGCTGCCAGCCGTTCAGGCGCGCGGCGACCGGGAAAGGCGTGACCAGCCGGACCACCACGGGCGGCCGCTCGTGCTTGGGCAGCAGCGCGATCGGCAGGGCCTCGGTGTCCCACAAGGCCGATTCGATGACGTCGATTCGGTGCTCGGCATGGAGTTCGGCGACCGCCCGCAGCGCCGTCAACCCCCAGTGGAGGTTGTTCACGAAGCCGGTCGATCCGAGCGTGTCGGTAACATTGGCGACCGGCAGCGCATACCGGACCGAGAAGCGGCCGCACCGGTAGACGAAGTCGCTGCTGCCCGGCGTCACTACCGTGACGTGGTGCCCCATCAGCAGCAGCTCGCTGGCGAGATGATAGTACAACGTTCCGATACCGCCGCTGCCGGAATACGGGGGAAACTCCTTCGTCACGATGCAAATATGCAGCCGCGGCGTGTCGCAGCCGACCAGCGGGTAGCCGGCCGCGCCGGTGAACACCTCGAATCGTCCGATGCCCTTTTTCAGCGTGCGCGTCTTCGGAAAATCCGCAGCATCCTTCAGCCCTTGCTGGACACCCGACCGAATTGCCTTGAGGTACCGGTCGTATTCGTCGCTACCGATCTCGCCTGCCTGCTGTGCCGCCGCCAGCGGCGCGATGCGCTCCGACTGCATGCGCTGATCGAGATATTTCTTCAGTTCCGCCCCCTTCAAGCCGGAGTAGGCGGCAATGAAATAGGCGGTATTCTTGCAAATTGTGAACCAGTTGTAGTTGTAGCGGCCGCCCCGGTTATGGCTCTGCGCAAATTCGTGCCGCAGATGGAGGTCCGGCCGGTAGGCGATCAGGTAGCCCGCCTTGCGCATCCGGAAGCACAGCTCGGATTCGTCGAGGAAATAATCGAACTGCTCGTCGAAGCCATTGACCGCGCGCACCGCCGCGGCACTGAAACAGGTGTTGGTGCCGAGTAGCGAACGCTCCCAACCGTTCTCGCCGATCTCTCGCGAATCGATATTGACCTTTGCCTCGGCGAACTTGTTGATGCCGATGTCCTCCGACTGATAGCGCAGGGTACCGGCATAGTAGGCCGGGCCACCAAGCGCGCCGAGCGTCAGCGGCCGGCGGTTGAACTCCTCGAGCAGCCCCTCCACCCAGTCATCGAACGGCAGCGCGTCGTCGTCGATGAAGGCCAGCAGGTCGCCATCGGCGAGATCGATGCCGATATTTCGCGAGATGGCAAGGTTGCGCTGCGGATTGCGGCCGATCTTGATGCGATCCTTGTAGCGTTCGAGCACCGCGTCGGTACCGTCATCCGACGGACCGTTGACCACCACCACCTCGAAATTCTGATTCGTTTGGTACTGCAGGTAGTCGAGGCAACGCTCGAGCAAATCGCCGCGATTGTAGGTGCAGATGATGATCGAGACGGTCGCGAACTGCTTGGCCTCAGGCAGCACCTTGCGCAGCGCGTCGACGACGTGTGTGCGCACCGCCGCGGAGGTGAAGCGCTCGGTATTGCGGCGCTGGAACTCGACCAGGTTCCGATACGCCGCCTCATCCTTCGCCAGGCGCGCGATCTCGGCTTTGAGCTTGCCGATCGAATCGAGCGGATTGTCCTTCACCCCGAGCGTCTCGCCGATCGCGGTATTGTGCAGGCCAACCACCGGCAGGCCATGCAGCGTCGCCTCGATGAGCGGGACGCCGAACCCTTCGTGGCGGCTCAGCGAGACATACACGAAGGCCTTGCCGAAGTAGCTGCTGATCGCCTCGTCGGGCACCTTGCCGGTGATGTCCACGAGATGTTCGACCTTGTGCTTCTTGATCGTGGCGAGCAGCTTCTGGTAGTAGGGATCCTGAGGATTGAAGCCTCCCACGAGCGACAGGCGCGCCGCGACCTGCGGCGACGATTCGTGCATCTCGGCGAACATCTGCACCAGGTCGACCTGCCCCTTGTTGGCCGCCACGCGCCCCAGGAACAGCCAGTGGCCAGGCTCGCGATTGCGGGAGGCACGCACGGCCGCGGCAGACTCCGGCGCATCGACGATGATCGGAACCAGGCTGCATCGGTCGGGGGACACGCCCAGGTCGATGATCTCCTGCAGGTTGTACTCGCTGTCGCCCCAGAAGTAATCGAAGCTCGGAACGATTTCACGCAACTGCTCACGCCCCATCAGGCAGAACTTGTGCAGATCGGTACCCTTCTCGAAGAAGGTATGCGGCGTGATGTTGTGATACACGCAGATCTTGGTGCAGCGCTTGGTGTGATAAGCCTGCATGACGTGCTCGGAATACCCGGCGAAATGAATGATCAGTACGTCGTTATCCTGAATATCCAGTTCTTCGAGATTCTTGCGGTACGGTCCGACGCTCTTGTGATGCCATTTGCTGTAGATCTGCGATCGCAGGCCCAGCCCCCTGAACATCTGATCGAGTGCGACGACCTGATTGGAAACGGCGTCGCCGAAGTCCAAGGCTTCGGTAAGTTGCAGAATCCTGCCGGAAAAATTGGTATCGAACATCACGGACGATTTTTGCATGACCGAATAATCTCGAAATTATCTCGTGGGGATGGCCGCCTTGCGGTGACAGCGATCGATCGGAGCAGAGGCTTAGCGCGCAGCCAGCATGCGAGCCTCGAGGGATGCCCCGACCAGGGCGCTCAGGCTGTGCATCACCTGTCGCGCATCCGGCTCGGTCAGGACCACCGGAGCAGCATGCACCGACTTCGGCGACGTATCGCCGGGCACGCCTGCGGCAAGGCCGGCCGGCAGATCGCGATTTTCGGCGGACCCGGACGTGACGTCGGATGCGACGGCGTGGGAAGTCGAAAGATAGGCGCTGAGTGCATCGAAGCGCGCCGACAGCGCCGTGATCGAGGCCTGAATGTCGGCCGTCTTGCGCTCGTGGGTCGCCAGCAAGGCAGCCTGATTGGCCGCGATCGACTCCAGGCGCGCATCGATCGACGCGAAGCGCCAGCTGGCGAGTTCGCGCTGCTCGTCGTATCCCCAGATCTTGCCGAAGATCGGGCCGATCACGGGAAACGCCGCGATCTTGAGCCGCGACACCGCGGAGTTCAGGCCGATCACCGTGACCTTGTTGATCTTGCCTTCGTCGGACTGGGCAATCGCCTCGAGAATCCGGACGCGCGAATCGCCGCGCCGGGCACGTCCGAGGAAATGGTCGAAACCGCTGGGATCGGGATCGCGACGCAGAAGTACACGGTAAGCCAGGACCACGAACCCCGCATCATCGACGGCCATGAAATCACGTAACCGGTGTGGACCGCTGCGCGGCACTTCCCCATTTTCCCTCAGGGCTCGGTTCAAACTATCGCTCATGTTTCGTTCCGTAGATGCAGGAGATTGATTTTCCGCCGTCGAGCCATTCGACAACCGGCCTTGCATGGGGCAGGACGCATTTTCGTCGGACCGGGCACCACGGTCGGCAGCGGCGCCCGTGACGAGCGCCGTGACGTCGGCAGCAAGCCTTTTGTCGAACACGGCACGCAACGGCGCCATGATCTTCCAGCTAAACGACTGCCGGATGTCCTCGATCACGCCGTACAATTCAACGGCTTTTGCATCCGCCCTCGCATAACGGCCTTCGATGTCGAGAATTCGCTCGAACGCTTGGGCGTCGCGTTGCGTGAAGTCGCGACGCTCCGTTTCCAGAAGCGCTCGCAAACCCGCCAGTTCATGGCTCATCTGTTGTTTGCTTTCGCTCCACTCGCGAGCTTTGCTCTCGAATTCGCGCCGTGCCGACTCGAGCTCGATGACGAGCCGGGACTCGCGTGCGCTGGATTCGATTGCATTGACGCGCAGCGTGGCCTCATGGCGTCGACTCACATCGAGCAGTTCATTTTCGAGTTGACGCTCGCGCTTCAAGGCGAACTGCCGCAGCATTCGATTACGGCGCCGGATCAAACGCAGGCGCGCCGAAAGCTGCCGTCGCTGCTCGTCGTGGCGCTGCTCGGCGGTGCGCCGCGCGGCCCGTGCCTCATGCAACTCGGCGGCGGCACGCTCGAGCGCCTGCGCATGAAGCGCGGCCGCCACGGCCTCGCGCCGCTCGGCGTGCGCCGCCTGCAGCGCCAATTCGGCTCGATGGTCCTGCTGCTGCCGCAACATCTGCTCGCGAGTTTCGCGCAAGGCGGAGGATTCGCGCGAAGTGGCCGCCTCGGCATCGCGCAGCGCATCGGCCAATGCCGCGTCGTGGGCCGCACCCATCCTGATCAGCCGCCCACACTCGGCACGCAAGGTCTCGAGATGTTCGGCCATCAAGCGGTCGTCGTCGCGATACGCGTCCCTTTCGCGCGAATGAAGGCGCTGGAAACGATCCAGTTCGTCGATCAGCCGATCATCGTGCCGTCCCGCGCCATCGGCCGACGACACCGCCCCGAAGGCCTGGCGAAGCTGGCCGGCCACCTCGGAAAGCGACTCCAGCGCCGCATTTTCCCGCAGCCGTGCCGTGGCAAGCTGCCCTCGCAGTTCGCTCGTCTGTGCAGCCGCTTCGTCGCGCAGTTCCGTCTCGCGCAACTGCAGGGTCTTCTGCATCTGCTCGGAGGTTTGCTGAATGCGCTCATGCAACAGGGCGTGAAACGGCGCACTGGCCGTCCCACTCAGACGGAACCCATCGAATAAGTTGGGTGGCGCGTCAAATGCCGCACGCAACTCGGGATGTTCCGCGCACACGTAGAAACGATTCAGCCCGTCAAAATAGACCGGCTCGTAACCGCGCTCCAGGAGCTGTGCCTCCCATTTATCGTGACTGAGCGTTTGCGTGAGCGGCAGCGTGCTTTCGACCACCACGATCCAGGGACGAGCCGGCGAGTCTGCCCAACTCTGCAGTACCGATAATTCAAAACCCTCGACGTCGATCTTGAGCCAGTGCACCTCGCGGCCGGCATACATCGCGAAGATTTCCGCCAGCGATACTGCGGGCACGACAATCTCGGTCAGCTCGAAGCCGCGCGCTCTATGCCCTTCGGCAATCACCGGATCGGCCGTCGAAATGCCGGTCCCGACGATCTCGAAGAAGTTCAGCATGCCCGACCGGGCCGCAACCGCAGCCTGGATCACCGTTTCGTCGGGCCGATGAGCTCGCAGCGCATCGGCATAGCGGGCCGTCGGCTCGACATGAACGCCGCGCCATCCGTGCTCGTAGAACGCCAGGCTGACGGAATCGACCAGCGGGTCCTGGGCGCCGATATCGATGTAAAAGCCGCTATCGATGTGCGACAGCGCACGCCAGAGCATGACATCTTCGAAATTCTGGGCATAGGAAGTAATCATCTGTCCGCTTCCCAACCTTGATGAATCGACATCGTTTCCAGGATATGCGCCTCCCCTGCGCAGACATCCGATCCGGTCCATTCGCTCGGCAATACCGTGCGGGCTGCCCACTCAGCAAATCGAACGAGAATCACGACCGCCGTGACTCGACAAATCCGGCGATCCATTAGAAGTCGCGTCAGATGCAGCATATCGCAGCGGACTTGGGCATCCGTGCGATATGCCAACCCTTGATTCTTATTTGAACGACTGAACACCCGTCACGACGGGATAGGCAACCGAGAACACCAGATTCAAGACTTTCTGAAGCTCGGTAATCGGCGCATTCGACACGTACAGGAGATCCTTGTTATCCATCACGAAACTCTGCGCGGTGAAAAATGCACTCGGGTCCTTCAGGTTCATGCGATAGATGACGGGCACCTTGCCGTCCGCCGTGGTGCGCACCGGCTTGACAGGCCACGGCAACGCATTGGCGTCCTCGAGGCGGAAGATGAACACGCCCTGCGCATCCGAACGCGAATCCTCCAGGCCGCCTGCGCGCGCGATCGCCTGAGCAAGCGAGATGCCCTGGGCCTCGAAATTGATTTCCTGATTCTTGCCCGTCGCGCCGAGCGCGGTGAAGCTGTAGGGCTGGTACAACGCCGTCACCACGTCGCCGGCGTGCAGCGGCACGTTCTGGCGCGGATCGCGAATCACGGTCTGCAACGGCAAGGAAGCAACCTTGTCGCCGCGCGTCACCTGCAACGTGATCTTGTCGATCGGCTGACGCACGCCGCCAGCGCTGGCCAACGCATCGAGCAGGCGCTCGCCTCTCGCCGACAACTGCATGCGATTGCTGGAGACCACGTCGCCCACCACGGTGACATAGGAAGTTACATTTCGTGACAGTTTCACCAGCACCTGGGGATCGTGCGCCATATTCTTCAGACGCAACGTGATGTCACGCTCGAGCTGCGTCGGCGTCTTGCCCTGAGCCTTGACGGCGCCGACGAACGGCACGTTGATATTGCCGTCGCCGTCGATGGTCTGGTCTGGCAATACGGTCACGCGCGCATTGCTCGGCGCGCTTGCGCCGCTACTGCGCGTGTCGGCTTGCGCGGCACCGAACAAGGTCGCGGGCGGCGCCTCCCAGATCGACACCTCGATCGTATCGCCGATCCCGAGTTGCTGACGAAAGTGCGTATCGATACCCAGCGTGGTGGCGAAATCGCCCTGCTCGCGTTCGGCATAAAGCCGGCGCGCGATGGAGTCGGTCAGGTCGACGACCTGGATCCCTGCCATGCCGGCCGTCGCCTCGGCGGACCCGTTGGCGGATTGCACAATCGCGGACCGGCTAGGCCCTGACGTCGGAATGATCGAGCAGCCGACTAGCGCACCGCTGACAAGGACCGAACACGTAACACCACGGAGCAAAAGCGACATGTGTTGCCAGGGAAACGGAAAATCTACGGATCTGAATTGTCGCACGTTAGTAGATGCAATAAACTAGTTTTTTGCAGACTGGGCCGAGTGCCACCGCGCCCGCCGGCACGCCGGTAATAATTGGTGCCGCAACCGCTTGCCAACATCCATTAACGACATTCGAGTGACACAAATACTCCTTGACGTCACGCGTATCGTCACCCGCCGTTACGATGGCTTGATTCCCACCGGGGTCGACCGGGTCGGCCTGGCCTACGTGCAGAAATATGGCGACCACGCACGCGCGGTTCTCGGCGAGCGGGGCCATTCGATCGTTCTGAGCGAGCGAGATTCCCAACGCCTCTTCGGCCTGCTGCTCTCGACGCCGGGCCCGCGTGACCGCTGGGCGCTGCGCGGCATGGTTGCACGCACGCTGATGGGCGCGTTTAACCGGTCACGCTTCGAACATGCCGTCCTGCTCCATACCAGCCATTCTGGCATGGAGCACACACGCTACTACAGAGCCATGGCCCGCCGCAATGCTCGGCCGGTGTTCATGGTCCACGACCTGATCCCCTTGACGCACGCGGAGTATTGCCGGCCCGGCGTCGAACAGATGCATCGCCTGCGCATCCGCACGGCATTGCGACACGCGAGCGGACTCATCGCAAATTCGCAGGCGACGCTGGATTCGATCGAACAGGAGGCGCAGGCGGCTGGCCTGCCGATGCCGCCCTGCACGATCGCCCGTCTCGCGCCCGGCATCACCGCGCACCAGCCCTGCCCCGCACCGATCGGCGAGCCCTACTTCCTCATGCTGGGCACCATCGAGCCGCGCAAGAATCATTGGCTGATGCTGCATGTATGGCGCAGCTTGGTCGAGCGCCACGGCGCGCGCGCCCCGAAACTCGTGATCATCGGGCGCCGGGGCTGGGAATGCGAAAACGTCGTCGACATGCTGGAGCGATGCACGCCGCTACGACAGTTCGTCGTGGAGGAGTCGGAATGCAGCGACGAACGCCTGCATGCGCTGCTCCAGCATGCGCGGGCCTTGTTGTTTCCGTCGTTCGTCGAGGGCTACGGCATGCCGCTCGTGGAGGCGCTCGCCTCGCGCATCCCGGTGCTCGCGAGCAATCTCGAGGTGTTTCGCGAAATTGCCGCCGACACGCCGGATTATCTCGATCCGCTCGACGGCCCGGCATGGGCGCAGCGGATCATGGAGTATGCCGCCCCCGCGAGCCCGGCACGGCAGCAGCAGATGTCGCGCATCGAGCACTTCGGCGCACCGACCTGGAGCGCTCATTTCGCGTGCGTCGACAGCTTCATCGGCACGCTCAATTAGATGTCCGAATATCCCATCCCGTCGTCCGGATCGCGCGACCGGCAGTTCGACGCGATTTACCTCGCGCATGGCTACCGGCTGCTCGGCTGGCTGACCCGCCGAAGCCGATGGCTCTGGCCCGAAGCCCGCGGCGGCCGCCTGCTGGCTGCGCTGGCGCGCCTGCTCAAGCTCGATGCCCAGGCCGCCTATGCGGGGCCGATCGCACCTCGCGCCTCGCTCGGCCTGGCGCCGCTGTCGTGGTTCTCGGTCCCGCTCGAGCTCGGCCATGAGGATCCGCTCGGCGCTGCCATCGAGCAGGCCGTGACCGCGTCGACACCCCACGACGAAGCGCGCACGCGTGCGCTGATGCGGCACCTGCTCGACAGCGATGCACTGCATCCGCGCCGCAAGGCGGCACAGTTGCCACATGCCGAGTTCGTGGCAACGGCTCGGCAGCGCATTCTCCTGATAGACGAGCGCTTGATTTCCGGAGTCTCGCCGCCTGCGCGCCGAAGCCGCCGCATCGCCGATTTCCGTGCGATGGTCGACGCAGCGCTCGCCAGTCATCCCGATGCGGAATTCTGGCTGGCCCCTTCGTCGGATCCGGGACGCGGCCCGTGGTTGTCGTCCAGATGCGGCGTGCTCCCACGCGAATTGCGCGTGCTGGACCCGGAATACTCGCTGCGCGCCTGGCTGCCGTATTTCAGCCAGGTGTATACGGTCGGCGCCGCCGAAGGAATGGGCGCGATTCTCGCGGATCGCCCCACCTTCGTCTACGGGCGCCCCTATTACGCCGGCTGGGGTTTCACGACCGACGCTCAGGCATTCCCGCAGCGCCAGGCGCGACCCACATTGAGCGCCTGGTTCGACGCCACTTTCGTGCGGCTGACGCACTACCTCGATCCCGAGCAGGAGCAGCCCGGCACGCTGGAGCACGTGCTCGATGCCCTCCAGTTACAACATCAGGTCAGCGAACGATTCCGCGAGCTCGACCATGTCGTCGGCCTGCGCTTCCAGTGGTGGAAGCGTCGTCTTGCAACTCCCTATCTTTCGGCGGGAGGCGGCACGCTCCGCTGGGCGCGAGCAATCGCGGACATCGGTCCGCACGAATGCGCGGCATTGTGGGGGGCGCGGCTGCGAGACGGCACGCCGCAAGGCACGCGCTACTACCGCATCGAGGACGGCTTCATCCATTCCGCCGGGTTGGGCTCCGACATGAGTCCGCCGTGCAGCCAGGTCATCGACGGCAGCAACCTCTATTTCGACGCCAGCGCCCCGAGCGACCTGACGCGCATCCTGAACACGGCCGGCTTCGACGCCGCCGAACTCGCGCGCGCAGCAGCGCTGCGCCGCAGCATCGTCGAATTCGGCATCACCAAGTACAACCTGGGGCGACAGCGCCCCGCCTGGCCCCGGCCGGCCGACCGTCGTGTGATCCTGGTCCCGGGTCAGGTGGCGGACGACGCTTCGATCCGGCTCGGCACCGGCGCAGTCAACACCGCCGAAGGCCTGCTCGCGGCGGTGCGCGAACGGCGCCCGACAGACTGCATCGTCTACAAGCCTCATCCCGACGTACTTTCGGGCAATCGCAACGGCCTCGTCGAGGCACAACGCCTCGCCGACATCGTCGACCTCGACTCCGACATCGTGTCCCTGATCGAAGCCGCCGACGAGGTGCACACGCTCTCGTCGCTATCGGGCTTCGATGCCCTGCTGCGCGGCAAGCCGGTATTCACCTACGGCCTGCCCTTCTATGCCGGCTGGGGTCTGACCGACGACGCCATCAGCCCCCAGCCGTGGCGAGAGCGTGCCTTGACCCTGGACATGCTGACGGCAGGGACGCTGATACGCTATCCGATATATTGGAACTGGCGCCTGGCTCTTTATACTACCCCCGAGGCCGTGGTCCGGCGGCTCGCGCCGGCCGCGAACCGGCCCCTGCGCGCCCAGGGACGCAACTGGCGGCGCCCTGCCCTCAAGGCACTGCGATGGACCACCAATGCGCTGGTTCATCTCGGCTGGCGATACAGGCAGTGCAGGCAGGCAGGGCATCGGCGAAATTCATTCGTATGACGCATTGAATGAGACTTGCGTTGCAAAAAACAACGCACCTGGACAATCCGCAATCGTTGGCAGCATTTCCATCTGAGATTCAGACATGAGCATCTTTCCGGTAATTTTGTGCGGTGGCAGTGGTACGCGACTCTGGCCGATGTCGCGCGGCGGATATCCCAAGCAGTATCTCAAGCTGACCGGCGACGATACGCTGATCCAGCAGACAGCCCTGCGCGTGCGTCATTTGCCGGATGCGACCAAACCCATCATCCTGACCAACAACGAGCAACGCTTCCTGGTCGCCGAGCAACTGCGGCAGGTCGGCATCGAACCGTCGTCGATCGTCCTGGAACCCGTCGGCCGCAACACCGCACCCGCGATCGCGGTGGCCGCGCACATGGCCCTCAAGGAGTCGCCGGACGCGCTGCTGCTGGTCCTGCCTTCCGACCACGCCATCCTGAACCAGGCCGCCTTCGCTGCGGCGGCGCAAGCCGCGGCAGCGGTCGCGAGCGAAGGCTGCCTGGTCACCTTCGGCATCCCCCCCGACCGCGCACATACGGGATTCGGCTATATCCACCGGGGCAAGCCGTTCGACGATGAGGCGCAGGCCCACCGCGTGGACGCCTTTGTCGAAAAACCCGACATGGCGACCGCGGAGGAATTCGTCAAATCGGGCGAATACTACTGGAACAGCGGCATGTTCATGCTGAAGGCATCGACCTACCTGCAGGAACTGCAGCGGTTCGAGCCCGAGATCGCACGGCTGTCGCAAGCGGCGCTCGAGGGCGCGTCGCACGACAACGATTTCATCCGACTCGATCCGGTCGCCTTCGCGGCAAGCCCCAACATCTCGATCGACTACGCCGTGATGGAAAGGACCGAGCATGCCGCCGTCGTCGCCACCGATAACCTCGGCTGGAACGACATCGGCTCGTGGGGCGCCCTGGCCGATCTCGCCAAGACCGACGAGGACGGCAACACCCTGATCGGCGACGTGTTCTGCGAATCGACCAGCAACTCGTACGTCCGCGCCGAACACCGCATGGTAGCCACGATCGGGGTCGACAACCTGGTCGTCGTCGAAACTGCCGATGCCGTCCTGGTGGTCCATCGCGATCACGTGCAGGACGTCAAGAAAGTGGTCGAACAACTCAATAAATCCGGCCGTCACGAGTCCGTCACGCACCGCCGCGTGGTCCGCCCGTGGGGCGACTACGAGGGCATCGACCAGGGCGACCGGTTCCAGGTCAAGCGCATCGTCGTCAAGCCGGGCGCGCAGCTGAGCCTGCAGATGCACCATCACCGCGCCGAGCACTGGATCGTCGTGAAGGGCACCGCGCTCGTGACGAACGGCGACAGGGAGATCATGCTGACCGAGAACCAGTCGACCTACATCCCGCTCGGCGCGACGCACCGCCTGAGCAACCCCGGCAAGATCCCGCTCGAGCTGATCGAGGTGCAGTCGGGTGCCTACCTCGGCGAGGACGATATCGTCCGCTTCGAGGACACCTACGGCCGCGCGCCGAAGTAAGCCGGGCAGCGGCGCGAAGGCCAGCGAAGGCCTTCGAAAACGCGCCGCCATCGGCCACGCGAGCCGCTTCGCAGGCTATGCGCAAGGCCAGCGGCGGCCGTCTTCCGCTATGCTCGGCTGACTTCCCGGCCGGCCGCGCCCCGCGTGCCGGCCCTTCGCGCAGTCGCAGAAGGAGTTCCCCATGTGCCGCTGGCTCGCCTACACCGGTAACCCGATCCCGCTCGAAACCGTCCTGTTCCGCGCGCAGCATTCGCTGATCGATCAGAGCCTGCATTCGCGCCTGGGCGCCACCACCACCAATGGCGACGGCTTCGGCATCGGCTGGTACGGACGCCCCGACGAGATCCCGTTTCGCTACCGCTGCGTGCATCTGGCCTGGAACGACCGCAACCTGCGCGAGGTCGCGCGCGCGATCCATTCCCCGCACTTCGTCGCGCACATTCGCGCCGCCACCGACACGCCGGTCCAGGAAACCAACTGCCATCCGTTCCGCCACGGCCGCTGGATGTTCGTCCACAACGGCCTGATCCGCCACTACCACAAGCTGCGCCACGACCTGATGCTGCGCATCGACCCCGCGCTGTTCCCGTCGGTGGAGGGCTCGACCGACTCCGAGCTGATGTTCCACCTGGCGCTCACATTCGGGCTCGAACACACGCCGCTGCCGGCGCTCGAACGGATGGCCGGCGTGATCGAGGAGATCGCCGCGAAGCACGGCGTGGCACCGCCGATCAGCATGACCGTCTGCGCAACCGACGGCGAGCAGGTGGTGTCGGTGCGCTATTCGAGCGAGCATCGATCGCGCACGCTGTTCCACAGCACCTCGTTTCGCCATCTGCACGAGCTCTATCCCGACGATCCGCGCATCGCCGCGGTCGGCGACGACGCATTCCTGGTGCTGTCCGAGCCGCTCGTCGACCTGCCGGGCGCGTGGCAGGCCATTCCCGAGAGCACGGCGATCGTCGCGCGCGGCGGCCGCGTCGAGACCTTCGCGTTCACGCCGCGCGCGCCGCGCAACGGCACGCACGCCTGAGCGGGCGGCGCCTCGGCCGGACTCGGCCTCGACGCCCAGGCGCCCGCGCCGCCGCCTGGGCGCAGCCACCGGCAGCGCCCCGCCCGCGGTCCTGCTCGGGCCTGGCATCGCGGGCCACGATTGCCGGCGCGCGACCGGGCGGTTATAACTGCGCGGCCGGACGCATGTCGCGTCCCGCCTTCCCGATTCGGAGACCCCATGGTGGAACTCGCTACCGCCCAACAATTCCTGATGACCCGTGGCCTCGATTTCGGCCTCAAGGTGCTCGCCGCGATCGCGCTATGGATCGTCGGCCGCTGGCTGATCCGCCTTTCCACGCGGCTGCTCGGCCGGCTCGTGCAGCGCAGCGGGCGCGTCGACACCACGCTCGCCTACTACCTGTCGTCGGTGGTCAGCGTGCTGCTGACCATCGTGCTGATCCTCGCGATCCTGCAGGTGTTCGGCGTGCAGACCACCTCGTTCGCGGCACTGCTGGCCGGCATCGGCCTCGCGGTCGGCACCGCCTGGGGCGGCCTGCTCGCGCACTTCGCGGCCGGCGTGTTCCTGCAGGTGCTGCGCCCGTTCAAGGTCGGCGACTCGATCTCGGCGGCCGGCGTGACCGGCACCGTCAAGGAACTCGGGCTGTTCAGCACCACGCTGCTGACCAGCGACAACGTCGTGACCATCGTCGGCAATAACAAGATCTTCTCCGACAACATCGCCAACTACAGCGCAACGCCGCATCGCCGCGTGGACCTGACCGCGAAGATCGCCCACGGCGTCGACGCGGCCGAGGCGATCGCGAAGCTGAAGGCGGCCGTGGCGGCGATCCCGAACGTGCTGCCGACGCCCGCGCCCGACGTCGGCATCCTGCAGTTCACGCCGGAAGGCCCGCTGCTGTTCGTGCGCCCCTGCACGCCGCCCGCCAGCTACTGGCAGGTCTATTGCGACGCGCAGCACGCGATCCTCGACACCTTCCGTCAGGCCGGCTATCCGACGCCGGAGACGCCGACCATCCAACGCTCGGCCGGATAAGGCGCGAACCGCGCCGCGGCGGCACGGGCCTCAGCCGCGCCCGCGCGGCGTATTCGGGCCGCCCCGCGACGGGCGGGTCCGACCGCGCAGCAGCTTCCAGAGCGCGCCGATCACCACCGGCACGGCCGCCGCGCCGACTCCCACCAGCACGATCACGTTCAGGTACTGGCGAATGAACGGGATGTTGCCGAAAAAATAGCCGAGCAGGGTGAGCAGCAGCACCCAGGCCAGCGCGCCGGCGACGTTGAAGAGCTGAAAGCGCGCCAAGCGCATCGCCGAGACCCCGGCGACGAACGGCGCGAAGGTGCGTACCACCGGGATGAAGCGCGCCAGCACCAGCGTCTTGCCGCCGTGACGCTCGTAGAAATCGTGGGTTTTCTGCAGCGCGGCGCGGTCGAGGAAGCGCTCGAGCACCGGCACATGCGTGTCGAACACCTTCGGGCCGATCGCGCGGCCGAGCAGGTAGTTGACCGTGTTGCCCAGGGTGGCGGCCACCAGCAGCAGCACGATCAGCGCCGCCAGGCTCATCTCGCCCGACGCGGCGAACGCGCCCGCGATGAACAGCAGCGAATCGCCGGGCAGGAACGGCAGGATCACCAGCCCGGTTTCGCAGAACACGATCAGGAACAGCACCAGATACACCCAGGCGCCGTAATACTGGATGAACTTGCCGAGGAACGCGTCGATGTGCAGGACCAGATTGACGAAGTGAAGCAGCGTATCCAAGACGTTTCCTTCGGTTCGGGAACAGGAGCGGGAGCGGGACGAGCGCGCGGGCTGGGGGGCGGCCCGGCGGGCGAGCCGAACAGGCGCGCCGCCGGCCGGGCCTGGGCAACCGGCGAGATGATACCGAAGGAAGCCCGGGCGCCCGTGGATGCACTTGAAAAAAATTGTGTCCGCGCCCGGCGCCGGTGCCGGCTCGGCGGCGTCGTTATAATTCCCGCATGTCCGAATTTACCGATTCCACCGATTCCACCGGTGCCGACGCCGCCGCGAGCGCCGCCGTCCCCGCGGCCGGCCCGCGCCCGCTGCGCGCGATCCAGCCGCTGCCCGACCAGTTGATCAGCCAGATCGCGGCCGGCGAGGTGGTCGAGCGCCCGGCATCCGTCGTCAAGGAGTTGCTCGAGAACGCGCTCGACGCGGGCGCCACCACGCTGCGCATCGCACTCGACGAGGGCGGCGTCAAGCGCATCTCGATCACCGACGACGGCTGCGGCATCCCCGCCGACGAGCTGCCGCTCGCGCTGATGCGCCACGCCACCAGCAAGATCCGCTCGCTCGTCGAGCTCGAGTCGGTAGCCACGCTCGGCTTTCGCGGCGAGGCGCTGGCCTCGATCGCCTCGGTCTCCGAGCTGGCGATCACGAGCCGCACCGAGCAGGCGCCGCACGCCACGCGCATCGACGCCGACACCGGCGCGCTGTCGCCCGCGGCCGGCACGCGCGGCACCACCATCGAGGTGCGCGAGCTGTACTTCAACACGCCTGCGCGCCGCAAGTTCCTGAAGAGCGAGCAGACCGAATTCGGCCACTGCCTCGAGATGATCCGCCGCGTGGCGCTGGCACGCCCCGACGTGGCGATCTCGGTGCTGCACAACGGCCGGGCCGTCGAGCACTGGAACGCGAGCGAGCCGGCCGTGCGCGTCGCGAAGATCCTCGGCGAGGGCTTCGCCACCGCGCACCTGCCGCTCGACGAGCAGGCCGGGCCGCTCGCCGTGTACGGCTGCGCGGGCCTGCCCACCGCGAGCCGCGGCCGCGCCGACCAGCAATACTTCTTCGTCAACGGCCGCTTCGTGCGCGACAAGCTGCTCACGCACGCGGTGCGCGCCGCCTACGAGGACGTGCTGCACGGCGACCGCTACCCGTCCTACGTGCTGTTTCTCGACCTGCCGCCCGAGGCCGTCGACGTGAACGTCCATCCGTCGAAGATCGAGGTGCGGTTTCGCGATTCACGCTCGATCCACCAGTACGTGTTCCACGCGGTGCAGCGCGCGCTCGCGCGGCACGCGGGGGCCTCGCCCGGGACCACGGCGGGCGGCCACGCCGCGCATCTGGCACCGGCCGGCGAGAGCGCCGCGCCAGAACGTGCCCCGGCCGGGTCCGCCGGCCAAGCCGGCGACCACGCGGCACGCGCCGACGGCGTGAGCGGCTCCGGCTTGGCCGATGGCGCCGGCAGCGCGACGTCCTCGGGCCCGGCGGGCGGCTTCGGCCGCGCCTCGGGCGGCTTCGGCTCGGCCGCCGGCAGCAGCAGCAGCGGTGGATTCGGTGGCGGCGGTGCGGCGCGCTCGGGCGCGGGCAACACCTGGACGCGCCAGTCACGCATGACGCAGGGCACGCTGCCGGTCGCGCAGCCGCTGGCGCTCTACGACGCGTTGTTCGGGCGCAAGGCAGCCGGCGGCGAAGCGACCGGCACGGCCGAGCCGGCGCCGTTCGGCGCCACACCCGGCACGCTGCCGGCCGACGCCGGGCACGACGCGCAGCCGCTCGGCTTCGCGCTCGGCCAGGTCCACGGCATCTACGTGCTCGCGCAGAACGCGCAGGGCCTCGTGATCGTCGACATGCACGCCGCGCACGAACGCATCCTCTACGAGCAGTTCAAGACCGCGCTCGCGAACCGCGCGATCGCGGTGCAGTCGCTGCTGCTGCCGGTGACGATGGCGGCCACGCCGGTCGAGATCGGTACCGCCGAGGAGGAACGCGAGACGCTCGACGCGCTCGGCTTCGACCTGGCCACGCTCTCGCCCACCACCCTCGCGATCCGCGCGGTGCCCGCACTGCTGCGCGATGCCGACCTGCCGACGCTGGCGCGAGCGGTGCTGGCCGACCTGCACGAATTCGGCGGCTCGCGCGTGCTGACCGAGCGCCAGCACGAACTGCTCGGCACGCTGGCCTGCCATCATGCGGTGCGTGCCAACCGGCGCCTGACGCTCGACGAGATGAACGCGCTGCTGCGCCAGATGGAGGCCACCGAGCGCGCCGACCAGTGCAACCACGGCCGGCCGACCTGGTACCAGCTCACGCTCGGCGATCTCGACCGCCTGTTCATGCGCGGCCAATGAGCGGCGCACCCGAATCGCCCCGCGTCACCGTCGCCTGCCTGCTCGGCCCCACCGCCTCGGGCAAGACCGCCGCGGCGCTGGCGCTGGCCGAGCGGCGGCCGGTGGAGATCGTCAGCGTCGATTCGGCGCTCGTCTATCGCGAGATGGATATCGGCACCGCGAAGCCGGAGCGCGCCGAACGCGAGCGCGTGGCGCATCATCTGATCGACATCCGCGACCCGCGCGAGGCCTATTCGGCCGCCGAGTTCCGCGCCGACACGCTGCGCCTGCTGGGCGAGATCCTCGCGCGCGGACACACGCCGCTGCTGGCGGGCGGGACCATGCTGTACTACAAGGCGCTGACGCAGGGGCTCAATGCGCTACCGGCCGCCGATCCGCAGGTGCGCGCGCGGCTCGACGCCGACGCCGCGCGCGACGGCTGGCCGGCGCTGCATGCGCGGCTCGCACGGGCCGACCCGGAAACCGCCGCGCGGCTGGCGCCGAACGACGCGCAGCGCATCCAGCGTGCGCTCGAAATCCTCGAACTGAGCGGCCGGCCCATGTCGGCGCTGCTCGCCGCACCGCCGCCAGCCTGCGACGAGGCGGCCCGCTACCGCTTCGTGCCGGTGGCGCTGGAGCCGTCCGAGCGCGCCGTGCTGCATGCGCGGATCGCGGTGCGCTTCGACGCGATGCTCGCGGCCGGCTTCGTCGACGAGGTGGAACGGCTGCGCGGGCGCGGCGACCTGCATCTGGGCCTGCCGTCGATGCGCTGCGTGGGCTACCGGCAGGCCTGGGAATATCTCGACGGCGCCACCGACCACGCCACGATGCGCGACAAGGGCATATTCGCCACGCGCCAGCTCTGCAAGCGGCAGCTGACCTGGCTGCGCTCGATGCCGGAGCGCATCGTGGTGGACTGCTGCGCCGATGACGCGCCGCGGCGCGCCGTGGCCGCGCTTGAGCGCGTGCTCGACGCGGCGCCCTGAACGCGTCCGCGCCAGGCAACAAAAAAGGCCGCGCTCCGCGGCCCTTCCTGCTGCACGGCACGAGCGCCGTGCCACCGATCCTCCTGCTGCGCCAGCCTCAGACCACCACGGTCTGCGCCTCGCCCTCGCGCGTGGCGCGCACCTTGCCGATCTTCCAGACCTGCTCGCCGGCGGCGCTCAGTTCCGCCACGGCCGCGTCGGCATCGGCCGCCGCGACGATCACGGCCATCCCGATCCCGCAATTGAACACGCGGTGCATCTCCGCATCGGCCACGCCGCCGTGCTGCTGCAGCCACTGGAACAGCGGCGGCAGCGTCCAGGCGGTCTGGTCCAGTTCGGCCGTCAGGCCCTCGCGCAGCACGCGCGGGATGTTCTCGACGAGGCCGCCGCCCGTGATGTGCGCCATGCCCTTGACGGGCAGCTTGGCCATCAGCGCGAGCAGCGGCTTCACGTAGATGCGGGTCGGCGCGATCAGCGCGTCGGCCAGCGTGCGGCCGTCGAAGGCGGCGTCGAGATCGGGATTGGCGCGCTCGATGATCTTGCGCACCAGCGAAAAGCCGTTCGAGTGGATGCCGCTCGACGCGAGGCCCAGCACCACGTCGCCCGCGGCGATGGTGCTGCCGTCGATGATCCGGCTCTTCTCGACCGCACCCACCGCGAAGCCGGCCAGATCGTACTCGCCGTCCGGATACATGCCGGGCATTTCCGCCGTCTCGCCGCCGATCAGCGCGCAGCCGGCCAGCTCGCAGCCGGTCGCGATGCCCTTCACCACCGTCGCCGCCGTCTCGACGTCGAGCTTGCCGCAGGCGAAGTAGTCGAGGAAGAACAGCGGCTCGGCGCCCTGCACGAGGATGTCGTTCACGCTCATCGCCACCAGATCCTGGCCGACCGTGTCGTGGCGGTTCAGGTGGAACGCGAGCTTGAGCTTGGTGCCCACGCCGTCGGTGCCCGACACCAGCACCGGCTCCCGATACTTCTTCGGCACTTCGAACAGTGCGCCGAATCCGCCGATCCCGCCCAGCACGCCGTCGCGCAGCGTTTTCTTGGCAAATGGCTTGATCTTGTCGACGAGCGCGTCGCCCGCGTCGATGTCGACGCCCGCGTCACGGTAGGAAAGACCTTGGGCGTCGGGAGCGGATTTCGGAGAAGTCATGGGGGAATGCGAGAAGGTCGGTAAAATGCGATTTTACCCGAAGCCGGACGCCCGGCCGAATTCCCCGCGCCGATCTCTCCAGGTAACGCATCGTGTCCGAATCGTCCCCGTTTTCGTCGCCGGCCCGCCGGTCGGCCGCCGCGCGCGGCGCGCCGCCGCGCAGGTCGCGCGCGGCCGGCGCGGATGCGATGCGGGCGCGCCGCGCCTGCGCGCAACGCGGCGGCGCCTCGCGCCGGGTCGCCGCACGGCGCGAGCCCGACCTCATCCGATCCGCACCGTGACCGCCACCCGTCAACTGACGCTCGACCTCGGCACGCCGCCGCCCGCGACGTTCGAGAACTTCACCATCGGGCCGAACGACGAACTCGTCTCGCGGCTGCGCCGGCTCGATCTCGCGCTCGCCGCCGGCCCGGTGGCCGACCGCTCGTTCTACGTCTGGGGCGAGGCCGGCAGCGGCCGCAGCCACCTGCTGCAGGCGCTCGTCCACGACACCTCGTACGGCAGCGCGCGCTACCTGACGCCGCAAAGCCCGCTCGGCGCGATCGCGTTCGATCCGCGCGTCTCGCTGTACGCCGTCGACGACATCGACGCGATGAGCGACACCCAGCAGATCGCGCTCTTCAACCTGTTCAACGAGGTGCGCGCGCATCCGTCGAGCGCGTTCGTCGGCGCCGGCCCGGCCGCGCCGCTCGCGCTCGACGTGCGCGAGGACCTGCGCACGCGGCTCGGCTGGGGCTTGGTGTTCCACCTCGCGCCGCTGTCGGACGCCGACAAGGCCGTCGTCTTCAAGCAGGCCGCCAAGGCGCGCGGCATCGCGATCGCCGACGATGTGCCCGCCTACCTGCTCACGCACTACCGGCGCGACATGCCGAGCCTGATGGCGCTGCTCGACGCGCTCGACCGCTTCTCGCTCGAGCAGAAACGCGCGGTCACGCTGCCGCTCCTGCGCGCGCTGCTGACGGCGCTGGAGCGCGAGGCGGATGCTTCCGGCCGGATCAAGTAGCTTCAAGTAAAATGCCCCTCCATGACAAATCTGGCACTCTTTGACCTCGATCACACCTTGATCCCGACCGACAGCGACCACGAATGGAGCCGCTTCATCGTCAAGCTCGGCCTCGTCGACGCGGACAGCTACACGCGTCAGAACGATCGCTTCTACGCCGACTACCAGGCCGGCACGCTCGACATCCAGGCCTACCTGGCCGCCGTGCTGGCGCCGCTCGCGCAGCATTCGCGCGCCCAGCTCGACGCGTGGCACGAGCAGTACATGCGCGAGGTGATCCGGCCCGTGATGCTGCCCGCCGCGCGCGAGCTGGTGCGCGAGCATCAGCAGGCGGGCGACCTCTGCTGCATCGTCACCGCGACCAACGCATTCGTGACGCGCCCGATCGCGCAGGCGTTCGGCGTCGAGACGCTGATCGCCTGCGAGGTCGAAACCGTCGACGGCGATCCGGCCTCGGCGCTCACGGGCCGCGCGACCGGCACGCCGAGCTTCCGCGAGGGCAAGATCGCGCGCACCGAGGCCTGGCTCGCCTCGCTCGGCAAGCGCCTCGCCGATTTCGAGCGCAGCTACTTCTACAGCGACTCGCACAACGACATTCCGTTGCTCGAGAAAGTGACCGATCCGGTCGCGACCAACCCCGACGACACGCTGCGTGCGCATGCCCGCGAACACGGCTGGCGCGTCCTCGATCTCTTCCAGCCCTCGTGATCAAGAAACTCATCCGCAAGCTGCTCGGGCAGGACGATTCCGCCGCCCGCGACAACGCCGGCGCGGCCGATGCCGCCCCGCCCTCCACCGGCCCCGCGGCCGCCTCGCCGGCCGCCGTGGCAGCCGCCAAGAAACAGGCCGCGCGCGACGCCGCGAAGGTCGCCGCGAGCCGCACCGAGCCGACCATCGTGCCGGCCGCCGTGCATGGCATCGACCCGTCGCTGATCTCGCGCAACGCCGTGCGCGTGACCGATACGCTGCAGCAGGCCGGCTTCCGCGCGTTCATCGTCGGCGGCGCGGTACGCGACCTGCTGCTCGGCATCGCCCCGAAGGATTTCGACGTCGCCACCGACGCGACGCCCACCGAGGTGCAGCGCCTGTTCCGCCGCGCCCGGCTGATCGGCCGGCGTTTCCAGATCGTCCACGTGCAGTTCGGCCAGGAGCTGATCGAGGTCTCGACCTTCCGCGCGCTGGTGGACGCGCCGGCCGACGCGCCCGCGTCGGCGCCCGCCGACGCCGCCCCGCCGCGGCGCATGAAGCGCGACGAGCTGGACCGCCGCACCCATGCGGTGGACGCGAGCGGGCGCGTGCTGCGCGACAACGTCTGGGGCGAGCAGCACGAGGACGCGGCGCGCCGCGACTTCACGATCAACGCGATGTACTACGACCCGGCGACCCAGACCGTGCTCGACTACCACGACGGCATGGCCGACGTGCGCGCACGATTGTTGCGCATGATCGGCGACCCGGCCACGCGCTACCGCGAGGATCCGGTGCGGATGCTGCGCGTGGTGCGCTTCGCGGCCAAGCTCGGCTTCGACATCGAGCCGCACACGCGCGAGCCGATCCAGCCGCTCGCCGATCTGATCAACAACGTGCCCGCCGCGCGCCTGTTCGACGAGATGCTGAAGCTGCTGCTCTCGGGCCATGCGCTCGCCTGCCTCAGGCAGTTGCGCAGCGAGGGCCTGCACCATGGGCTGCTGCCGCTGCTCGACGTGGTGCTGGAGCAGCCGCAGGGCGAGAAGTTCATCACGCTCGCGCTCAACAACACCGACGCGCGCGTGCGCGCCGGCAAGTCCGTGTCGCCGGGCTTTTTGTTCGCGACGCTGCTCTGGCACGACATGCGCCAGCGCTGGAACCAGAACGTCGCGAACGGCGAGTTCCCGGTGCCGGCGCTGCAGCGCGCGATGGACGACGTGCTCGAGATGCAGACCGAGAAGCTCGCGATCCACAAGCGCTACTCGGCCGACATGCGCGAGATCTGGGGGCTGCAGCTGCGCCTCGAGAAACGCTCGGGCCGCAGCGCCATGAGGCTGCTGGAACACCAAAGGTTTAGAGCGGGGTATGATTTCCTCCTCCTGCGCTGCGAGTCGGGCGAGCTGGACCCGGCCGTGGCGCAATGGTGGACGGATTTCATCGACGGCGATGCCGCGGCTCGCGAGGCCTTGCTCACGAACGGCGCCCCGCGCGATCCGGCGGCACCGCGCAAGCGCCGCCGCCGCGGCGGCGCGCGCAACCGCAGGCCGGCCGACGGCACCGTGCAACAGGCCGACGCCCAGGACGCGCAGGACTGAGCCGTCGAACGACGTAGGATGTGGATGCCATGACGGTTGCTTATCTCGGGCTGGGCGCGAATCTCGGCGATGCGCGCCAGGCGTTGAAGGACGCGGTGGTCTGCCTCGCGCAGCAATGCACGTCGATCACCGTGATCGGCAAGTCGAGCCTGTACCGGACGGCCCCCGTGGATGCCGGCGGCGACGACTACTACAACTGCGCCGTCAAGGTCGACACGCGTTTGCCGGCCCGTGAATTGCTCCGGCTCTGCCAGCAGATCGAGCACCATTTCGGCCGCGAGCGGCCGTTCCCCAATGCGCCGCGTACGCTCGACATCGACATCCTGCTGTACGGCGACCATCTGATCGACGAGCCCGATCTGGTCGTGCCGCACCCGCGCCTGACCGCGCGCGCGTTCGTGCTGGTGCCGCTGCTCGAACTCGATCCGGCGCTCATGATTCCCTCGCGGGGCGCCGCCCAGGCGTTCCTCGCCGCGGTGGCCGACCAGCGCATCGAGAAGGTGCAGACCTGCCAGTGCCTGCTGGCGATGAAGAGCGCGAACGAGTCGCGCCGCTGCCGATGAACGCGACGCCGCTGACCGTCACGCCGCCCGACCCGCGCCCGCCCCACCGCTACCTCGCGATCGAGGGGCCGATCGGCGTCGGCAAGACCTCGCTAGCCACGCTGCTGGCCGAGCGCTGGGGCATGGACACGCTCTTCGAACGCCCGCAGGACAATCCGTTTCTCGAACGCTTCTACCGCGAGGGCGCACGCTACGCGCTGCCGGCGCAGCTCGCGTTCGCGCTGCAGCGCGCGCGCCAGACCGGCGGGATCGCCGCCGCGCAGGCCGCCGGCGCCGCGCTGGTGGCCGATTTCATGCCGCAGAAGAGCGAGATCTTCGCGCGCCTGACGCTCGCCGACGACGAATGGCAGCTCTACCGCACGCTGGCCGAGCGCATCGACGCGCCCGCGCCCGCGCCCGACCTGGTGGTCTACCTGCAGGCGAGCCCCGAGGTGCTGTACGCGCGGATCCAGAAACGCGGCATCGCAGCGGAACTGCAGATCGGCGACGCCTACCTGCGCGCGCTGTGCGACGCCTACAACGAATTCTTCTATCACTACGACCGCACGCCGGTCCTCACCGTCGCGGCGGAACACCTGAATCCGCTCGACTCGCCAGACGATCTTGCCTTGCTGATGACGCGCATCGAGACGATGCGCGGGCGCAAGGAATCCTTCGTCAAGGGCGGCGTCGGCCGCTGAGGCGGTTCGCGGCGCCGCCTGTTTTCTCCACGAAACCGGACCCCCCATGACCTACCTCCAGGAATCGAGCCGCGCGGCCGTGACCGTGCCGAAACTGCAGGCGATGCGCGACGCGGGCGAAAAGATCGCGATGCTGACCTGCTACGACGCGAGCTTCGCGTCGCTGCTCGATCGCGCCGGCGTCGACGCGCTGCTGATCGGCGACTCGCTCGGCAACGTGCTGCAAGGCCAGACCACCACGCTGCCGGTCACGCTCGACGAGATCGCCTACCACACCGCCTGCGTGGCGCGCGCGCAGCCGCGCGCGCTGATCGTCGCCGACCTGCCGTTCGGCACCTACGGCACGCCGGCCGAGGCGTTCGCGAGTTCGGTCAAGCTGATGCGCGCCGGCGCCCAGATGGTCAAGCTGGAAGGCGGCGAATGGCTCGCCGACACGGTGCGCTTCCTGGTCGAGCGTGCCGTGCCGGTGTGTCCGCACCTCGGGCTCACGCCGCAGTCGGTGCATGCGCTCGGCGGCTTCAAGGTGCAGGGCAAGACGGAGGCCGGCGCCGCGCAGCTGCTGCGCGACGCGCAGGCGCTGGAACAGGCCGGCGCGCAGCTGATGGTGCTCGAAGCGGTGCCGACGCTGGTGGCCTCGGAGCTGACCGCGCAGATCCGCACGCCGACCATCGGCATCGGCGCCGGCATCAACTGCTCGGGCCAGGTGCTGGTGCTGCACGACATGCTCGGCATCTTCCCCGGCAAGCGGCCGCGCTTCGTGAAGGATTTCATGCAGGGCCAGCCGAGCATCTTCGCGGCTGTCGAAGCCTACGTGCGCGCCGTCAAGGACGGCAGCTTCCCCGGCCCGGAGCATTCGTTCTGACGAGGCCGCGAGGCGCGCCGCCCGGACCTCAGCAGGCGCGCCGCAGCGTGGCCATGACGGCGCCGCGCAGCGCGTTGCAGACCATCAGCGCCTCGGCGCGCAGCAGATCCTCGGGCGTCATCACGCGCTCGCTGGCGCCCCAGGCCGGGTCGTCGAGCAGGGCCGCGCGCATCACGCCGGGCAGCAGCCCGCAGGCGAGCGGCGGCGTGTACCAGCGCCCGTCGAGCCGCACGAACAGGCTGGTGCGCCCGCCCTCGGTCAGCTCGCCGCGCTCGTTGACGAACAGCATGTCGAACGCGCCGGCGGCCTCGGCCGCGCGCCACGCGCGATCGTATTCGGCGCGCCGCGTGGTCTTGTGCGCGAGCAGCGGATCGGATGACGAGGTCGGCGCGAAACCGTGCTCGGCCGCGAGCAGCACCGCGACGCCGGGCCCGGCCAGCGCCGCCAGCGGCGCTGCCGCGAGTTCGAGCGTGCCGTCCTTGGCGAGCGCCGCGCGCAGGCGGATCGCGCCGTCGCCGTCGAACGACGCCACCCGTTCGGCGATGCGCTGCGCGAGCGCCGCGCGGTCGCAGGCGAAGCCGAACGCCTCGGCGCTCGCGGCGAGCCGCGCGAGGTGGCGCGCGAGATGGCGCACCCCGCCGGCACGCGTCGCGTGCATCGTCTCGAACAGCTGGAAGCCGGGATCGGCCTCGGTCAGGAAGCTGGCCTTCAATTCGCACTCCGCGTATTCGTCGGGGGCGGCGCTGTCGAGCACGATGCCGGCGCCGACGCCCATTGCACCGGCGCGCCAGCCGTCGGCGCGGCGTGCCGCGAGCACCAGCGTGCGGATCGTCACGGCCAGGCAGAAGTCGCCGCAGGCGGCACCCGGCGGCGCCGCGTCGAGCCAGCCGAGCGCGCCCGTGTAGAGGCCGCGCGGCGTCGATTCGATCGCGTCGATCAGCGCCATCGTGCTGTGCTTCGGCGCGCCCGTGATCGAGCCGCACGGAAACAGTGCACGCAGCAGGTCGGCGAAGCCTGCCTCGGGCCGTGCCTCGGCCTCGACGCTCGAGGTCATCTGCCAGACCGACGCGTAGGGTTCGACGGTAAACAGCGCCGGCACGCGCACCGATCCCGTCACGGCCACGCGCGAGACGTCGTTGCGCAGCAGATCGACGATCATCAGGTTCTCGGCGCGGTTCTTCGCATCGCCGGCGAGGAACGCCGCGGCGCGCGAGTCGGCGGCCGGATCGGCCGAACGCGGCGCGGTGCCCTTCATCGGCCGCGCGCGCAGCCGCGCGCCGGCCTTCTCGACGAACAGCTCGGGCGAGCACGACAGCACCCAGCGCTCGTCCGGCAGCGCGACCAGCGCGCCGTAGCGCACCGGCTGGCGCGCGCGCAGGCGCCGGTACAGCGCGAGCGGCGAGCCGTGCGCCTCGAAGCCGAGCCGGTAGGTGTAGTTGACCTGATAGGAGTCGCCGGCACGCAGCGCGGCGTGGATCGCGTCGATCGCCGCGTCGAATCCGGCGCGCGTGACGCTCTTGCGCAGGCGCGCGACGCCGGCCGCCGACGGCTCGCCGCCGCCGTCGTGCGCGGCGAGCCAGGCATCGACCTCGTCGCGCGAGAGCCGCGCGAGCGAAGCGAACAGCAGGAACCGCAGCGCGCCGTCGCCGGCCACCCCGCGCTGCAGGTTGCGGCCGAACTCGTAGTCGCCGAGCACCACCGCGTGCAGGCCGCTCGCCGTGTCGGCCGCCACCGCCGCGCAGACGGCGTCGAGCCCGGCCGGATCGGTGCAGACGCGTTGGTGCGAAAAGCCCGTATACAAACGACTCGACCGCGCAAACGCGGTCGAGTCACAGTCGTCGAGCAGCGCGAACGGCGCGCCGGCTGCGACTTCGGTCATGCTGCCATCCTTGCGGTCACTCGAAGAAGCTCTTCACCCGGTCGAACCAGCTCTTGCTCTGCGGACTGTGGCGGCCGCCGCCTTCGGCCAGCGATTGCTCGAACTGCTTGAGCAGATCGCGCTGCACGTCGGTCAGCTTGACGGGCGTCTCGATCTGCACGTGGACGTAGAGATCGCCGGCGATGCTCGAACGCAGCCCCTTGATGCCCTTGCCGCGCAGCCGGAACGTCTTGCCCGACTGAGTGCCCTCCGGCACCGTGAACGAGGCGCGTCCGGCCAGCGTCGGCACCTCGATCTCGCCGCCGAGCGCCGCCGTCGTGAAAGGAATCGGCATCTGGCAGTGCAGGTCGTCGCCGTCGCGCTCGAACACCGAGTGAGACTTGATATGAATCTCGACGTAGAGGTCGCCCGACGGGCCGCCGTTGATGCCGGGCTCGCCGTTGCCGGCCGAGCGGATCCGCATGCCGTCGTCGATCCCGGCCGGGATCTTCACTTCCAGCGTCTTGGTTTCCTTCACCTTGCCCGAACCGTGACAGTGCGCGCACGGTTCCGGGATGTAGGTGCCGGTGCCGTGGCACTTCGGGCAGGTCTGCTGAATGCTGAAGAAACCCTGCGACATGCGCACCGAGCCCTGGCCGTGGCAGGTGGGGCAGGTGTCGGGCTTGGTGCCCGGCTTCGCGCCGGAGCCGTGGCAGATCTCGCACGAGACCCAGCTCGGCACGCGGATCTGCGTCTCGTAGCCGTGCGCGGCCTGCTCCAGCGTGATTTCCATGCTGTAGCGCAGATCGGCGCCGCGATAGACCTGCGGGCCGCCGCGGCCGCCGCGCGCCGCGCCGCCCGCGGCCTGGCCGAAGATGTCGCCGAAGATATCGCCGAATGCATCGGCGAAGCCGCCGAAGCCCTGCGCGCCGGCGCCACCCATGTTCGGATCGACGCCCGCGTGGCCGTACTGGTCGTAGGCGGCACGCTTCTGGTCGTCCGAGAGCATTTCATAGGCTTCCTTCACCTCCTTGAAACGCTCTTCCGCATCCTTGCTGTCCGGATTGCGGTCGGGGTGGTACTTCATCGCGAGCTTGCGATATGCCTTCTTGATTTCGTCGTCGCTCGCATTCTTCGCGACGCCCAGAACCTCGTAGTAATCCCGTTTCGCCATATCGGTTCACTGCCGCCGCGCACGTCGCGCGGGCGGCTCCTCTCGCTTCCAGTAAAGTCTTGCGACCTGTAGAGCGGCGCTCGCGCGCCACCCGCCATAAAACGAATGTGCCCGGCGAGCCGCAAGGCCCGCCAGGCGCAAGGGTGATCCGCCCGTCCGGCAGTGACGGGGCGGATCGGAAGCGGCCGTGCCGCGCGGCGCGGCGCGGCCGCTCCCCGACTTCAGTCCTTCTTCACTTCCTTGAAGTCGGCATCGACGACGTCATCGGCCGCCGCGCTCGCGCCGCTCGTATGCGCCGCCCCCTCGGCCGCGCCTGCGGCGCCCGCCGCGCCGGCAGCACCGGCCTGCTGGGCCTGCATGTCGGCGTACATCTTCTCGCCGAGCTTCTGCGAAGCCGCCGACAGCGCCTCGACCTTCGCGTCGATCGTCGCCTTCTCGGCCGAGGCGTCCTTCAGCACGTCCTCGAGGTCCTTCAGCGCCGCCTCGATCTTTTCCTTCTCGCCCGCGTCGAGCTTGTCGCCGTAGTCGGCCACCGCCTTCTTCGTGCTATGGACGAGCGCGTCGCCCTGGTTGCGTGCATCGGCACGCTCACGCAGCTTCTGGTCCTCGGCCGCGTTCGCTTCGGCGTCCTTGATCATCTTGTCGATCTCGGCTTCCGACAGGCCCGAGTTCGCCTTGATGGTGATCTTGTTTTCCTTGCCGGTCGCCTTGTCCTTCGCGCCGACATGCAGGATGCCGTTCGCGTCGATGTCGAACGTCACCTCGATCTGCGGCACGCCGCGCGGCGCCGGCGGGATGCCCTCGAGGTTGAACTCGCCGAGCAGCTTGTTGCCGGCCGCCATCTCGCGCTCGCCCTGGAACACCTTGATCGTCACGGCTCCCTGGTTGTCGTCGGCGGTCGAGTAGACCTGTGCGTGCTTGGTCGGGATCGTGGTGTTCTTCTTGATCATCTTCGTCATCACGCCGCCGAGCGTCTCGATGCCGAGCGACAGCGGGGTCACGTCGAGCAGCAGCACGTCCTTGCGGTCGCCCGACAGCACCTGGCCCTGGATCGCGGCGCCCACGGCGACGGCTTCGTCCGGGTTCACGTCACGGCGCGGCTCCTTGCCGAAGAACTCCTTGACCTTTTCCTGCACCTTCGGCATCCGCGTCTGGCCGCCGACCAGGATCACGTCGTCGATGTCCGACACCTTCACGCCGGCGTCCTTGATCGCGGTGCGGCACGGCTCGATGGTGCGCTCGACCAGTTCCTCGACCAGCGCTTCCAGCTTGGCGCGCGTGATCTTGAGGTTCAAGTGCTTCGGACCCGAGGCGTCCGCCGTGATGTACGGCAGGTTGATTTCGGTCTGCTGGCTCGACGACAGCTCGATCTTCGCCTTTTCGGCCGCTTCCTTCAGGCGCTGCAGCGCGAGCACGTCCTTCGACAGATCGACGCCCTGCTCCTTCTTGAACTCGCCGATGACGTAGTCGATGATGCGCTGGTCGAAGTCCTCGCCGCCGAGGAACGTGTCGCCGTTGGTCGACAGCACTTCGAACTGCATTTCGCCGTCCACGTCCGCGATCTCGATGATCGACACGTCGAACGTGCCGCCGCCGAGGTCATACACGGCGATCTTGCGGTCGCCCTTCTCGGCCTTGTCCAGGCCGAACGCGAGCGCGGCCGCGGTCGGCTCGTTGATGATCCGCTTGACTTCCAGGCCGGCGATCCGGCCCGCGTCCTTGGTGGCCTGACGCTGGCTGTCGTTGAAGTAGGCCGGCACCGTGATCACGGCTTCCGTGACCGGCTCGCCGAGATAGTCCTCGGCCGTCTTCTTCATCTTGCGCAGCACTTCGGCCGAAACCTGCGGCGGCGCGAGCTTTTCGCCATGCGCCTCGACCCAGGCGTCGCCGTTGTCGGCCTTGATGATCGAGTAGGGCATCAGGCCGATGTCCTTCTGCACTTCCTTCTCTTCGAAACGGCGGCCGATCAGGCGCTTCACCGCGAACAGCGTGTTCTTCGGGTTGGTCACCGACTGACGCTTGGCGGGCGCGCCGACCAGCACTTCGTTGTCGTCCATGTACGCGATGATCGACGGCGTGGTGCGGGCGCCTTCCGAGTTCTCGATGACCTTGACCTGATTGCCTTCCATCACGGCCACGCACGAGTTCGTGGTCCCGAGGTCAATACCGATGATCTTTCCCATTTTTGATAATCTCCAGAAACTCTGTTTTGCTGCGGATTCCGGGGCGTTTCGCCCGGTTTGCCGCGCCGAATTCAACCCTGTCCACGAAATAGGTGCGTTCCCGCCGTTTTCAAGACCCCGAATGCGATGCGGGCATTCGATTTTTTCAATCGGCGGGAGTCGCGAGCCGATTTGGCCCCTTACCAATGCGAAGCCGGGCGCCACCCGCCGCGCCCGGCCCAGGAACCTCGCGCCACCGCCGCCGGCGAGGCCCGCGCGGCGCGGCGCCCCGGACGCCGGCCGGGCGGCGCTCAAGCCATGCCGGCCGCCGCACGGCGGCGTGCTGGCTTACTTCGGCTGCGACACCGTCACGAGCGCGGGGCGCAGCACGCGGTCGGCGATCATATAGCCCTTTTGCAGCACGGTGACGACGGTATTCGGCTCCTGCTCGGCCGGCACCATCGAGATGGCCTGGTGCTGGTGCGGATCGAACTTCGCGCCGGCCGGATCGATCACGCTGACGCGGCCCTTCTCGAGCGCGCTCTGCAACTGGCGCAGCGTCAGCTCGACGCCCTCGCGGACCTTCGCGATGTCCTCGGACTTGTCGCCGACCGCGGCTTCCAGGCTGTCGATCACCGGCAGCAGATGCTCGGCGAAGCTCTCGATCGCGAACTTGTGGGCCTTGGCAACGTCTTCCTGGCCGCGGCGGCGCACGTTCTCGGTTTCGGCCTTGGCCCGCAGGAAGCTTTCCTGCAGCTCGGCGATCTTGGCCTGTGCCTCGGCCAGCGCGGCCTCGGCCTCGCCTGCCGGCTGCGCCGGCGCCGCTTCGGCGGCCTGGGGTTGCGCAGCCTGCGCGTCGCGGCCGCTCTCGTCGGCCGGTTGACCAGCCGGATTCTCTTGCGTGTTTTCCATGTCGCTGAAATCGAATTGAGTGATGAAAGCCAGACCGGCGGCGCCTCGCACGGGCAACGCACCGCCGCACAACGTTGGCGCAGATGGGGCCGAAGACACCCTATTCAAGAGGGTCTTTCGGCCACCGCACCGGTTTCGGCGGGTTTCGGCCGATTCGACGCGGATTGCGCCCCCCGGCCGGGCGATTCCCTCCATTTGCGCGCCAATCCGGTGCATGTCTGCGGCAGCGCCGGCATGGTACCCGTTCCGCAGCGCGCGCCGCCGGCGGCGCGGCGAAACCCGCTGTAACAACCCTTACCCGCTTGGCACTGGATCGGTATCGGGCACTGGACTACACTGCGATACGCGTTGTCGAAGCAAGCGCAATTCCCGATTCATTTTCCGGCGCGGCTGCCGTCAGGCGGCCACCACCGAACCCGTTCCGCCTGCCTTCCCGAGGGGAGTACCGTGAAACTGACCTTTGCGATATCGGTGGTCGCGCTGGTGTTGGCGGCCGGCACCACCACCATTTGCCTGTCGGGCGCCGTCACCGATCGCACTACCGAGTATGGTGGCGCCCAGGCGACGTTCGAGCACCTCTTCAGCGCCCATTCGAAAGTTTGTCGATGATCCGGCGGTCGCGCTTGGTCGGCCGGCCATGCAGCTCGGCGGCCGGCTCGCGATAATGCCGCCGCCGCTCGAGTTCGGCAAGCCGCTTCGCGCGCCCCTCCGCGGTTTCCGCATAAAGCGTCTGCGCCACCGCGGCCGGCCCGCGCAAGTCGCAGATGCCGAGCACGTCGATCTGCCAGAGCGCCGTGTCGATCGTCACCTCGACCCGATCGCCCACGCGCACGTCCTTCGACGGCTTGACCGGCACGCCGCCGATCCGCACCCGCCCCTTCTCGACGGCCTCGGCCGCGAGCGAGCGGGTCTTGAAGAAGCGTGCCGCCCACAGCCATTTGTCGATGCGCAGCTTCGCGCCCGGTTCGGTCGAAATTCGGTGATTCATCGGATCTTTCCCGTCTCAGTGGCCGTCGCGCGGCCGGTTCGCCGTCATGCCGCCGCGTCGGCCGGCGCCGGCGCGCGCACCGGCCAGCCCTGCAGGTTCTCGGCCACGATCTGGCCGAGCGCGTCGATCCAGGCCGGCGACGCGTTCAGGCACGGAATCCGGTGGAACGTCCCGCCGCCGCCGTGCAGAAACTCGTCGCGCACCTCCATGCCGATCTCCTCGATCGTTTCGAGGCAGTCGGCCGTGAAGCCCGGGCAGAACACGTCGGCGCGCCTGACGCCGGCCGCGCCGAGTTCGCGCAGCGTCGGCGCCGTGTAGGGCTGCAGCCATTCGGCCTTGCCGAAGCGCGACTGGAACGTGACGCGGCATTCGAGCGGGGTCAGTTCGAGTGCGGCCATCAGCAACGCGCCCGTCTGCTGGCACTGGTCATGATAGGGGTCGCCGAGGTCGAGCGTGCGCTTGGGCACGCCGTGGAAGCTCAGCACCAGCTTGTCGCCGGCCGCGAAATCGGGGCGCCCGTGCTCGGCCCAGTATTGGCGGACCTGCTCGGCGAGCGCGTGGATGTAGGCGGGATGATCGGCGTAGTGGCGCAGCGTGCGGACCTCGAGCTGGTTGCGCATGCGGCCGAGCGCGGCGAACGCAGCGTCGAACGCGGTGGCCGTGGTCGACGACGAGTACTGCGGATACATCGGCACCAGCAACACGCGCTCGGTGCCGGCGCGCTTCAGCTGGCCGAGCACCGTGCCGATGTCGGGCGTGCCGTAGCGCATCGCGTAGTCGATCAGCACCTGGTAGCCGTTCGCGGCGAACAGCGGGCGCAGGCCCTCGACCTGCCGTTCGGTATACACGCGCAGCGGCGAGCCCTCGGGCATCCACACCGACCGGTATTTCTTCGCCGAGGCGCGCGAACGCAGCGGCAGGATCAGCCCGCGCAGGATCGGCTGCCAGGCGATGGCCGGGATTTCGACCACGCGCGGGTCCGACAGGAACTGCGCGAGGTAGCGCCGCACCGCGCCCGGAGTGGGCGCGTCGGGCGTACCGAGATTGACGAGCAGGACGGCGACGCGATGCGCCGCGGCGTGTTGCGACGGTGGTTCGAGATCAAAACGCATGAACGGAAGGTGGGCCTGGGCACCGGATCGAACGAGCCTCATTATAGCGAGGCCGCCGCGGCGCGACCGATGCCGCCCCAATGCCTCCGGCGCACGTATCGGCAAGGCCGGCCCGCCGGCGCGGCGGGCCCGGCGCTACTGCTGGCTCAGCGTCAGCGACAGCAGGCGCGCGGTGATGTCGACGATCGGGATCACGCGGTGGTAGGCCATCCGGGTCGGCCCGATCACGCCGAGCGTGCCGACGATCTTGCCGTTGACCTCGTAGGGCGCCGTCACGACGCTCATTTCGTCGATCGGCACCAGCGTCGATTCCCCGCCGATGAAGATCTGCACGCCCTGCGCGTGGCTCGACACGTCGAGCAACTGCAGCAGGCTCGTCTTCTGGTCGAACACGTCGAACAGCTTGCGCAGCCGCGCCATGTCAGACGACAGGTCGGCCACCTCGAGCAAATTGCGTTCACCCGAGATCAGCACCGTGTCCTCGTCGTCGGAGGTCTCGGTGCTGGCGGTGACGGCCGCGTGCATCAGCGCCGTCATGTCGTCGCGCAGCGCGTCGATTTCCTCGCGCAAGCGGCGCCGGACCTCGTCGAACGACAGCCCGGCGAAATTGGCGTTGATGTAGTTCGAGGCCTCGGTCAGCTGCGACGACGAATAATCGCGCTGGGTGGCCATCATCCGGTTCTGCACGTCGCCTTCGGGCGTCACGATGATCAGCAGGATGCGCTTGTCCGACAGCCGCATGAACTCGACCTGCTTGAACACGTGGCTGCGGCGCGGCGTGAGCACCACGCCGGCGAACTGCGAGAGGTTCGACAGCACGCTGGCCGCGGCCGCCACCACCTTCTGCTGCGGCTCGCCCGCCTGCAGCGTGGTCTGCACGAGCCGCGTCACGGCCTCGTCGTCGATTGGCGATTCCACGCTCAGCAGCGTGTCGACGAACATCCGGTAGCCGCGCGGGGTCGGCACGCGGCCCGCCGAGGTGTGCGGGCTCGACACGAGGCCGAGCTCCTCCAGGTCGGACATCACGTTGCGGATGGTGGCCGGGCTCAGTTCGAGACCGGAGTACCGGGACAACGTGCGCGAGCCGACCGGCTGACCGTCGGCGATATACCGTTCGATCAGGGTCTTGAGGAGGGTGCGGGCGCGAGGATCTAACATGACGGAAAATTCTAGCGCAACCGGGCGGCGCCCGCGAGATTTCCGGCGAGCGCCCCGTCGCCCGGGCCGCCCGCCGCTCGGCCGGTTCCTTTTCGTCATCCAGCTATGGTGTAATGCCGGCATGAAAACCGGTAACCTGTTCCAGACCGTCGCGCTCGTGGGGCGCAGCAGCACGCCCGGCATCGCCGAACCGCTCGCCGCGCTCGCCGCCGCCATCGCCAAGCGCGGGCTGGAGGTGGTGTTCGAGGCCGCCACGGCACGCGAATACGGCATCGAGGGCCACCCGGCGCTGACGCCGAGCGAGATCGGCGCGCGCGCCGATCTCGCGATCGTGCTCGGCGGCGACGGCACGATGCTCGGCATCGGGCGCCAGCTGGCGCCTTACCGGACTCCGCTGATCGGCATCAACCATGGCCGGCTCGGCTTCATCACCGACATTTCCGCCTCGGACATGCTCGAACTCGTGCCGCAGATGCTGTCGGGCAGCTTCGAGCGCGAGGAGCGCACGCTGCTCGAGGCGCGCATCGTGCGCAACGGCGAACCGATCTATCACGCGCTCGCCTTCAACGACGTGGTGGTCAACCGCAGCGGCTTCTCCGGGATGGCGGAACTGCGTGTATCGGTGGACGGCCGCTTCATGTACAACCAGCGCTCGGACGGCCTGATCGTCGCCACGCCGACCGGCTCGACGGCCTACGCGCTGTCCTCGGCCGGGCCGATCCTGCACCCGCAGCTGCAGGGCATCGTGCTGGTGCCGATCGCGCCGCATTCGCTGTCGAACCGCCCGATCGTGCTGCCCGACGACGTCAAGGTCGGCATCCAGATCATCGGCGGGCGCGACGTCAACGTGAACTTCGACATGCAGTCGTTCACCGCGCTGCAACTGAACGACACGATCGAGGTGCGGCGCTCGCGGCACACCGTGCCGTTCCTGCACCCGGTCGGCTACAGCTATTACACGACGCTGCGCAAGAAGCTGCACTGGAACGAGCATCCGTCGCACGACGACGATCCGCAATCCTGACGCGGCCGCGCCCGACATCATGCTTCGTCATCTCTCGATCCGCGACTTCGTCATCGTCGCCCGGCTCGACCTAGAATTCGACGCCGGCTTCACCGTGTTCTCCGGCGAAACCGGCGCCGGCAAGTCGATCCTGATCGACGCGCTGGCGCTCGCGCTCGGCGAGCGCGCCGACGCCAGCGTGGTGCGCGCCGGCTGCCAGCGCGCCGACATCACCGCCGAGTTCACGCTGCACGACCGCGTCGCGCAATGGCTCGACGCCCATGCGTTCGACGCCGACGACAGCGTGATGCTGCGCCGCGTCATCGACGCGAGCGGCCGCTCGCGCGCCTTCATCAACGGCACCAGCGCGACGCTGTCGCAACTGCGCGAACTGGGCGAGATGCTGGTGGACATCCACGGCCAGCACGCGCACCAGCTGCTGATGCGCCCCGACGCGCAGCGCGAGCTGCTCGACACCCACGCCGGGCTTGCCGCCGAGGCGGCGGCGGTCGCGCGCGGCTGGCGCGCGTGGCGCGACGCGCTGCAGAAGATCGAGGCCGCGCAGGTCCACGAACGCGAGCTGCAGCTCGAACGCGAGAAGCTGGCCTGGCAGCTCGCCGAGCTCGACAAGCTCGCGCCGCAGCCCGGCGAATGGGCCGAGGTGAATGCCGAGCACGGCCGGCTCACCCACTCGGCGAGCCTGATCCGCGGCGTGCAGGGCGCGCTGCTCGCGATCTCGGAGTCCGACGACGCGCTGCTGCGGCAGCTCGGCGGCGTGATCTCGAAGGTACGCCAGCTCGCCTCGATCGATCCGACGCTCAACGACGTGCTGGCCGCGCTCGATCCGGCCGAGATCCAGCTGCGCGAGGCCGGCTATTCGCTGTCGCACTACGCGCAGCGGCTCGAACTCGATCCGGAACGGCTCGCGCAGGTCGAAGCGCGGCTCGACGCGCTGCACACGGCGGCGCGCAAGTTCCGGCTGCCGCCCGACACGCTGCACGACGAACACATGGCGCGCCGCGAGCAACTGGCCGCGCTCGACGCGGCAGCCGACCTCAGCGCGCTCGAGGACGCGGCCGAGCGCGCGAAGCAGGCCTATCTGGCCGACGCGCGCGCGCTGTCCGAGGCACGCGCACAGGCGGCCGGCGCGCTCGGCGCGGCGGTCACGGCCGCGATGCAGGAACTGTCGATGGCGGGCGGCAGCTTCGAGGTGACGCTGGTAGCGCTCGCCGAGGGCGGCGCGCACGGGCTGGAGCAGGTCGAATTCCGCGTCGCGGGGCACCCCGGCGTACCGCCGCGGCCGCTCGCGAAGGTCGCCTCGGGCGGCGAACTCGCGCGCATCAGCCTCGCGCTGGCGGTGATCGCGAGCGCCGCCAGCCTCACGCCGACGCTGATCTTCGACGAAGTGGACACCGGCATCGGCGGCGGCGTGGCGGAGGTGGTCGGGCGGCTGCTGCACCAGCTCGGCCGCGACCGGCAGGTGCTCTGCGTCACGCACCTGCCGCAGGTGGCCGCGCGCGGCGATCACCATTTCCAGGTCGCCAAGGGGCTCGACGCGGCCGGCGGCACCGTCTCGACCGTCACGCCGCTCGACCGCGCGAGCCGCATCGAGGAAGTCGCGCGGATGCTCGGCGGGCTCGAGATCACGGCCACCACGCGCAAGCACGCGAGGGAAATGCTGGCGGCCTAACGCCTAGCCGCCGACGCGCGCACCGTGGCCGCCCTTCCCCGCCCCGGTGCCCGCCGCTCGGCCGAGACCTGCTTCGGGCGCGGGCCCGTCCGTTTCCGCTGCCGCGCCAGCTGGCGCCGCACCGCGTCCTCGCAGGCGCCGAAGCCGGGGGCCGACGGCGCCAAGCGCGACAAGGCCGGCCTGACGAAGCCGTCGCAGCCGGCCCTCAGCCCCCGCTCGAACGCCGCTCGGGCCCCCGGGGGCGCCCTGCTCAGCCCTGCGGATCGGCCGCCGCCGCGGCCGGCGCCACGCCTCCGAACACGCGCTGCCAGAGCGCCAGCACGGCCGCGCGCTCGGCCGCCACTGTCTCGCTCGGCACGCGCGCCTTCTCCATGCCGTCGAGCCGCAGCTGATGCTGGCGCTTGCGATAGCGCCGGTAGGCGGCCCCCACCGTCTCGGCCTCGGTCTCGTCCATCAGCCCAAGTCGCGCGACCTCGCGCAGCAGCGCGATGTTGCCGGTATTGCGGATCAGCTCCGGATCGCGCGCGGCGTGCAGCAGCACCCAGTACTGGACGATGAACTCGATGTCCACCATGCCGCCGCGATCGTGCTTGAGGTCGAACAGCTCGCCGTGGTTCGGATGGCCGGCCGCCACCTTGTCGCGCATCCCGACGATCTCGCGCGCCAGCAGCTCGCCGTCGCGCGGCGTGGTCAGCACCTGTTCGCGGATCGCCTCGAACGCGGCGCCGATCCGCGCGTCGCCGGCGCTGAAGCGCGCGCGCGTGAGCGCCTGGTGCTCCCAGACCCAGGCGGTGTTGGCGCCGTCGCCCTCGCGCAGCTGGTAGCGGCGGAACGCGTCGAGATCGGTGACGAGCAGCCCGGCCTCGCCGTTGGGCCGCAGCCGCAGGTCGAGGTCGAACAGCGCGCCCGCGCCGGTGGCAGTGGTGAGCCAGGTGATCAGGCGGCGCGTGTAGGTGGTGTAGATGTCGGCCGCGCGGTCGTCGGGATCGTCGTAGAGGAAGATCACGTCGAGGTCCGACGCGTAGCCGAGCTCCTTGCCGCCGAGCTTGCCGTAGGCGATCACGGCAAAGCGCGGCGCGTCGCGGTGGCGCTTGGCGAGCTGCGACCAGACCACCTCGAGCGTCACGTCGAGCACCGCGTCGGCGAGCTCCGAGAGCCGGTCGCTGACATGTTCGACCGACAGCTTGCCGGCCAGATCGATCAGCAGGATGCGGAACACCTCGGCGTGCTGCGCGTGCCGCAGCAGGTCCATCTGCTGCTCCATGCCGTCGGCCGCCGCGAGCCGCGCGCGTAGCGAGGCCTTGAACGCGGGCCAGTCGAACGGGCTCGCGATCGCCTCGTCGTCGAGCAGCTCGTCGAGCAGCTGCGGATGGCGGATCAGGTAGCCGCCGCCCCAGCGCGTCGCGCCGAGCACCGACAGCACGCGCTCGAGCGCGGCCGGGTACTCGGTCAGCAGCGCCAGGTAGGCGCCGCGCCGGCCCACCGTTTCGAGCAGGTCGAAGAAGCGGATGATCGTGTCGTCGCGATGCGCGGCGTCGATGCCGGCAGCCGCGTCGAGCGCGCGCTGCGCGACCCGGTCGAAGCGCTGCCGGCTGCTCTCGGGCAGCCCGGCATAGCGCGACGACTGCCAGACCGCGCGCAGCCGCGCCAGCACGGCCGCCGGCGTCACGAAGCCGAGGCCCGCGAGGCGCGCGGCCAGCGCGTCGTCCTCGCCGTCGTCGGCCAGCGCACCGCTCCAGACCCAGGCGGCGTCGTCCTCGGCGCCGTTGCCGCTTGCATTGCCGCCGGCGCCGTTGCTGCCCGTCTCGCCCGAGCGGTTCGAGAAGATCTGGTCGAACTGCGCCTCGACGAACGCGCGGTGCCGGTCCAGCTCGGCGACGAGCGCCGCGTAGTCGGCGTGGCCGAGCGAGGCCGCCAGCGCCGCGCGGTCCTCGGGATCGACCGGCATCGCATGGGTCTGCGCATCGTTGCGGTACTGCAGCCGGTGCTCGATCGTGCGCAGCAGCCGGTAGGCCTGGGCGAAGCGCTCGGCCACCTCGGCCGCGATCAGCCCGCGCTCGGCGGCATGGGCCAGCACCGCGAGCGTGGGACGAATCCGGAAGCCCGCATCCTGGCCGCCGCGAATCAGCTGGAACACCTGCGCGCTGAATTCGATCTCGCGAATCCCGCCGCGCCCGAGCTTGATGTCGTCGGCCTTGTCGGGACGCATCGTGGCGCGGCGCTGGGCCTCCTGGCGGATCTGCCGGTGTAGCGAACGGATCGCGCCGATCACGCCGAAATCGAGGTAACGACGGTAGACGAACGGCTTGACGATCGCGTCGAGCTGCGTGGCGAGCCGCTGCGCGGCCTCGCTGTCGGGCTCCGAGACGAGCCGCCCCTTGATCCAGGCGTAGCGCTCCCATTCGCGCCCCTGCACGTAGAAGTACTCCTCCAGCATGCCGAGGCTGCAGACGAGCGGGCCGGAATCGCCGTTCGGCCGCAGCCGCATATCGACGCGAAACACGTAGCCGTCGGCGGTGGCGTCGGACAGCACGCCGATCAGGCGCCGGCCCAGGCGTGTGAAGTATTCCTGGGTGGCAAGGCCCGCGCGCGCGCCGCCGGCGGTTTCGCCGTCGTCCTCGTAGACGAAGATCAGGTCGATATCGGACGAGACGTTCAGCTCGCGCCCGCCCAGCTTGCCCATGCCGACCACGCCGAGCGCGAGCCGTTCGCCGGCCGGCCCGCGCGGCTCGCCGTAGAGCGCCTCCAGCTCGGCCGACAGCACCGCGAGCGAGCGCTGGATCGCGACCTCGGCCAGGTCGGTCATGGTCGCCGTGACTTCGGTCACGTCGGCCGCGCCGGCCAGATCGCGCTCGACGACGGCGCCGAACACCTCGAGGCGCAGTTGGCGCAGCGCGCGGCGCAGGGCGTCCTCGCCGGGCGCCGCCGCGGGCGAGGCCGCGGCCAGCAGCTCGTCCAGGCGCGCCTCGATCGCCTCGCGCGAGAGCGGCGCGGCGGCGGCCTCGGCGATGCGCTCGGCGAGTTCGGGGCGCGCGGCGACGGCGCGGGCCAGATAGCGGGAATAAGCGGTGCTGAGCAGAAGGTTGGCGTCGGTCATGGCGGCGGCGCGCGAAGCGCGGGAACGGGGCACGAGAAACGAAGCACGAGGCGGGACGAAGCCGCGGCGCGGCATCCCGCCGGCGGCAGGATGCGGCCCGGCCGCCGCCGCCCCCGGGCGGGCCACCCGGGCCGCCGTCGGCTTGCAGCAGGCGGCAGCTCGCCGGCGCCGGGCGCGGGCCGCAGGCAAACCGGATGTCGGCCGAACGCTTGCCGGACCAGACCCCTGTGTTACATTTCACCGTCGATTCGCAACGCTACCATATCCCCGCCCGTCCGCCGCATGCCCGACCGTCAGGAATCCGCCGCCAGCAGTCCAGAAGCCGGTCCTCCCAGGCACGATCACCCGGTCCTGCGACGCGTTTGCCGCGTGGTGCTGATCGGCGGCGCGACGATCTACTTCGTCGCCGCGAGCAGCTACCTCGGCCTGCGCTACGTGCTGCTGCCGCAGGTCGACCGGCTGCGCCCGCGCATCGAATCGTTCGTCTCCGACAAGCTCCACGCCGAGGTCCGGATCGGGCGCCTCGCGCCCCACTGGTCCGGCATGCAGCCCGGCGTGGACGTGACCGCGCTGACCATCCGCAAGGACGGCACCACCGCGCTGACGATCCCGCACGCCACCGCCGCGATCGCCTGGGGCTCGCTGCTGAGCCTCGCGCCGACGCTCTCGAGCCTCGTCGTCGACGCGCCGGACCTGCTGATCGAGCGCAACCGCGACGGCACGCTGATGGTCGCCGGCGTGGCGGTGCCCACCACCCGCAGGAGCGGCAACGACGCGTTCAGCACCTGGCTGCTGCGCCAGCAGGCGATCGTGCTGCGCGGCGGCACGCTGCGCTGGCGCGACGCGCAGCGCAACGCCCCCGAACTGACGCTGACCGGCATCCGGCTCGCCGTGCTCAACGACGGCCTGGTCCACCGGCTGGCATTGCAGGCGCCGGCCAACGGCACGCTGTTCGCCGGTCCGCTCGATTTCCGCGCGCGCTTCACGCACCGCCCGCTCGCGGCGATCGGCCGGCCCGCCAACTGGACCGGCGAGGCCTACCTGTCGACCGGACCGGTCGATCTGCCGACGCTCGCGCGCTACCTGCCGGTGCCGCTCACGGCCTACGCCGGGCGGCTCGACAACACCATCTGGCTCGGCTTCCAGGACGGGCGCCTGCGCGACGCGCACGGCATGCTGAGCGGCGCCGACGTCGCGCTGCGCGTGCGGCCCACCCAGCCGCGGCTCGACATCCCGACGGCGAGCTTTGGCTGGAACCTCGCGCTCGATCCGGGCCACGACTACACGCTGAACCTGACCGACCTGCATGCCGAGCTGGGCCAGCCGCCGCTCGACGACGGCACGCCGCTGTCGCGCCTGCTCGCCTTCAGGACGCTGACGGCGCGCTACCGCGTGCCCGACGCCACCCACGGCCAGTTGATCCAGGTGGCCGGCGACCGCGTCGATCTCGGCATCCTCGCCGAGTTCGTGCGCGGCCTGCCGCTGCCGGCGCGGCTTCGCAACGCGCTGGTGCGCACCGATCCGCGCGGGCTGATCGCCAACTACGTGATGGAGGCCGAACGCGCCCCGCCGGACCCCGCCGAGCTGGCCGGCGACGAGACTGCCCGCGCCGCGCCGATCGTGCGCTACCGGATCACGGGCGACCTGCAGGGCATCAGCGTCGAGGCGCAGGAGCCGGGGCCGGGCCTCTCGCCGCGCGGGCATCCGCGCGCCGGCGTGCCGGGCTTCGAGAACCTGTGGGGCCACGTGGACGCGAACGAACGCGCGGGCCAGGCGCGCATCGACACCGTCCGCGCCGCCGTCACGATGCCCGGCGTGTTCGCCGACCCGCGGCTCACCTTCGACCGGCTGAGCGCGCAGGCCTCCTGGACCGTCACGCACGCGCCCGGCGAGCCGCGCCCGCGCGTCGACGTGAAGGTGCCGCTGCTCTACGTGGCCAACCCCGACGCCGAGATCACCGCCGCGGGCGGCTATACGAACCCGGGCCACGGGCGCGGCTCGCTGGACCTGAAGGCCGAGTTCGGCCGCGCGGCGCTCGCGCGCCTCGTGCGCTACCTGCCGACCAGCATGTCCGACCACTTGCACCAGTACCTCGGCCATGCGCTGCAGGCGGGCACCGTCTCGAAGGGCGCGACGATCGTCGCGAAAGGCCCGCTCGAGACCTTCCCCTACGAGCACACGCCGCACGACGGCGTGTTCCGGATCGTCGCGCCGTTCACGGGCGGGCGCTTCGATCCGACGCCGCAGCCGCTGCACACGCTCGCCGACGGCACGCCGAGCGTGTGGCCCGCGCTCGACGGCATCAGCGGCGTGTTCGAACTCGAGCAGAACAAGCTGGGCCTCGACATTGCCAGCGCGCACTACAAGCGCGTGCAGCTGAGCGGCGTGCGCGGCCGCATCGCCGACCTCGGCAATCCGGCGCGGTCGCCGCTCGTGATCGAGGGCCGCGCGCACGGCCCGCTCGCCGACCTGATCGACTACGCGAACCACAGCGCGCTGGGCGGCATGAGCCGCCACCTCGGCGAGCGCGTCACCGCCCAGGGGCCGGCCTCGCTCGCGCTGAAGCTGACGGTCCCTCAGCGCGCGGCGCACGGCCACACGCAGGTGGAAGGCGCGCTCAGGTTCGGCGACAACACGCTCGCCGCGGACGGCCTGCCGCCGCTGTCGCAGCTGCGCGGCACGATCCGCTTCACGCAGCAGAGCGCGTCGCTCCACCGGCTCTCGGCGCGCCTGCTCGGCGGCGAGGTCCACGCCGACGGCAGCTATCGCGTCAACGGCGGCTACGCGCTCGACGTGAACGGCCGGATCGCCGTCGATTCGGCGCGCGGCCTGAACCTGCACGGGCCGGCCGCCGCGCTGCTCGGGCGCGTGGTGGGCGACGCGCCGTACCGGCTCTCGGTGCGTGGCGCGAAGGACGGGCTCCCCGAGATCGACGCCTCGTCGGACCTGACCGGGCTCGCGCTCGATTTTCCGGCGCCGTTCACCAAGGCGGCAGGCACGCCGATGCCGTTCAGCTTCACGCTGGCGCCGCTCGCGCCCGAGGCGGGCCGCACGCTCGAACAGGCCGATCTCGCGCTCGGCCCGGTGGCCGCGCACTACGTGCTCGACGCCACGCAAGGCGAGCCGCTGCGCGCGGTGCGCGGCTCGCTCGGCATGAACCGCCTGCCGGACCTGCCGCGCGACGGCGTGACCGCGGCCGTGGACGCGTCCGAACTCGATGCCGACGCGTGGCTCGCGTTCGCGAAGACGCTGCGCGCAGCCCCCGCCGCTCCGTCGTCGCCGGCGCGGGCGCCGTCGCCGGAGCCGGCGGCAGCCGCGCGCGTCGATCTGGCGAGCTTCGCGCCGAAACGCTTCGCGCTGCACCTCGGCCGGCTGAAGCTGCTCAAGCGCAACTGGGAGAACGTGATCGTCGGTGCCTCGCACGTCGACGATCTCTGGCAGGCCAACGTCGCCTCGAACCAGGTTTCGGGCTATCTGTCGTGGGCGCCGCCGATGCCGGGCGAGACGGGCGCCGGCGTGCTGAACGCGCGGCTCGCCAAGCTGATCGTGCCCGACAGCGCCGACCACGATCTGGTGGGCGGCGCCATGGATATGCCGACCAGCCGCGCGATGCCGTCGATCGACCTGGTGGTCGACCAGGTGGTGGCGCGCGGCCACGACATCGGCCGGCTGCAGGTCAACGCGCACAACTTCAGCGAGAACGGCGTCCCGGTCTGGCAGCTCGACCGGCTCGAACTCGCGAACCCGGCCGCGAAGCTGACCGCCACCGCGAACTGGCGCACCTCGAAACGCGCCATCGCGCTCGGCGCCGACGCGGACGACGCGCCGCGCCGCACGGTGTTCGATTTCAAGCTGGCGATCGACGACGCCGGCGCACTGCTCGACCGGGTCGGTCTGCCGCGCACCATCGCCGGCGGCCGCGGCACGCTGCAGGGCAAGGTGGGCTGGCGTGGCGGCCCCACCGCGATCGACTATCCGACGCTCGACGGCCGGCTCTCGCTCGATCTGGCGCACGGCCAAATCCTCAAGGTCGATCCCGGCGCGGCCAAGCTGCTCGGCGTGCTGAGCCTGCAGGGCCTCGCGCGCTTCCTGACGCTCGACTTCCGCGACGTGATCGGCAAGGGCCTGCCGTTCGACTCGATCGAAGGCACCGGCCGCATCAACGACGGCATCGTCACCACCGACGACTTCCGCATCGTCACCGCGCCGGCCCGCGTGACGGTGACGGGCTCGGTGGACCTCGCGCACGAAACCCAGGACCTGCTCGCACACATCACGCCGAAGCTCAGCGCCAGCGCGGCGGCGATCGGCGCGGCGGTGATCAACCCGCTGCTCGGGCTCGGCGTGCTGGCCGCGAACCTCGCGCTGTCGCAGACGCTCGCGCATGCGTTCGCGTTCGACTACGTCATCACCGGCTCGTGGGCGCACCCGCAGATTCAGCGGGTCGCGGACGATCGGGGTAAGATGGGCCGCATGCCCGCCGATGCGGCCCGTCCCTGACGGTGCGGGACGCACCCTTTTTTACGTCCGACGCTCTCCGATGACCGACCGATCCGAACGCCTCGCCCCGCTGACGGTCGCCGCCGTGCAGATGGTCAGCTCGCCCGATCTCGCCCGCAACCTGGACGACGCGGGCCGGCTGGTCGCCGAGGCGGCCGCGCTCGGCGCGAAGCTCGTGCTGCTGCCGGAATACTTCTGCTTCATGGGCCGGCGCGACACCGACAAGCTCGCGCTCGCCGAACCCTATCAGGACGGCCCGATCCAGCGCTTCCTCGCCGATTGCGCGCGCCGCCACGGCGTCTGGCTGATCGGCGGCACGCTGCCGCTCGCCGCGCCCGAGCCGTCGCGCGTGCTGAACACCACGCTGGTGTTCGGTCCCGACGGGCGCGAATGCGCGCGCTACGACAAGATCCACCTGTTCAGCTTCGAGAAGGACGGCGAATCGTTCGACGAGGCCCGCACGATCCGCCCAGGCGGCACCGACGCCTCGGCGGTGCGCGGCTTCGAGGCGCCGTTCGGCCGGGTCGGCCTGTCGGTCTGCTACGATCTGCGCTTTCCGGAGCTGTATCGCCGCCTCGGCGACTGCGCGCTGATCGTCGTGCCGTCCGCGTTCACCTACACCACCGGCCGCGCGCACTGGGAGACGCTGCTGCGCGCGCGGGCGATCGAGAACCAGTGCTACGTGCTCGCCGCCGCGCAGGGCGGCCGCCATGAGAACGGCCGGCGCACCTGGGGACACAGCATGCTGGTGGACCCGTGGGGCGAGATCGTCGCCGTGCGCGACGAAAGCCCCGGCGTGGTGGCCGGCACGGTCGATCCGGCGCGCCTGGCCGAAGTCCGCCAGAGCCTGCCCGCCTGGCGCCACCGCGTGCTCGACTGAGCGCCCCGCCGAGCCCACGCGATCCGCTCCGAAACCGACACACCGACGACACACCCGACCCCGCTCAAAGCAACCCCGATATCCGATACCGCATGAACATCATCGAACCCGGCATCCGCAATCTCGCCCTCGCCAAGGACATCCTGCTCACGCCGTACGGCCTCGACGAAACGCTGCTCACGCGCACGCTCGCCGACATCTTCACGCATCGCGTCGACTACGCGGACCTGTACTTCCAGGCGACCCGCAGCGAAGCGTGGAGCCTGGAGGAAGGAATCGTGAAATCGGGCAGCTTCAGCATCGACCAGGGCGTCGGCGTGCGGGCCGTGGCCGGCGAGCGCACCGCGTTCGCCTATTCGGACGACCTCTCGCCCGAGGCGATCCGCCAGGCCGCCAGCGCCACCAAGGCGATCGCGGCCGCGGGCGGCGGACGCCGCAGGATCCAGGTGGCATCGTCGCTGACCGGCGTGGCGGGGCGCGACCTCTACCTGCCGTCCGACCCGCTCGCCTCGCTCGACGCCACCGCCAAGGTCAAGCTGCTCGAACGCGTCGAGCAGATGGCACGCGGCCGCGACCCGCGCATCACGCAGGTGATGGCGGGCCTGGCCGGCGAATACGACGTGGTGCTGGTGGCGCGCAGCGACGGCGCGCTGGCCGCCGACATCCGCCCGCTGGTGCGGGTCTCGGTGACGGTGATCGCCGAGCAGGACGGGCGCCGCGAGATCGGCTCGGGCGGCGGCGGCGGCCGCTTCGACTACGGCTACTTCAGCGACGAGGTGCTGTCGCGCTACGTGGACGACGCCGTCCACGCCGCGCTCGTCAATCTGGACGCGCGCCCGGCGCCGGCCGGCGCGATGACGGTGGTGCTCGGCTCGGGCTGGCCCGGTGTGCTGCTGCACGAGGCGATCGGCCATGGCCTGGAGGGCGACTTCAACCGCAAGGGCTCGTCGGCGTTCGCCGGACGCATCGGCGAGCGCGTCGCCGCCAAGGGCGTGACGGTGGTGGACGACGGCACGCTGCCGAACCGCCGCGGCTCGCTCAACATCGACGACGAAGGCAACCCGACCCAGTGCACCACGCTGATCGAGGACGGGATCCTGAAGGGCTACATCCAGGACACGCTGAACGCGCGCCTCATGAAGATGCCCGTGACCGGCAACGCGCGCCGCGAGTCGTACGCGGCGCTGCCGATGCCGCGCATGACCAACACCTACATGCTGAACGGCGACAAGGACCCGCAGGAGATCATCGCATCGGTCAAGCACGGCCTGTACGCGGTGAATTTCGGCGGCGGCCAGGTCGACATCACCAACGGCAAGTTCGTGTTCTCGGCCTCCGAGGCCTACATGATCGAGAACGGCAAGGTGACCTATCCGGTGAAGGGCGCCACGCTGATCGGCAGCGGCCCCGAGTCGCTGAAGTACGTCAGCATGATCGGCAACGACATGAAGCTCGACTCGGGCGTGGGCGTGTGCGGCAAGGAAGGCCAGAGCGTGCCGGTGGGCGTGGGCCAGCCGACGCTGCGGATCGACTCGATGACGGTCGGCGGCACCGCCTGAGTCCGGCCGGGCGGTCACGCTGCGGCGCGGCAATTCCGCACCGCAGCGCGGACATCGCGCACCAGACATCAACCTTGCGCGGATTGTCCGCGTTTTTTGCGCCACCCGGTTGCATTGCGCGTGCCGCCCGGGTATAAAGTCCAGATCGCTCCAACCACGACGCACCGCACGATCATGTCCGCCAGGTTTTACTTTTACTTTTTCTGGTATCTCAGACCGCTGGCGGATCGAGAGGAGTGATAGCGCGCAACGCGCGAACCAAATTCCCAGAAAACCGCCGGCGAACCCGGCGGTTTTTTTTCGTCCCGCCGGTTCAGCAGCCCCGGCGCCGATGAACCCGGCCGTCCCCGGCCAAACCGACCGAAACCCGCAACGGCCGAGCGCGACCGCCCCGGCGACGCGACACTGGAGAACACTGCATGCCCCCGCACAACACCGACGATGTCCGGATTCGCGAACTGAAGGAACTGACACCGCCCAACCACCTGATCCGCGAGTTCCCCTGCTCGGAAGCCGTGGCGGAACTGATCTACAGCACGCGCCGCGCGCTGCACCGGATCCTGCACGGCATGGATGACCGCCTGGTGGTGGTGATCGGCCCGTGCTCGATCCACGACACGAACGCGGCAGTCGATTACGCGAAGCAGCTCGTCGAGCTGCGCCGGCGCTTCCGGGACGATCTCGAGATCGTGATGCGCGTCTACTTCGAGAAGCCGCGCACCACGGTCGGCTGGAAGGGGCTCATCAACGATCCGCACCTCGACAACAGCTTCAAGATCAACGAAGGGCTGCGCACCGCGCGCGAGCTGCTGCTGCAGATCAACGAGCTGGGCCTGCCGGCCGGCACCGAATTCCTCGACATGATCAGCCCGCAGTACATCGCCGACCTCGTGTCGTGGGGGGCGATCGGTGCACGCACCACCGAGTCGCAGGTCCACCGCGAACTCGCCTCGGGCCTGTCGTGCCCGGTCGGCTTCAAGAACGGCACCGACGGCAACGTGAAGATCGCCGTGGACGCGATCAAGGCCGCCTCGCAGCCGCACCATTTCCTGTCCGTGACCAAGGGCGGCCACTCGGCGATCGTCTCGACGTCGGGCAACGAGGATTGCCACGTGATCCTGCGCGGCGGCAAGGCGCCGAACTACGATGCCGACAGCGTCAACGCGGCCTGCGCCGACATCGGCAAGGCCGGCCTCGCCGCACGCCTGATGATCGACGCGAGCCATGCCAACAGCTCGAAGAAGCACGAGAACCAGATCCCGGTCTGCGCCGACATCGGCCGCCAGCTTGCGGCCGGCGACGAACGGATCGTCGGCGTGATGGTGGAATCGCATCTGGTGGGCGGCCGTCAGGACCTGACGCCGGGTTGCCCGCTGACCTACGGCCAGAGCATCACCGACGCCTGCATCGGCTGGGACGACAGCGTCAAGGTGCTCGAAGGCCTGGCCGACGCCGTCAAGGCGCGGCGCGTGGCCCGCGGCAGCGGCAACTGAGGCCGGCGCCCGAAGCCCTCAAGCACGAAGGGCCGGACCGCCTCGCGGCGAACCGGCCCTCCCCGCAGCACACCGCCTCACGCCAACGCGCCCGAACCGAAGATCTCGGTATGCACGCGCGCCGGCTCGACGCCGCGCGCCAGCAGCGTCTCGCGCTGCGCGGTCATGAAGCCTACCGGCCCGCAGACGTAGTAGTCGGCATCGGGCAGCATCGCCGCGTCCAGTTCGGCCGGCGTGAGCCGCCCCTCGCGGTCGTGATCGACGCCGGCCTCGTCGTTCGGGCCGACGGTCTCGTAAAGTACCTGGCGCGTGGTGTTCGGGCGGCTCGCCACCAGCGCGTTGAGCCAGTCGCGAAACGCATGGGCACGGCCCGAGCGGCAGGCGTGCAGGAAATGGAGCGGCCGCCGGCTGCCGGCCGCGGCCAGCGCCGAGGCCATCGACACCATCGGCGTGATGCCGACTCCCCCCGAAATCAGCACCACCGGCGTGTCGGCCTCGCGCGCCAGCGTGAAGTCGCCCATCGGCGCCGACACCTCGACGATCGCCCCTTGCTCGACGCCGTCGTGCAGCAGCGTCGACATCTTGCCGGCCGGCAGCTCGGCGCCGCGCCCCGCCTCGCGCTTCACCGAGATCCGCAGCCACTTGCCGTTCGGCAGGTCCGACAGGCTGTACTGGCGCGGCTGGTCGACGCCGAGCGCGCCGATGTAGCGCTTGACCGAGACGTACTGGCCCGGTTCGAAGTGCGGCGCGACGCCGCCGTCGGTGGGCGTCAGATAGAACGAGGTGATCTCGTCGCTCTCGCGCTGCTTGCGCTCGACCCGGAACGGCCGGTAGCCGGTCCACGGCGCCTGCGCGTAGAGCCGCGCCTCGACCCCGGTCAGGATCTGCGCGAGCTGCGCATAGGCGGCCCGCCATGCGTCGAGCGTCGGCGCATCGACCGCCTCGCCGAGCACCTCGACGATCGCGGCCAGCAGGTTGTCACCGACGATCGGGTAATGCTCGGGCCGCACCGACAGGCTCACGTGCTTGTGCGCGATGCGCGAGACCGCGCCGCCGAGCGCGCCGAGATTGTCGATGTTCGCGGCGTATGCCCACACCGCCCGCGCCAGCGCCTCGGGCTGGCCGCCGCCCGCCTTCTGATGCGATTGGTTGAACAGGTTTCGCAATTCGGGATGGCGACGGAACATCCGCTGATAGAAGTGCCGCGCGATCTTCGGCCCTTCGGCGGCAAGCATTGGGGCGCTTGCCTTGACACGGTCCATCTGCTCGGCGGTGAGCGTCGTCATCGTTCTTCTCCATCGGCGGTCGGTTTAAAGATTCATACACGATACATTTTTAAAGCCGAATATTGAGATGGGCGAATTGCCGCAGTTGCGGCGACCCTGCCCGATGCTGCCGCCGATGCAATGCCGGCGCGGCGCGACCGCCCGCGCCGCCCGCCTCACTCGGGGCGGCCGTGCTCCCAAAGCACGTCGCGGCCGCCGGCCGCGCGGTTGAGCACGCGCGCGAACACGAACAGCAGGTCCGAGAGCCGGTTGACGTAGCGGCGCGGCGCGGGCGCCACCTCGCCGGCCGCGCCGAGCGTCACGATCGAACGCTCGGCGCGCCGGCACACGGTGCGGCAGACGTGCGCGAGCGCCGCCGCGCGCGAGCCGCCGGGCAGGATGAACTCCTTGAGCGGCGGCAGCTGCGCGTTGTAGTGCGCCAGCCAGTCGTCGAGCCGCGCCAGATGCGCGTCGGTCATCGCCACGTGGCCCGGCATGCACAGTTCGCCGCCGAGGTCGAACAGATCGTGCTGGATTGCCGACAGCGCACCGCGCAGGTCCTCGGGCAGCGGCTCGGCCAGCAGCACACCGAGCTGCGAATTCAGTTCGTCGACGTCACCGATCGCCGCGATCCGCACGTCGTCCTTGCCGACCCGGCTGCCGTCGCCAAGGCCGGTCGTACCGTCGTCGCCGGTGCGGGTCGCAATCTTGCTCAGGCGGTTGCCCATCTCGTGTCCTCGTCGTGTCGTGTCGTGTTGGTGGCAGGCTCGGCCGGCCCCCGGTCCGCATTCGAGCGGCGCGCGGACCCGCGCGTCGGCGCGCCCTTGCCGCGGCGCCCGCCGGGCGCACGCGTTGCGCGAGCGATGGCGCGCAGCGAGGCGGGCGCCGCGGCAAGGGCGCGCCGGCCGGGCGGCGTCTGCCACGCGGCCCGCCGGCCCGGGCCCGGCGCCGCCGGAGCGGGCGGCCGTGGCAGCCCGCTGCCCGCTGCCATTATCCCAGCGCCGGCCGCCGCGCGGCGGCCGGCTTTGCGCGTAAAATGATTCGCGGGTCGCCGGCCCGCGCGGGCCGCGCGTCGAAGGCCGGCCCCGACAAGACGGGCCAGACGGCGCCGTGCCCGCCGCGCGCGGCATGCTACGCACGACCTCGAGCCAATCGCCCCAAGGAGACACGCGTGAACCACCCCGCCCCCCCGGCGTCGCTGCGCCGCCCGTTCCCCGATGCGCTGCGCGCGGCGCTGGTCGCCGCGTTCGGCGAACGCGTGTCGACCTCGGAAGCGGTCCGCGCCCATCACGGCCGCGACGAATCGCCGTTCGATCCCGAACTGCCCGACGCCGTGGTGTTCGCGCAGCATGCCGACGAGGTCCGCACCGTCGTCACGCTCTGCGCGCAGCACGGCGTGCCGCTGATCCCCTACGGCGCCGGCTCCTCGCTCGAAGGCCACCTGCTCGCGGTGCGCGGCGGCGTCTCGCTCGACCTGTCGCGCATGAATCGCGTGCTGTCGATCGACGCCGACGACCTGACCGTGACGGTCGAGCCAGGCATCACGCGCAAGACGCTCAACGAGGCGCTGCGCGACACCGGCCTGTTCTTCCCGATCGATCCGGGCGCCGACGCCAGCATCGGCGGCATGACCGCCACGCGGGCCTCGGGCACCAACGCCGTGCGCTACGGCACGATGCGTGAGAACGTGCTCGGCCTGACCGCCGTGCTGGCCGACGGCCGCGTCGTGAAGGCCGGCAGCCGCGCGCGCAAGTCCTCGGCCGGCTACGACCTCACGCGCCTGTTCGTCGGCTCCGAGGGCACTCTCGGGGTGATCACGGAAATCACGCTGCGCCTGCATCCGCTGCCCGAGGCGGTGTCGGCCGCCATCTGCACGTTCCCGTCGATGGGCGACGCGGTGCGCTCGGTGATCGAGACGATCCAGATCGGCGTGCCGATCGCGCGTGTCGAGTTCGTCGACGCGCTCGGCGTGCGCGCCATCAACCGCCACTCGAACCTGACGCTCGCCGAGGCGCCCACGCTGTTCTTCGAATTCCACGGCACCGAGGCCGGCGTGCGCGAGCAGGCCGAGCGCGTGCAGGAGCTGGCCGCGCAGAACCGCGGCCGCGGCTTCGAATGGGCGACGCGCCCGGAGGACCGCACGCGCCTCTGGTCGGCGCGCCACAACGCGTTCTTCGGCATGTTGCAGCTGAAGCCCGGCTGCCGCGCGGTGACCACCGACGTCTGCGTGCCGATCTCGCGGCTGGCCGAATGCGTCGAGGAAACCGAGCTCGACCTGCGCGCCTCGACGCTGCCCTGCCCGATCGTCGGCCATGTCGGCGACGGCAATTTCCACGTCGCGATCCTGATCGATCCGGCCCGGCCGGAAGAGCTCGAGGAAGCCGAGCAGATCAACCAGCGCATCGTCGAGCGCGCGCTGCGCATGGGCGGCACCTGCACCGGCGAACACGGCGTGGGCCTGCACAAGATGCGTTTCCTCGCGGCCGAGCACGGCGAGAACGCCATCGAGACGATGCGCGCGATCAAGCTCGCGCTGGACCCGCGCAACCTGATGAACCCCGGCAAGATCTTCAGCCTCGACGCATGAACGCCGCCGAACCCGCGATCCACCCGGCCGGCACGCTGCCGGACCCGGCCACCCGGGCGCAGCGCCAGCGCGAAGTCGTGCAGGCGCTGATGGCGGTGCTGCCGAGCCACTGCCTGCTGCACCGCGACGAGGACACCGCCGCCTACGAGTGCGACGGCCTTGCCGCCTGGCGGCGGCTGCCGCTCGCGGTGGCGCTGCCGGAAACCGAATCGCAGGTGCAACGCATCGTGCAGATCTGTCGCCGCATGAACGTGCCGATCGTGCCGCGCGGCGCCGGCACCAGCCTGTCGGGCGGCGCGCTGCCCCACGAGAGCGGGATCGTGGTCTCGCTCGCGCGCTTCACGCGCATCGTCGAGGTCGACTCCTACGCGCGCACCGCAACGGTCCAGCCCGGCGTGCGCAACCTCGCGATCTCGGAGGCCGCCGCGCCCTACGGGCTCTACTACGCGCCCGACCCGTCCTCGCAGATCGCCTGCACCATCGGCGGCAACGTCGCCGAGAATTCGGGCGGCGTCCACTGCCTGAAGTACGGGCTGACGGTGCACAACGTGCTGCGCGTGCGCGCGGTGACGATCGACGGCGACGTGGTCGAGTTCGGCTCGCTGGCGCTCGATACGCCCGGCCTCGACCTGCTTGCCGTGATGATCGGCAGCGAGGGCATGTTCGCGATCGTGACCGAGGTCACGGTGCGGCTGATCCCGAAGCCGCAGGCCGCGCAGCTCGTGATGGCGAGCTTCGACGACGTGGTGAAGGGCGGCGAGGCGGTGGCCGCGATCATCGCGGCGGGCATCGTGCCGGCCGGGCTCGAGATGATGGATCGGCCTGCCACGCAGGCGGTCGAGGCGTTCACGCAGGCCGGCTACGACCTCGACGCGGCCGCGATCCTGCTCTGCGAATCGGACGGTACGCCCGACGAGGTGCTCGAGGAGATCGCGCGCGTCAAGGCGGTGCTCGAGCAGAGCGGCGCGACCCGCATCCAGGTCTCGCGCTCGGAAAGCGAGCGGCTGCGGTTCTGGTCGGGCCGCAAGAACGCGTTCCCGGCCGCGGGCCGCATCTCGCCCGACTACTACTGCATGGACGGCACCGTGCCGCGCCGCGCGATCGGCCCGCTGCTCGCGCGCATCGAGCAGATGGAGGCGCGCTATGGCCTGCGCTGCATCAACGTGTTCCATGCGGGCGACGGCAACATGCACCCGCTGATTCTGTTCGACGGCAACGATCCCGACCAGCTGCATCGCGCCGAGCTGTTCGGCGCCGACATTCTCGAGAGCTGCGTCGAACTGGGCGGCACGGTGACGGGCGAGCACGGCGTGGGCGTCGAGAAGCTCAACTCGATGTGCGTGCAGTTCTCGCCCGAGGAACGCGACGCATTCTTCGCCGTCAAGCGCGCGTTCGATCCCGCCAACCTGCTCAACCCCGACAAGGGCATCCCGAGCCGCGCGCGCTGCGCCGAGTACGGCCGCCTGCACGTGCGCGGGGGCCTGCTGCCGCACCCGGGGCTGCCGCGCTTCTGAACGGCCCGGGCGGCGGGATCTAGGGGGTTCGCCCGACTGCCGGCGCCGACGGCGCCGGTACAATCGAGGCACAAAAATTTGAGGACGAGGCGGCACCGGATGGAACAGGACGACATCGTCGCGCACTGGGCCGAACGCATCCGCGCGGCGGCCGCCGACGGCCGCGGCCTGCGGATTCGCGGCGGCGGCACGAAGGACTGGTACGGCCAGTCGCTCGACGGCGAGATACTCGACACGCGCGCGCATCACGGCATCGTGTCGTACGACCCCGCCGAGCTGGTGATCACCGCGCGGGCCGGCACGCCGCTCGCGCAGATCGAGGCGGAGCTCGCCGCGCACGGCCAGATGCTGGCGTTCGAGCCGCCGGGCTTCGGCGCCGCGGCCACCTTCGGCGGCGTGATCGCAGCCGGCCTGTCCGGGCCGCGCCGCGCCAGCGCCGGCGCGGTGCGCGACTTCGTGCTGGGCGTCACGCTGATGAACGGGCGCGGCAGCGTGCTGCGCTTCGGCGGCCAGGTCGTCAAGAACGTCGCCGGCTATGACGTGTCGCGCCTGATGGCGGGCTCGCTCGGCACGCTCGGGCTGATGCTCGAGCTGTCGGTGAAGGTGCTGCCGGTGCCGGTGGCCGAGCTGACGCTGAAGTTCGACATGAGCGCGACCGATGCGGTGCGCAAGCTCAACGAATGGGCAGGCCATCCGTTTCCGATCAGCGCGAGCGTCTGGCGCTTCGGCTCGCTGGTGCTGCGGCTGTCGGGCGCCGAGGCCGCCGTGAAGGCCGCCAAGGCCACGCTCGGCGGCGAGGCGGTGGATGCGGTCGAGGCCGAGCGCTTCTGGGAAGGCGTGCGCGAGCAGAACGATCCGTACTTCAACCTCCTCGCGCCGGGCCAGGCGCTGTGGCGCCTGTCGCTGCCCTCGATCACCGAGCCGCTGCACCTGCCCGGCTCGCAGATGATGGAATGGGGCGGCGCGCAGCGCTGGTGGATCACCGACGCCGACGCGCAGACGGTGCGCATCAGCGCCAAGCAGGCGGGCGGCCACGCCACGCTGTACCGCGCCGGCAGCGGCTATGATCGCGGCGCCGGCGTGTTTACGCCGCTCGCGGGCCCGCTCGCGGCGATGCACCGCGGCCTGAAGGCCGCATTCGACCCGGACCGCGTGTTCAATCGCGGCCGGCTCTATCCCGAGCTCTGAGCCCATGCAGACGAATCTCGCCGACTTCATCCGCGGCACCCCCGACGGCGACGAAGCCGAATCGATCCTGCGCAAGTGCGTCCATTGCGGCTTCTGCACGGCGACCTGCCCCACCTATCAGCTGCTCGGCGACGAGCTCGACGGCCCGCGCGGGCGCATCTACCTGATCAAGCAGACGCTCGAAGGCGCGCCCGTCACGCGCAGCACGCAGCAGCATCTCGACCGCTGCCTGACCTGCCGCAGCTGCGAGAGCACCTGCCCGTCGGGCGTGCAGTACGGGCGGCTGGTCGAGATCGGCCGCCAGCAGGTGGACGCGCGCGTGCCGCGCCCGCTGTCGCAGCGGCTCGTGCGCCGCGCGCTCGCGAGCTTCGTGCCGAACGCCGCGCTGTTCGCGCCGGCCATGCGGCTCGGCCAGCATTTGCGCCCGCTGCTGCCGCGGCGGCTGCGCGACAAGGTGCCGGCCCGGACCCGGCCGCTCGCATGGCCGAGCGCGCGCCATCCGCGCAAGATGCTGATGCTGGCCGGCTGCGTGCAGCCCGCGATGATGCCGAACGTCAACATCGCGACGGCGCGCGTGCTCGACGCGCTCGGCATCGAGACCGTGATCGCGCCCGAGGCCGGCTGCTGCGGCGCGATCCGGCTGCATCTGAACTACCGCGACGAGGCGCTCGCCGACGCACGCCGCAACATCGACGCGTGGTGGCCGTTCATCGAGCAGGGCGCCGAGGCGATCGTGATGAACGCGAGCGGCTGCGGCGCGACCGTGCTCGAGTACGCGCACCTGCTGCGCGACGACGCCGCCTACGCGGACAAGGCGCGCCGCATCGTCGAGCTGACCCAGGACGTGTCCGGGCTGCTGGCCGGCTTCGCGCCGCAGCTCGTCGCGCTCGCCCGGCACCGCGCGAGGCAGACCGTCGCCTACCATCCGCCCTGCACGCTGCAGCATGGCCAGCAATCGCGCGGCAAGGTCGAGCGGCTGCTCGAGGCGCTCGGCGTCGAACTGCGCGTGCCGGCCGACAGCCATCTCTGCTGCGGCTCGGCGGGCACCTATTCGCTGACCCAGCCGGCGCTGTCGTACAAGCTGCGCCGGCAGAAGCTCGCGAAGCTCGGCGAACTCGACGCGCAGCTGATCGTATCGGGCAACATCGGCTGCATCACGCACCTGCAGAGCGGCACCACCACGCCCGTGATGCACTGGGTCCAGCTGGTCGAGCAGCTGCTCGACGATTGACGCAGTCGCGGCGCGCGCGCCGCCTCGCCGCGTCCGGCCCGCCCGCGGCCGGACGCGCTCCGTATAATGGACCGTGCCGCGGTCGCGCGGCCCCTTTTCGTCTTTCGACCTCCTTCGCGTATGCTCGATCTCGCCGCCCGTCTCGCCTCCGTCCACCGCCGCATCGACGACGCGGCCCGCTCCGCCGGCCGCGCGCCGGGCGACGTCGCGCTGCTCGCGGTGTCGAAGACGTTCCCGGCCGAGGCCGTGCGCGCCGCGCACGCGGCCGGCCAGCGTGCGTTCGGCGAGAACTACGTGCAGGAATCGCTCGACAAGATCGCCGCGCTCGCCGATCTGCGCGCCTCGCTCGAGTGGCATTTCATCGGGCCGCTGCAGTCGAACAAGACGCGCGCGGTGGCCGAGCGGTTCGACTGGGTGCATTCGGTCGACCGCCTGAAGATCGCGCAGCGCCTGGCCGAGCAACGCCCCGCGCAGCTGCCGCCGCTCAATGTCTGCGTGCAGGTCAACGTCAGCGGCGAGGCGACCAAGAGCGGCGTCGCGCCGGACGAGGTCGCCGCGCTCGCGCAGGCGGTCGCGGCGCTGCCGGCGCTGCGGCTGCGCGGGCTGATGGCGATCCCCGAACCGGCCGGCGACCTCGCGGCGCAGCGCGCCCCGCACCGCAGGCTGCGCGAGCTGTACGACGCGCTGCGGGCCGGCGGCCTCGCGCTCGACACCTTGTCGATGGGCATGTCGGCCGACCTCGAGGCGGCGGTGCTCGAAGGCGCGACGATCGTCCGGATCGGCACCGCGATCTTCGGCGCCCGCGATTATTCGACGCCGAGCGCGTCCTGACCCTTCGCTTTTCCTCCCAACCATCATGAAAATTGCATTCATCGGCGGCGGCAACATGGCCTCCGCTCTGATCGGCGGCATCGTCAAGCGCGGCACGGCCGCGCCCGACACGCTCTACGTGATCGATCCCAACGACGGCTCGCGCACCAAGCTACGCGAGACGTTCGGCGTGCGTACCGGCGAGACGGTCGACGCCGCGCTGGCCGGCTACGACGCGATCGTGCTGGCGGTCAAGCCGCAGGTGCTCGCTGAAGTCGCGAAGACGCTCGCGCCGCATCTGGGCGGCGCGCTCGTCATCAGCATCGCGGCCGGCGTCCGCGCGACCGACCTGTCGCGCTGGCTCGGCGGCTACGCGCGCGTCGTGCGCGCCATGCCGAACACGCCGGCGCTGGTCGGCATGGGCGTGACGGGGCTCGCCGCGCTGCCGGGCGTGGACGCGGCCGGCCGCGAACTCGGCTCGGCCGTGCTCGGCGCGGTCGGCGAGACCGTGTGGTTCGACGACGAAGCGAAGCTCGACGCCGTCACCGCGATCTCGGGCAGCGGCCCGGCCTACGTGTTCTATTTCATCGAGGCGCTGCAGGAAGCGGCGCGCCAGCTCGGCCTGAACGACGAGCAGGGCCGCGCGCTGGCGGTGGCGACGTTCACCGGCGCCGCGCAACTGGCCGCGCAGTCGGGCGAGCCGGCCGGCGTGCTGCGCGAGCGCGTGACCTCGAAGGGCGGCACGACGGCGGCCGCGCTCGCCGCGTTCGACGCGCAGGACCTGAAGCAGGCGATCGTGCGCGGCGTGCTGGCGGCCGAGGCGCGCGCGCGCGAACTCGGCAACGAGCTGGGCGGCGCCTGAGCCGGCGCGGCCGGCGCGGCCGGCGCGACGGGCGCCCGGCATCGGCACGCTGCGCCGGAGCGCTTCGGCCGCCTCGCTCGCCGCCGCCGTCCGGCCGGTAGCGCGTCACGGCGTGAACGGCATGCTCCCGCGCTATGCGCGCCGAAAACGACGAAGCGGCCTTTCCGGCCGCTTCGTCGTTTTCGCCTCACCGGCCGCAGCGCTCCGCCAGGCTCAGCGCGCGGCCACCGCATAGTGCGCGGCGATCCCGGCGAACAGCGCGCCGCCGAGCCAGTTGTTGTGCAGGAACGCGGCGAAACACTTCATGCGGTCGCGATCCTTGATCAGCGTGTAATGGTAGACCGAGCAGCCGAGCGCGACGGCCCAGCCCAGCCAGTAGAGCGGCCCGAAGCGCTCGACCAGGCCGACCCAGAGGTAGATCGCGAACACCATCGCATAGCAGAGCATGATGGCCAGCACGTCGTGGCGGCCAAAGGTGATCGCCGAGGTGCGCATGCCGATCTTCAAGTCGTCGTCGCGGTCGACCATCGCGTAGGCGGTGTCGTAGGCAACCGACCAGAACACGTTGGCGGCCAGCATCACCCAGGCCAGCAGCGGCACGGTGTCCTGCACGGCCGCGAACGCCATCGGAATCCCGAAGCCGAACGCGATGCCGAGATAGGCCTGCGGGATCGCGAAGAAACGCTTCATGAACGGATAGGTGCCGGCAACGATCACGGCCACCACCGACAGTTCCTTGGTCAGCAGGTTGAGCGGCAGGATCAGCAGGAACGCGGCGATCGCGAGGCCCGCCGCGATCGCCACCGCCTCCCACGCGCGGATCTTGCCCGAGGCCAGCGGCCGGTCCACCGTGCGTTTCACGTGGCTGTCGAAATCGCGGTCGGCGTAATCGTTGATCGCGCAGCCGGCCGAACGCATCAGCAGCGTGCCGACGATGAAGATCACCAGCAGCAGCGGCGCGGGCCGCCCGTTCGAGGCAATCCACAGCGCGTTCAGCGTCGGCCACAGCAGCAGCAGACTGCCGATCGGCTTGTCCATCCGGATCAGCTTCAGATAGAGGGGGAAGCGGGCAAACATGTCGGGATTCCACCGCGGAAACGATGGCGGCATTGTAACGCGCATGGCGGTGCGGCCCCGTGCCGTGCGCGGCGGCCGACCGGCCGAGGCAAGCGCGCGGGCCTCGCCGGGCCGGCCTTGCGCCGGCCATCGGCGAAAAAAAACCTCCCGCCAGCGCGGGAGGCTCGGCCGCGGCCGCGGCGTTCGCCCTTATTGCAGCAGCGAGCGCAGCATCCAGGCGGTCTTCTCGTGCGTCTGCAGGCGCTGCGTGAGCAGGTCGGCGGTCGGCTCGTCGCCCGCCGAATCGGCGTCCGGGAACAGCGCGCGCGCCGTGCGCACCACGGTCTCGTGGCCCTCGACGAGCTGACGGATCATGTCTTCCGCGACCGGCACGCCGCTCGCTTCCGGCACCGAGGTCAGCTTCGCGAAGTCGCCGTAGGTGCCGGGCGCGACCACGCCGAGCGTGCGGATCCGCTCGGCGATCGAATCGACCGCGAGCCAGAGTTCGTTGTACTGCTCCTCGAACATCAGGTGCAGCGTGTTGAACATCGGCCCCGTGACGTTCCAGTGAAAATAGTGCGTCTTCAGATACAGCGAAAACGTGTCGGCCAGTAGCCGCGACAGACCATCCGCGATCTTCTTGCGGTCCTTGTCGCTGATGCCGATGTTGATCTGCGTTGCGTTGCCCTTTTTGGCCATGTTGCTGACTCCTTATCGATGAGTTGAACCGGCGAAAACGCGTCGAGATTACCCCGATGGTGTTGCCTGAAACGATCGATTCAAGCCTGTCAAGTGTAACGTAGAACGCCGGAAAGGGACGGATGAGCGGCACCGGCCGGACGCCGGCCGGCGCGGGTGCGCCGTCAAGCCGCGCCGTGCAGACGCGCCGCGACCTGCGCGGCCAGCGTGACGATGCCGGCGAACGTGACCGAGAGGCCGATGGTCCGGCGAAACGCCGACGTGGCGGCCCGATTGACGACGGCGGCCCGGGGTGCGGCGCCGGGCTGGCCGGCGCGCGGGGGCTGGTACGGGGTAGTCATGTTACGTTCTCCTTTAGATGTCGTGGCCTGCCGCTCGCGGCGGCAGGCGGTAGTCGCCGTCGCGGTGATCGCAGCGCTCGACCGCGCCGCGCGGTCCCGCGAGAAATCACCGTGGCGGTGGGGCGCCTCGCTGAGGGTGCCGCCGAGATTGCCGTCGGCACGGGCGACGCCGGCGCGCCGAGGCGCTCAGGCGCCGAGCAGGCGGCCTTCGAGGTAGGCGAACGCGAGCGGCCGCAAGCGGCGGAGCGCGGCGCGGGTCCGGAAAAGCGCACGGGGCGGTGCGGCGGGGCGCAAAGCAGTCGTCATGGCGGGCTCCGTGGTTCGGGTTCGGGACCGGCAGCGGACGGTCCGGCGGGTCATCGAAGGCAACCCATGGAAGCCATCATAAAAAATTCTATCGAATTTTTATATTTGATTGAATTTATGTATTCGATAGGCAAAATAAAACCGGGGCGCTCGGCCCCGGTCTCGCGCGTCGCGCTCAGTTCAGCGTGGCGGGCATGTCGAGCTTGGCAACGCCGGGCAGCACGCAGGCCGAGATCGCCTCGCTGATCGCGTCGATCGCCGGCATGCGCGTGAAGCTCTTGCGCCACACCAGCACCACGCGGCGGTCCGGCACCGGCTCGTCGAACGGCACGTAGGACAGCAGGTCCGAATCGCTGTTGTTGGCGGTGGGCCCGATCTCGGCCACCGACATGCGCGGCAGCACGGTGATCCCGACGCCGCTCGCCACCATGTGGCGGATCGTTTCCAGCGACGAGCCCTCGAAGGTCTTCTGGATGCCGTCGGCCGTCTGCGAGAAGTGCATCAGCTCGGGACAGACGCCGAGCACGTGGTCGCGAAAGCAATGGCCGTTGCCGAGCAGCAGCATGGTTTCCTGCTTGAGGTCGGCCGCGTCGATCTTGCGGCGCTTCGACCACGGATGGCTCGACGGCAGCGCGACCACGAACGGCTCGTCGTAGAGCGGGCGCACCATCAGCCCGGTCTCGGGGAACGGCAGCGCCATGATCGCCGCGTCGATCTCGCCCTGCTTGAGCAGCTCGAGCAGCTTGAGCGTGTAGTTCTCCTGCAGCATCAGCGGCATTTGCGGCACGCGGCGGATCATCTGCTTGACGAGCGTGGGCAGCAGGTACGGCCCGATCGTGTAGATCACGCCGAGCCGGAACGGGCCGACCAGCGGGTCCTTGCCCTGCTTGGCGATCTCCTTGATCGCGAAGGTCTGTTCGAGCACGCGCTGCGCCTGCGTGACGATCTGGTCGCCGATCGGCGTCACGCTCACCTCGCTCGCGCCGCGTTCGAAGATCTGCACGTTCAGCTCGTCCTCGAGCTTCTTGATCGCGACCGATAGCGTGGGCTGGCTTACGAAGCACGCTTCGGCCGCGCGGCCGAAATGCCGCTCGCGTGCGACCGCGACGATATATTTGAGTTCAGTAAGCGTCATTGTGGGTCAATCAAGTAAATGCAAACGATAGCTTTAATTTATACACCGGATAGGCCCATTTCGCCAACCATCTTCGGTGTCATATTTGGCGGCAGATGGCGCGTCGCTTTAGGGGTCGAATCAAACACGACGCCGTCACCGGTCGCTCAGGCCTTCAGGAATTGCTCGCGCGCGCCGAGCCAGCGGGCCAGATGCTGGGTCACCACGTCCGGATAGCGCGCGATCAGCACGCCGGCGGCCTCGCGGGCCGGCTCGATCAGCCAGCCGTCGCGCTCCAGGTCGGCGAAGCGCAGCATGGCGGCGCCGGACTGCCGCGCCCCCAGGAACTCGCCGGGGCCGCGGATCTCCAGGTCGCGGCGCGCGATCTCGAAGCCGTCGTTGGTCTCGCGCATGGTCTTCAGACGCTCGCGGCCGGCGATCGACAGCGGGCCGCTGTACATCAGCACGCAGGCCGAGGCCGCGGTGCCGCGGCCGACGCGCCCGCGCAGCTGGTGCAGCTGGGCGAGGCCGAAGCGCTCGGCATGCTCGATCACCATCAGCGAGGCATTCGGCACGTCCACGCCGACCTCGATCACGGTGGTGGCCACCAGCAGCTGCACCTCGTTGCGCGAGAAGGCCTCCATCACGGCGGCCTTCTCGGCAGGCGCGAGGCGTCCGTGCACCAGCCCGACCTGGATGCCGGGCAGCGCGGCGACGAGCGTCTCGTAGGTTTCCACGGCGGTCTGCAGCTGCAGCGTCTCGCTCTCCTCGATCAGCGGACAGACCCAGTACACCTGCCGCCCGCCCAGCGCCGCGTCGCGCACGCGGGCGATCACCTCCTCGCGGCGCGCGTCGCCGACCAGCTTGGTGACGATCGGGCTGCGTCCCGGCGGCAGCTCGTCGATGGTCGAGACTTCCAGATCGGCGTAGTAGGTCATGGCAAGCGTGCGCGGGATCGGCGTGGCCGACATCATCAGCTGGTGCGGCTGGAAGCCGGCCGGGCCGCCCGCCTTGGCACGCAGCGCGAGCCGCTGGGCCACCCCGAAGCGGTGCTGCTCGTCGACGATCACCAGCCCGAGCCGCGCGAACTCGACGCTGTCCTGGATGATCGCGTGGGTGCCGATCACGAGCTGCGCGGTGCCGAGCGCGGCGGCCTCGATCGCCGCGCGCTTGTCCTTCGCCTTCAGGCTGCCGGCCAGCCATGCCACCGTCACGCCGAGCGGTTCGAGCCAGCCGCGCAGCTTGCGCGCGTGCTGTTCGGCGAGGATCTCGGTGGGCGCCATCAGTGCGGCCTGGTAGCCGGCGTCGATCGCCTGCGCCGCCGCCAGCGCCGCCACCACCGTCTTGCCGCTGCCGACGTCGCCTTGCAGGAGCCGCTGCATCGGGTGGGGCTGCGTCAGGTCGTGCGAGATCTCGTCGACCACGCGCGCCTGCGCGCCGGTCAGCGCGAACGGCAGCGCCGCCAGCAGCCGCGCGGCGAGCGAGCCGGCGTCGGCCGGCGCGCGGCGCGGCATGGCGGGCGCCGCGCGCGTGCGGCGCTCCTCGTGCGCGCGCTTGAGCGAGAGCTGCTGCGCGAGCAGCTCGTCGAACTTGATGCGGATCCAGGCCGGATGAGTGCCGTCGATCAGCGCGGTCTCGTCGTCGTCGACAGCCGGGTGATGGAGCTGGCGCACCGCGTCGGCCAGGGTCGGCACGCCGAGCGGCTGCAGGTACGCGGCGGCCACCTCGGGCGGCAGCAGCTCGGGCAGCGGCGTGCGCGCCAGCGCGTTGTCGATCGCCTTGCGCAGATAGGCCTGCGAGACCCCGGCCGTGCTCGGGTAGACCGGTGTCAGCGCCTGCGCCAGCGGGGTGTTCTCGTCGACCACGCGTACCGCGGGATGCACGATCTCGAGCCCGAAGAAGCCGCCGCGGATGTCGCCGCGCACGCGCAGCCGCTGGCCCACGGCCATCTGCTTGACCTGCGAGCCGTAGAAATTCAGGAAGCGCAGCACCAGCTCGGCGCCGTCGTCGTCGCGCAGCTTCACCAGCAGCTGGCGGCGCGGCCGATAGGTGATTTCGTTGTCGTAGACCACGCCCTCGGTCTGCGCGACCTCGCCGGGCAGCAGCTCGCGGATCGGCGTGAGCGTGGTCTCGTCCTCGTAGCGCATCGGCAGGTGCAGCACGAGGTCGATCGAGCGCGTAAGGCCGAGCTTGGCGAGCTTGTCGGCGGTCTTGACGAGCTTGGCGGGCGCGGCCTTGGCCGGCTTGGCGGCCTTCGCGCCCCTGGCGGGCGGCGCGTCCGCAGCGTCGGCGGCGTCGGCGTGGTCGGCATCGCCGGCCTCGTCCCGGCCGGCGACCCGCGCCGTGCCGGAGCCGCCCTCGCCCGCTCGGCCAGCCGGATCGCCGCGCGCGGCGTCGGCCGCTTCCACGGCGGGCTCGGCAAGCCGTCCGTCGCGGCCGCGCCGCGGCGTGCGGCTGCGCGTCGGCGGGCTCGCCGGGGCGTGCGGCACGGCGCCGTGGCCGTGCTCGCGCGCGGCGTCGCCGACCTCGGCATCGGGGGCGGCAGCGGCGGAAACGGAGCGGCGGGCGGGTACGGGCATCGGATCGGCAGTTCGCAAGGGGCAAGCAACGTACAATATCGGCTTTGACGTCGCGCGACCGGGCGGCGCCCGCGAGCCGCGCGACCCCGCCATCATAGCGGCTCGCGCCGGCACTGCGCGGCATGCACGCCGCCGCGCCCCGGCGACGCACCGCGTCTGGTCCCCATTTCCCACTTCATGTTCAAGCTTTCCGATTTCGATTTCGACCTGCCGCCCGAGTTGATCGCGCAGACGGCGCTGCCCGAGCGCAGCGCGAGCCGGCTCCTCGAGGTGGGCGGCACCGCCGGGCCCGCGCGGCTCGTGGATCGCCGCTTCACCGAGCTGCCCGACTGCCTCGCGGCCGGCGACCTGCTGGTCTTCAACGACACCAAGGTGCTCAAGGCGCGCTTCTTCGGCCAGAAGGCGAGCGGCGGCCGGATCGAGGTGCTGATCGAGCGCGTGACCGGCCCGCGCACGGCGCTGGCGCAGATCCGCGCCAGCAAGAGCCCGGCGGCGGGCGCCACGCTGACGCTGGCCGACGCGTTCGAGGTGACGGTCGGCGAGCGCGTCGAGCCGTTCTTCACGCTGCATTTCCCCGACGATTGCCTGACGCTGATCGAGCGGCACGGCCGCCTGCCGCTGCCGCCCTACATCGAGCACGATCCCGACGCGACCGACGAGACGCGCTACCAGACCGTATTCGCCAGCAATCCGGGCGCGGTGGCCGCACCCACCGCCGGCCTGCACTTCGACGAGGCGCTGCTCGCCACGCTGCGCGCGCGCGGCGTCGAGACCGCCACGCTCACGCTGCACGTGGGCGCCGGCACCTTCCAGCCGGTGCGCGTCGACAACATCGCCGACCACCGGATGCACAGCGAGTGGTACGAGCTGACCGACGCGCTGGTTGAGCGGATCGCGGCCACCCGCGCGCGCGGCGGCCGCGTGATCGCGGTCGGCACCACCTCGATGCGCGCGCTGGAAGCGGCCGCGCGCGACGCCGAGGCGGCCGGCCGGCCGCTCGCGGCCACCCGCGCCGAGACCGACATCTTCATCACGCCGGGCTACCGGTTCCGCGTGGTGGACCGGCTCGTCACCAATTTCCATCTGCCGAAATCGACGCTGCTGATGCTGGTCTCGGCGTTCGCCGGCATCGAGCCGATCCGCGCCGCCTACCGCCACGCGATCGCCGAACGCTACCGTTTCTTCAGCTACGGCGACGCGATGCTGCTCACGCGGCGCGAGCCCGACTGACGCGGCCGTCCCCGGCCCTGCCCTTTTCCCGCCGCCGGCACGTTCACGCGCCGGCGGCATTCACCACCACTCGCAACGCGCGCCGGACTGTCTTCCGGTGGCCAGGAGTACCTGAATGACCGATCGCCGACCGGAACCCGTGCCGACCCACGTGCCGCCCGAGAACGGGCTGAACTTCGAACTGCTGACGACCGACGGCCACGCGCGCCGGGGCCGCGTCACGCTCAACCACGGCGTGGTCGAGACGCCGATCTTCATGCCGGTCGGCACCTACGGCACCGTCAAGGCGGTGCAGCCGCGCGAGCTGCGCGAGATGCAGGCGCAGATCATTCTCGGCAACACCTTCCACCTGTGGCTGCGCCCGGGCCTCGAGACGATCGGCGCGCACGGCGGCCTGCACCGTTTCATGGGCTGGGACAGGCCGATCCTGACCGACTCGGGCGGCTTCCAGGTGTTCTCGCTCGGCGAGCTGCGCAAGATCACCGAGGATGGCGTGACGTTCGCCTCGCCGATCAACGGCGACAAGCTGTTCCTGTCGCCCGAGGTGTCGATGCAGATCCAGAAGGTGCTGAACTCCGATATCGTCATGCAGTTCGACGAATGCACGCCCTACGCGACCGGCGGCGTGCCGACCACCCACCGGGAGGCGGCCGAGTCGATGCGCATGTCGCTGCGCTGGGCGAAGCGCTCGCTCGACGAATTCGACCGGCTCGGCAACCCCAACGCGCTGTTCGGCATCGTGCAGGGCGGCATGTTCGAGGACCTGCGCGACGAGTCGCTGGCCGGCCTTGCCGCGCTCGACTTCCACGGCTACGCGATCGGCGGGCTGTCGGTGGGCGAGCCGAAGGAGGACATGATGCGCGTGCTGCGCCATGTCGGCCCGAAGCTGCCGGCGCACAAGCCGCACTACCTGATGGGGGTGGGCACCCCCGAGGATCTGGTCGAGGGCGTGGCCAACGGCGTCGACATGTTCGACTGCGTGATGCCGACCCGCAACGCGCGCAACGGCTGGCTGTTCACGCGCTTCGGCGACGTGAAGATCCGCAACGCCACGCACCGCAACTCGCTCAAGCCGCTCGACGAGCGCTGCGGCTGCTACACCTGCCGCCACTTCACGCGCGGCTACCTGCATCACCTGCACCGCGTGGGCGAGATCCTCGGCGCGCAGCTGAACACGATCCACAACCTGCACTACTACCTGGAGCTGATGAGCGAGATCCGCGCGGCGATCGAAACCCACACGTTCGACGCGTTCCGCGCACGCTTCGCGGCCGACCGCGCACGCGGCGTGGAGGCCGAGCCGGTCGCGCCGGGCGAGGCGGCCGCGGGCGGATGACGGCCGCGCATGTCACGGCGGCACGCAATCGCGCCGCCTCCCGGGATGCCTCATACGCCTGTCGAATGCCGCGGCGATGCTCGCGAGGCCGCGTTTTTCATCGATCGCGACGGTTGCGAGCGCCCCGAGACATTACAATTTGCTTTCGCGAATACGGCAAATCGCCGGAGCCAGGCTTAACGGCTTGATCCCAAAGCGCATTTGCGGTGCCGTCGCGTTTTTCGCCGGTGGTAGAATGGCCGGCTTATTTTTCTGATCATCCCAACGGAGAGACCAAGGTGTCGTTCATTTCCAATGCATTCGCGCAAGGCGCCGGCGGTAGCGCCGAATCGAGCCTGATGAGCTTTCTGCCGCTCGTCCTGATGTTCGCGGTGCTCTACTTCATCATGATCCGCCCGCAAATGAAGCGCCAGAAAGAGCACCGCAACATGCTCGCCGCGATGGCCAAGGGCGACGAGGTCGTGACGAACGGCGGCCTGGTGGGCAAGGTGACGAAGGTCGGCGAGGCCTACGTGGGCGTCGAGGTGTCGGAAGGCACCGAGATCACGGTCCAGAAGTCGGCCGTGACGACGATCCTGCCGAAGGGCACCATCAAGTCGCTGTAAGCCGCACCCCGAGCGTCCGGCGCCGAGCCGGCCCGCGCGAGCCACGCGCGGGCGGCAAGGCCGCCGGACGCGACGCTTTCCAAGCCAACCTTCCCGTTCGGCCCCCTCATGAATCGTTACCCAATCTGGAAATATGTCGTGATGGTCGTCGCGCTCGCGATCGGCCTTCTGTACACATTGCCCAACTTCTACGGCGAGGCGCCGGCGGTACAGGTGTCGAGCGGCAAGGCCACGGTCAAGATCGACTCGAGCACGCTCGCCCAGGTCGAGGCGGCGCTGAAGGCCGCCAGCATCACGCCGGACGACATCACGTTCGACAACTCGGCGAACAACGCGAACATCCGCGTGCGCCTGAAGGACACCGATACCCAGCTGCGCGTGAAGGATCTCTTGCAGAAGGCGCTCAACAGCGACCCGAGCGATCCGCAGTACGTCGTCGCGCTGAACCTGCAGAGCGCCTCGCCGCGCTGGCTGACCGCGCTGCACGCGCTGCCCATGTACCTCGGCCTGGACCTGCGCGGCGGCGTGCACTTCCTGCTGCAGGTGGACATGACGGGTGCGCTCAACAAGAAGCTCGATTCCGACGCCACCGACGCGCGCACCCAGTTGCGCGACCGCGGCATCCGCGACGGCGGCGTGAACCGCGTCGACCAGTCGGTGGTCGCGAACTTCGCCGACCAGGCCACCGCCGAGCAGGCGCGCAGCTTCCTGGCCGGCTCGATCACCGAGCTGCAGTGGGCCACCCAGCCCGGCGGCGGCGGCTACCAGGTGGTCGGCACCTTCACGCCGGCCGTCCGGCAGGCCGTGGAAGAAGCCGCGCTCAAGCAGAACCTGACCACGCTGCACAACCGCGTCAACGAACTCGGCGTGTCCGAGCCGATCATCCAGCAGCAGGGCAACGACCGCATCGTGGTGGAGCTGCCGGGCGTGCAGGACACCGCGAAGGCGAAGGACATCATCGGCCGCACCGCCACGCTGGAGGCGCGCCTGGCCGACCCGGTCAACCTGCATCCGAACCCGAATGACCCGGTGCCGCCGGGCGACGAGCTGTTCACGCAGGGCAACCAGGTGCCGGTGCTGCTGCGCAAGCAGGTGATCTTCACCGGCGACCGCATCATCGACGCGTCGGCCGGCTTCGACGAGCACAACCGCCCGTCGGTCAACATCCGCCTCGACTCGAACGGCGGCCGCGCGGTGCGCACGGTCTCCCGCGAGAACATCGGCAAGCCGATGGCCATGGTGCTGTTCGAGAAGGGCAAGGGCGAGGTGCTGACGGTCGCGACGATCCAGTCCGAGCTCGGCGACCGCTTCCAGATCACCGGCCAGCCGACCCCGCAGGCCGCGGCCGACCTCGCGCTGCTGCTGCGCGCCGGCTCGCTCGCCGCGCCGATGGACATCATCGAGGAACGCACCATCGGCCCGAGCCTCGGCGCCGACAACATCCGCATGGGCGTGCACTCGGTGATCTGGGGCTTCGTGGCGATCGCCGTCTTCATGGTGGCCTACTACCTGCTGTTCGGCGTGGTGTCGGTGATCGGCCTGTCGGTGAACCTGCTGCTGCTGGTGGCCGCGCTGTCGGTGATGCAGGCCACGCTCACGCTGCCCGGCATCGCCGCAATCGCGCTCGCGCTCGGCATGGCGATCGACTCGAACGTGCTGATCAACGAACGCGTGCGCGAGGAGCTGCGCGGCGGCGCCTCGCCGCAGATCGCGATCCAGCAGGGCTATGCGCATGCCTGGGCGACGATTCTCGACTCGAACGTGACCACGCTGATCGCCGGCCTCGCACTGCTCGCGTTCGGCTCGGGCCCGGTGCGCGCGTTCGCGATCGTCCACTGTATCGGCATCCTGACCTCGATGTTCTCGGCCGTGTTCTTCTCGCGCGGTCTCGTGAACCTCTGGTACGGCGGCCGCAAGAAGCTCAAGTCGATCTCGATCGGCCAGGTCTGGAAACCGGCCGCCGCCACGCCGGGCGCGGACCTGGCGCTGCCCGAGCAGGGCGGCGACGGCGGCACCGCGAAGGCGGGCCGCCCCGCCGCCAGGACCGCGAACGCCGGCACCGCGGCGCGCGGCGCGAAGCCGGTGGCACGCCGCCGCTCCGGCCCCGGCGTCCCGCCGAAGAAGCCGGGTTCGTCCCAATAAGCGCCGGAGAACGCACATGGAATTTTTCCGCATTCGTAAAGACATCCCGTTCATGCGGCACGCGTTGGTGTTCAACGTGATATCGCTCGTGACGTTCCTGGCCGCCGTGTTCTTCCTCGTGCATCGCGGCCTGCACCTGTCGGTGGAATTCACCGGCGGCACGGTGCTCGAAGTGCAGTACCAGCAGGCGGCCGAACTCGAGCCGGTGCGCGCCGCGCTCGGCAAGCTCGGCTACGCCGACGCGCAGGTGCAGAGCTTCGGCACCTCGCGCAACGTGATGATCCGCCTCGCGCTGAAGTCGGGCCTGACCTCGGCGCAGCAGAGCGACCAGGTGATGGCGGGCCTCAAGGCGCAGAACCCCGACGTGCAGCTGCAGCGCGTGGAGTTCGTCGGCCCGCAGGTCGGCAAGGAACTCGCCACCGACGGCCTGCTCGCGCTGGCCTGCGTGGTGATCGGCATCGTGATCTACCTGTCGTTCCGCTTCGAGTGGAAATACGCGGTGGCCGGCATCATCGCCAACCTGCACGACGTGGTGATCATTCTCGGCTTCTTCGCGTTCTTCCAGTGGGAGTTCTCGCTGTCGGTGCTGGCCGCGGTGCTGGCCGTGCTGGGCTACTCGGTCAACGAATCGGTCGTGATCTTCGACCGGATCCGCGAGACCTTCCGCCGCGAGCGCAGGATGACCGTGCAGGAAGTGATCAACCACGCGATCACGAGCACCATGTCGCGAACCGTCATCACGCACACCTCGACCGAAATGATGGTGCTGTCGATGTTCTTCTTCGGCGGCCCGACGCTGCACTACTTCGCGCTGGCGCTGACGGTCGGCATCATGTTCGGCATCTATTCGTCGGTGTTCGTGGCGGGCTCGCTCGCGATGTGGCTCGGCATCCGCCGCGAGGATCTGATCCGCGACAAGAAGGGCGCGCACGATCCGAACGATCCGAACGCGGGCGCGCAAGTCTGAGGCGCGGCGCCCGGCACCTGGCGTCACCCGGAAAACCGGCCCGGCGGGCCGGTTTTTTTTCGTCCGCGAGGCGCTCCGACGGCCGGTGCGGCGCCGCACGCGGCGGCTCAGGCGGCCGCGCGGCTTCGTTAACGGCAAAACCGCCGCGCCCGTTGCCGGGTCGCGGCGGTATCACGCGTTCCTGCGGCGCCGGGCGCCGGCCATGGCTATGGCTGGCTTACTGCGCGACCCCTTCGGCCGAGATCAGCAGCTTGGTCTTCATCTTGAAGCCGTACTGCTTGCCGTAGTCGATGCCGAATTCGTCGCGGTTGAATTCGCCGACGGCGTCCACGCCGCACACCTCGCGCTTGAGCATCGGGTGCTGCATGCACTTGAACGAGTCGATCTTCAGCGTCAGCGGCTTGGTCACGCCGTGCAGCGTCAGGTTGCCGACCACCGCCACCGGCTTGTCGCCCTCGAACTTCAGGGTGCCCTTGTAGGTCGCGTCCGGGTACTTCGCCGCATCGAAGAATTCCGGCGTCTGCACGTGCTCGTCGAGCTTCGCGCTGCCGGTGTGGATCGACGCGATCTTGGTGGTCACCTCGACGCTGCCCGTCTTGGCCGCGCGATCGAGCGTCACGGTGCCGCTCGACTCGTCGAACTTGCCGCGCCACACCGACAGGCCGCCGAAGTGGTCGGTCTCGAAGCTCGGGTAGGTGTGGCTCGGGTCCAACTGGTAGGTCACCGGCGCGGCCATCGCGGGGATCGACAGGGCGGCGGCGAGCGCACCGGCGGCCATCATCAGGGGCTTGTTCAAATCATTCTCCTAGTTTGCGGTTGAACGGGCGCCACGGCAGCGCGGTGCCCGGATACGATTCGCCGGCGCGATCACTTCGCGGCGACGAGATGGAACTTGATCTGGACTTCGTCGGCGACGATCGAGGTGTCCTTCCATTCGCCGGTGCCGATCTCGAAGGTCGAGCGCTTGATCGGCAGCACGCCGTCGAACACGCGCGTCGCGCCGCTGTCGGTGACCGTCACGGGCACCGTGACCGGCACCGTCTTGCCCTTGATGGTCAGCTTGCCGGCCACCTCGTACTTGTTGCCGCCCGCCGGCGCGATCGACGACGAGACGAAGCTCGCCTGCGGGAACGCCTTCGCGTCGAACCACTCCTTGCCGGCCACCTGGTCGTTGTACATCTTGTCGCCCAGGTCGAAGCTGGCGACGTCGATGCTCACGCGCGCGCTGCCCTGGGCCGCCTTGGCCGGATCGAACTTCAGGTCGGCGCTGAACTTCTTGAACACGCCCTCGGTCGGCACGTTCATCTGCTTCGAGACGGCCGACACCTTGCTCTTGGCGAGGTCCATCTGCGCGAGCGCGCTGCCCGAGAAGGCGAGCGCGGCGGCGGCCACGGCCGCGAGCACGGAACGATGCAATGCAATCTTCATGACGAGCCTTGTCTTATTTGAGGAACGGGAGCATGCGCGCGAGCACGCCGTCGCGATCGAGCAACTGGTGCTTGAGCGCACCGAGCAGGTGCAGCGACACCAGCGCGAGCAGCGTGTAATTGAGCGTCACGTGCAGGGTTTTCAGCGTTTGCTTCAACGCCGGATCGGGATCGATCAGGCGCGGCAGCGGGACCAGGCCGAGATAGACGACCGGGATGTTCGAGGCCGAACTGTAGAGATAGCCCGTGACCGGGATCGCCAGCATCAGCAGGTAGAGCAGCGCATGGACGGCGTGCGCGCCGCCCGTGGCGAGCCGCGAGGTACCGGCCGGCAGCGGCGGCGGCACGTGGGTTGCTCGCCACAGCACGCGGATCACGGCCAGCGCGAACACCGTCACGCCGATCCACTTGTGCCAGGAGAAATACTTGAGCTTGGTGGGCGTGAACCCGGGGATGTCGGTCATCACCCAGCCGAGCGCGAAACCGCAGACGATCAGCAGCGCGATCAGCCAGTGCAGCGCGATCGCGGTGCGCGTATAGCCGGCCGGCCGGTTCGGCGACAGGGTCGATGCCATCGGAGTGCCTCGCAAAGACGGGGAGCGGCGCCGGCCCTGGCTGCCAGGGATCCGACACATTCACGGGCGCCATGCTACCGCAACATCCCGGCGGCCGTGGGGGCCGGAAACGGACCGGGAGGTCGGATTCGGCGCGCGCGCGCGACGGCGGCCCGGCCGGCCCGCGCGGGCCGCGAAAACGGGGTTGACACCGCAAAAACCGCGTTTTGGTAAGATTGGCGCGGGTTCCAGCCTTTCCCAGCGTCCCCGTGATGGCGCGCAACCGTCTTCCCACATGGAAAGAAACGATCTGATTGCCTGTCATGAGTGCGACGCACTGTTGCACAAACCGCAGCTTGGCCGCAAGGAGAGCGCGCGCTGCCCGCGCTGCGATGCGTTGCTGTACCGCAGCAGCTCGACCCGCATCGAGCCGCTTTGCGCGCTCACGCTCGCCGCGCTGATCACGTTCGTGATCGCCCAGGCCTTTCCGATCCTCGAGATGGAGGTCAACGGCATCCGCGTGCGGACCACGCTGCTCGGCGCGCTCGGCGCGCTGTGGGACCAGGACATGCGGATCGTCGCGATCATGGTGTTCTGCTCGACCCTGCTGTTCCCGCTGATCGAGATGGCCGCGCTGCTCTACGTGCTGTTCCCGCTGCGCGCCGGCTACCTGCCGCCCGGCTTGAACGCCGTGCTGCGCGCGATCCAGCTGGTGCGGCCATGGGGCATGATCGAGGTGTTCATGCTCGGCATCCTCGTCACCATCGTCAAGATGGTGAGCCTCGCGCGCGTGGTGCCGGAAGCCGCGCTGTTCGCGTTCGGCGCGCTCACGCTGATGCTGGCCGCGGTCGTGATGTTCGACCCGCGCGCGCTGTGGGATGTCGCCGACGCGCTGCGCGCGCCCCGCGCCGGCGCCCCGGATGCCGATGCGGACCATGCGGCGGGCCCGTCCGGCTCCGCCGCGGCCGCCAGCGGAGCCCCGCGCCCATGAAGATCGTCTCCGCAGCCAGCCGGGGCATGGCGAGCTGCCACGCCTGCGGCCAGGTGCAGAAGCTCGCGCGCCGCGACGCGCACCCCGCCGAGCCGTGCGCGCGTTGCGGCGCGCCGCTGCACCTGCGCACGCCGGACAGCATCATGCGCACCTGGGCGCTGCTGCTGGCCGCGGCGATCCTGTATATTCCCGCGAATCTGTTGCCGATCATGCGCACCGCCTCGATCGTCGGCGCCCAGGAAGACACCATCATGAGCGGCGTCGTCTACTTCTGGGTGTCGGGCGACTGGCCGCTCGCGGTGGTGGTGTTCGTCGCCAGCATCCTGGTGCCGATGCTCAAGCTCGGCGCGCTGACGATCCTCGTCATCAGCGTGCAGCGCCGCTCGGCCTGGCGGCCGATGCAGCGCACCCGGCTGTACCGGATCGTCGAGCGGATCGGCCGCTGGTCGATGCTCGACATCTTCGTCGTCACGCTGACCGTCGCGCTGGTTCACTTCCGGTCGCTGGCCGAGATCACGGCCGGCCCCGGCGCGCTCGCGTTCGGCTCGGTGGTGATCCTGACGATGCTCGCGTCGATGCAGTTCGATCCGCGCCTGATCTGGGATCACGTCGTTACCTCTGGAAAACACCATGAATAGTCCGCAAGGCCCGCAGCACGACCCGAACGCGGCTCCCCCCGACGGCCCCGAACTGCCGTCGCCCGTGGTTGCGCGGCGCAGCGGCTGGCTGCCGTCGCTGGTCTGGCTGGTGCCGCTGGTGGCCGCGCTGATCGGCGTCGGGCTGGTCGTGAAGTCGGTGTTCGACCGCGGCCCCGAGATCACCATCAGCTTCCGCAGCGCCGAGGGGCTCGAACCGGGCAAGACCCAGGTCAAGTACAAGGACGTCGAGATCGGCACGGTCAAGACCATCAAGCTCTCGAAGGATCTCTCGCACGTGCTCGTCAACGTGCAGCTGAAGAAGGAGGCCGAGGACTTCGCAGTGAAGGGCTCGCGCTTCTGGGTGGTGCGGCCGCGCGTCGGCGTGAGCGGCGTGTCGGGGCTCAACACGCTGCTGTCGGGCGCCTACATCGGCGTGGACGCGGGCCGCTCGTCGGATAGCGAGTCCGACTTCGCCGGGCTCGAGACGCCGCCGCCCGTCACCGGTGACGAGAAAGGCACCTCCTACGTGCTGCGCGGCGATTCGCTCGGCTCGGTGGACATCGGCTCGCCGGTCTACTACCGGCGCGTGCAGGTCGGCCAGGTGGTCGGCTTCTCGCTCGACAAGGACGGCAAGGGCGTGACCTTCAACGTGTTCGTCAATGCGCCCTACGACCAGTACGTCGGAACCAACACGCGCTGGTGGCAGGCGAGCGGCGTGGACCTGCGGCTCGATTCGAGCGGCTTCAAGCTCAACACGCAGTCGCTCGCCACCGTGATCCTCGGCGGCCTCGCGTTCCAGTCGCCGCCCAACCAGTCGGCCGGCGAGCCGGTGAAGAACGGCGCGACGTTCCGGCTCGGTGCCGACCAGGCCGACGCGATGCGCGACCCGGACGGCCAGCCGGTCGACGTGGTGATGAACTTCAACCAGTCGCTGCGCGGCCTGTCGGTGGGCGCGCCGGTGGACTTCCGCGGCATCGTGCTCGGCAACGTCACCAACATCGGGATCGAATACGACCCGCAGCACAAGAATTTCATGATGCCGGTCACCATGAACATCTATCCGGAGCGGCTCGGCAAGCGCTTCCGCGAATTGGTCGCGAGCCAGGGCGAGGCCGCGCAGCAGGACATCCTGCGGAGCCTCGTCGAGCACGGCCTGCGCGGCCAGCTGCGCACCGGCAACCTGCTGACGAGCCAGCTCTACGTGGCGGTCGACTTCTTCCCGAAGGCGCCGCGCGCCAAGCTCGACCTGAGCCGCAAGCCGGTGGAGCTGCCGACCGTGCCGAACACGCTCGACGAGCTGCAGCTGCAGGTGGCCGACATCGCCAAGAAGCTCGACAAGGTGCCGTTCGACCAGATCGGCAACAACCTCAACGATGCGCTCAAGCATGCCGACCAGCTGTTCCAGCAGCTCGACACGCAGGTCGCGCCGCAGGCGCGCGACACGCTGTCGGCCGCCAAGCAGACCTTCACGACGGCCGAGGCGACGCTGCAGCAGGATTCGCCGCTGCAGTCCGACGTGCGCGGCGCGCTCAAGGAGCTCACGCGCACGCTGCGGACCCTGAACAACCTTGCCGACTATCTCGAGCGGCATCCCGAATCGCTGCTGCGCGGCAAAGCCGGAGACCAGAAATGACCGACCGCACGCCCCGTTCCGTTCGCCGCGCCCGGGCCGGCGGCCTGAAAGCGCTCGCCGCGGCCGTGACGAGCGCCGCCGTCGCGCTCGCGACCGGCTGCGCGTCGCCGCCGTCGCACTTCTACACGCTCTCGGGCGACCCGGCCACGGTGACGGCCGGCCGCGCGATGCCGGCCAATCCGGCCTTCCTGATCCAGGTGCCGGCCGTCAGCGTGCCCGAGCAGGTCGCCAAGACCCAGTTCGTGGTGCAGCGCGACGCGGCCCGCGTGGACGTGCTCGAGGAGCGCCGCTGGGCCTCGCCGCCCGCCGACGAGATTCGCCGCGCGCTGTCGGCGGCGCTCACGCGCCGGCTCGACACGATCGACGTGGCCGACGCGGCGGTGCCGCCGGGCGTGCCCGTCTATCGCGTCAGCGTCGACGTGCAGCGCTTCGAGTCGTGGCCCGGCGAGCGCGCCGCGCTCGATGCGGTGTGGAGCGTGCGCTCGCTCGCGACGCAATCGGTCATGACCTGCCGCAGCACGCTCAGCGAGCCGGTGGCCGCCGGCTACGACGCGCTGGTGGCCGGCCACCGCAAGGCCGTCGGCGAGCTGGCCGAACGGATCGCGGCCGGCGTGCGGGCGATGGCGGCCCAGCCGGCCGGCGTCTCCACCAGGAACGGCGCGGCAGCGCCGGCCGCGGTGCGCTGCCCGCTCGAGCCCGGCGCCGCGCCGAAGGCGGGCTGAGCCGCGCTCGTTCGCGCGGCCCGGCGGCCCACGGCCGCCGCGTGCTCGTCGCCGCGCCGCGCCGCGCCGATTTGACAATCCTTGTTCATCGCGCGCGGAACCGGTGCCGCCGCCTCCGGTCGCCTTGCGTTTTCGCAATCGATTAACGATGCTTGACGCCGAGCGACGCCGCCCCCGTGGCCCACCCATCGACCGCCCATGTTCCGATCCCTGCCGATCCTCCTGAAGAAATGGCGCGCCTCGCGCAGCGCCAGCCACCAGCTCGACGCGCTGCTCGCGAACGCCGACGCCGACGCGCCCTACGCCGAGCGCAGCGAGTGGCTGATCGAGCTCGCGCACTGGCTGCGCCGCGACGGCACGCTGCAGACGCCGGGCGCGTCCGACGGCGCCGCCGCCGAGCCGCGCTCGCCCACGGCCACCGCCCACGCGCGGCTGCGCTACGTGCTGCACGTGCTCGACCGCAATCCCGCCTGGAAGACCCACGTCGCACGCATCCTGCGCGCGCTGCTGCGCGAGACCGACGCCATCTCGCTGCTCTGCGACGCCGGCATGCCGGTCCACTCGGGCTTCTTCGGCGCGCTGTTCGAGCGCATCGACGCGTCGCTGATCCCGCCGGCGCCGAACCGCCGCGAGCTGGCCGCCCTGTTCACGCTGATGTTCCCGGCGCCCGGCGACGGCGCCTGGATCGAGGCGCTGCCCGACGACCTGCTGGCACGCCTGCAGGAGCTGTTCGGCCACGACGTCAGCGAAGCCGAGCGCCACCAGCCCGGCTCGTTCTCGCGCGACCTGCTGGCCGCGCTGCACAACCTGAGCTGCCAGATCAGCTCGACCGGCCTGTCACAGACAGTGCGCAGCCGGCTCGCCGCCGACGACGCGCACCGCCCGATCGACGCGCAGCCGTTCTACCGCCTGATGCGCGCGATGCTGGCGGTGGAGGCCGCGCAGGCGGCCGTCGACGAGGGCGGCGAGCCGGACCGGCTGCTGCACGAGGTCAACTATCTGCGCGTGCTGCTCGACGAATGCCGCGAATCGGCCGACGACGTCTCGGCCCATCTCTATCGCAACGGCGTGTCGGTCGACATCGTGTTCCAGGTCGAGCGCATGCGCATGCGGATCCAGCGCGCCGAATCGCTGCTCAACGCCTGGATGGCGCGCGACGACCGCCGCGGCCTGGCGCGCCTGACCGCCGAGCTGATCGACGCGAACCTGAGCAGCCAGAGCGTCGCGCACCTGGTGCGCAGCAGCACCTCGCTGTTCGCGCGCAAGCTGGTCGAGACCAATGCCGACACCGGCGAGCACTACATCACGCGCGGCCGCGCCGACTACCTGAAGATGATGCGGATGGCCGCCGGCGGCGGGCTCGTCACGGTGGCCACCGTCTGCGTGAAGTTCTGGATCACCGGCGCCCACCTGCAGGCGATGGTCGAGGGCTTCCTGGCCGGGCTCAACTACGCGGCCAGCTTCACCCTGATGCACTTCCTGCACTTCACGCTCGCCACCAAGCAGCCGGCGATGACCGCCCCGACGCTCGCGCGCGAGCTGGACGGCACCGGCAGCGACGCGGGCATGCGCGAGTTCGTGGCCTCGGTGATCGCGCTGATCCGCACCCAGGCGGCCGCGATCACCGGCAACATGCTGGTGGTGCTGCCGGTGTGCCTCGCCGTGCAGCTCGGCGCCCACGCGCTGCTGCACGCCGACGTGATCTCGCCGGCCAAGGCGCATGCCACGCTGCGCTCGTTCTCGCTGCTCGGGCCCACGCCCGTCTACGCGGCGCTGACCGGCGTGCTGCTGTGGGCCTCGAGCCTGGTCGCGGGCTGGGCCGACAACTGGTTCGTGCTGCACCGCGTCGGCGACGCGATCGCCTGGCACCGCCGGCTGCGGCTCACGCTCGGCGCGGCCGGCGCGGCGCGGCTGGCCCGCTTCTGTCGCAGCAACGTGGCCGGGGTGGTCAGCAACGTCGGGCTCGGCATGATGCTCGGGCTGGTGCCGGCGATCGTCAGCGCCTTCGCGTTCGGCTTCGAGGTGCGCCACGTGACGCTGTCGGCCGGCTCGATCGGTGTGGCCCTCGGCGTGCTCGGCAAGGGCGCGCTCGACTCGGCCGAGCTGTGGTGGGCGGCGGCCGGCGTGCTGTCGATGGCGGTGCTCAACGTCGCCGTCAGCTTCGCGCTGGCCTTCACGATGGCGGTACGCTCGCGCAGCCTGCGGCCGACCCGGGTGCGCGCGTTGCTGGCCGCGATCGGGCGCGCCGTGCGGGCGAACCCGCTGAGCCTCATCTGGCCGCTCGCCGCCCGCGGCGAGCGCGAGACGCGTCCGCACTGAACCGGCCACGGCGCGCGAGCCGCTGCCGCATCGGCATGCCGGCGGCCCGGGCCGCGCGGGCGCGCGCCGGGCCGGCGGCGCCGCCCGCGTACAATGACGGCTTTTGCACGCCTCGCCACCCCGCCCCATGTCCTCCTCCCTATTCGATTTCTTCGCTCCCTGCCCGCGTGGCCTCGAGGCCGCGCTCGCGGCCGAACTGGCCGAGATCGGCGCGCGGCGCATCGCCGGCGCGCCGTTCGAGGCCGGCACCCAGGTGCCCGGCGGCGTCCATTTTCGCGGCGGCTGGATGGCCGGCATGGCCGCGAACCTGCATTCGCGCATCGCGAGCCGCGTGCTGCTGAAGATCGCCGATCGGCCGTACCGCAGCGAGCAGGACGTCTACGCGCTCGCGCTCGAACAGCAGTGGGAGCGCTGGTTCGCCGCCACCCAGACGCTGCGGGTGGACGTCACCGCGATCAAGTCGCCGCTCAAGAGCCTCGAGTTCGCGACGCTGCGCGTGAAGGACGCGATCTGCGACCGGCTGCGCGAGAAGACCGGCGCACGCCCGAGCATCGACACCGCCCAGCCCGACGTGCGCGTGTTCGCGTTCCTGACCGCGACGCACTGCACGCTCTACCTCGACACCTCCGGCGAGCCGCTGTTCAAGCGCGGCTGGCGGCTCGACAAGGGCGCGGCGCCGCTGCGCGAGAACCTCGCGGCCGGCATCCTGCGCGTGGCGGGCTGGACCCCGGCCGTGCCGCTCTACGATCCGATGTGCGGCAGCGGCACGTTCCTCGCCGAGGCCGCCCAGATCGCGCTCGACGTGGCGCCGGGCGTGGAGCGCCGCTTCGGTTTCGAGAAGCTCAAGCAGTACGACATCACCGCGTGGCAGACGCTGAAGGTGGCCGCGATGGACGCCAAGCGCGCCGCGCGCGGCAGGCACGCCGCGCTGCCGGTGTACGGCAGCGACATCTCCGGCGACATGCTCGACAAGGCGCGCGCGAACCTCGAACGCGCGGGCGTGCCGGCTATTTCGCTCAAGCAGGTCGACGCGCGCTTCATGGCACCGCCCACCGACACGCCGGGGCTGATCGTGGCAAACCCGCCGTATGGCGAGCGCATCGAGGTGCGCGGGCGCGGCCCGCGCGGCGACGCACGCGAGACCGGCCGCAATCGCGGCAACGACGACGCGTTCCGCCGCACCCACACCGACGCGCCCGACGGCGAATTCTTCATCGCGCTCGGCAACGCGCTGAAGCAGCGCTTCGCGGGCTGGCAGGCGTTCCTGCTGAGCTCGGACCGCTCGCTGCCGGGCCAGCTGCGCCTGCGCGAATCGGCGAAGACCCCGCTCTTCAACGGCGCACTGGAATGCCGGCTGTTCCGCTTCGACGTGGTGGCGGGCAGCGTGCGGCAGCGCCCCGCGCAGGGCGCCGAGGCGGCCGGCGGCGACGCCTAGGCGCCGCCGGCGCGCGCCGCCTCGGCGCGCCATCGCAGCAGACCCGAGGGCCGGCCTTGACCGGCCCTTGGTTCGCCCTTCTCGGCTCGCGCCCGCCCCGTCCTGCTCACGCGGCGGGGCCGGGCCGCACGCTTGGCGTCGCGTTCCCGCCAGCGCCCCGCCGCAGCGAGTCGGTCCGCGCGGCCGCCGCCGGCTGCTGACAGCACGGTGTCAGCAGCCCTGCGCCACACTGCGCCTGCCACATCCGATCGATGCGATCCCACCCTGCCAAGGAGCCACCGATGACCTCGACCGCCGCCCAGACCACCGCCACCCCGGCCGCCCACGCCCCGCGCACGCTCGCCTGGTTCAGCATTCCCGTCCTCGATCTCGATCGGGCCACGCGCTTTTACGAATCGATGCTCGACACGACGCTGCGGCGCGAGATCTCGGGCGGCGTGCCGATGGCGATGTTCGGTGCCGCCGGCGCCAAGGCCAGCGACGGCGGCCTCGTGCAGGACCCGCACGGCAGCACGCCGGGCACGGCCGGCGCGCTCGTCTACCTGAACGCGCACGCATCGGTGTCGGCCGCGCTCGAACGCGCGCGGCGCGCGGGCGGCGCCTGGCCACCGCGCAGCAGCTGGCCGAATGGCTGTCGGTATCGCCGCGCACGGTCTATCGCGACGTCCGCGACCTGCAGCTGTCGGGCGTGCCGATCGAGGGCGAGGCGGGGATCGGCTACCGCCTGAACCGCGCCGCGCACCTGCCGCCGCTGACCTTCACCAGCGAGGAGCTGGCGGCGCTCGCGGCCGGCGCGCGCATGCTCGAATCGTGGGGCGGCGCGACCCTGGCGGGCGGGGCACGCTCGGCGCTCGCCAAGATCGCCTCGGCGATGCCGGCCGACAAGCGCGTCGCGCTCGACCGCCTGCCCCTGTTCGCGCCGTCGATCCACGTGGACGCGGCGTTCCGCGAGGCCGTCGACGCGCTTCAGCTGGCCATCGACGGCCGGCGCGTCGTGCGCCTTTCCTATCGCGACAAGCGGGATGCGCCGAGCGAGCGGCGCGTCTGGCCGCTCGGCATGGCGTACTGGGGCGGGCAGTGGACGGTGGCCGCCTGGTGCGAGCTGCGCGGCGCGTTCCGCAATTTCGACCTCGCGCGGATGCGCGGCATCGTGGCCTGCGAGGTCTATCCCGACGTCGCGGGGCGCCGGCTCGCCGATTTCCTGCGCACCGTGGAGCGCGGCAGCCACTGAGCGGCGCGCGCGGCGCTATTCGACCGCCTTCACCATGTCCTCGACCACCTTCTTGGCGTCGCCGAACACCATCATGGTCTTGTCCATGTAGAACAGCTCGTTGTCGAGCCCGGCGTAGCCCGAGGCCATCGAGCGCTTGTTGACGATCACGGTGCGCGCCTTGTAGGCCTCGAGGATCGGCATGCCGGCGATCGGCGAGGCCGGATCGTTCTTCGCGGCCGGGTTCACCACGTCGTTGGCGCCGAGCACCAGCACCACGTCGGTCTGCCCGAACTCGTTGTTGATGTCGTCCATCTCGTAGACGAGGTCGTACGGCACCTCGGCCTCGGCCAGCAGCACGTTCATGTGCCCCGGCATGCGCCCGGCCACCGGATGGATCGCGTAGCGCACGTCGATGCCCTTGGCGACCAGCTTGTCGGTCAGCTCCTTCAGCGCATGCTGCGCGCGCGCCACGGCCAGGCCGTAGCCCGGCACGATCACCACCGTCTCGGCATTGCCGAGCATGAACGCCGCGTCGTCGGCCGAGCCCGACTTCACCGGCCGCTGCTCCTTCGCGGCCCCCGCGCCGGCTGCTGCCGCCTCGCCGCCGAAGCCGCCCAGGATCACGTTGAAGAACGAGCGGTTCATCGCATGGCACATGATGTACGAGAGGATCGCCCCCGACGAGCCCACCAGCGAGCCGGCGATGATCAGCATCGGGTTGTTCAGCGAGAAGCCGATCCCGGCCGCGGCCCATCCCGAGTAGGAATTGAGCATCGACACCACCACCGGCATGTCCGCGCCGCCGATCGGGATGATGATCAGCACGCCGAGCGCGAAGGCGATCGCCGTCATGATGATGAACGGCAGCCACGACTGGGTGAGGAAGAACAGCACGCCGAAGCCGAGCATGCCGAGCGCGAGCATCAGGTTGATCAGGTGCTGGCCCGGATAGACCACCGGCGCGCCCTGGAACAGCCGGAACCGGTACTTGCCGGACAGCTTGCCGAACGCGATCACCGAGCCCGAGAACGTGATCGCGCCGACGAAGGTGCCGATGAACAGCTCGATGCGGTTGCCGTAGGGGATGAAGTTCGCCGCGACGGCATCCTGCGGCACCAGCCCGAACGCCTCCGGCTCGGCCACCACCGCGTAGGCGATCGAGACCGCCGCGAGGCCGATCAGCGAGTGCATCGCGGCCACCAGCTCGGGCATCTTCGTCATTTCGACGCGCGCGGCCACATAGGCGCCCACCGCGCCGCCCACCACCAGCGCGCCGAGCACCAGCGCGAGCCCGAGCGGCAGGTTCGCGCCGAGCCAGGCGGCCTGCTTCGCGATCAGCGCGACCGTGGTGAGCATCGCGATCGCCATGCCGACCATGCCGAACAGGTTGCCGCGGCGCGCGCTCTTCGGATTCGACAGGCCCTTCAGCGCCTGGATAAAGCAGACCGAGGCGACCAGGTACAGCAGCGTGACGAGGTTCAGGCTCATTGCGCGCCCTCCTTGCCCGCCGCGCCGCCGCGCTTGGGCTCCTTCTTGCGGAACATCTCCAGCATGCGCCGCGTGACGAGGAAGCCGCCGAACACGTTGACGGCCGCGAGCGCCACCGCGATGGTGCCGAACACCTTGCCGGTGGCGCCGACGGTCAGCGCCGCGGCCAGCATCGCGCCGACGATCACGATCGCCGAGATCGCGTTGGTGACGGCCATCAGCGGCGTGTGCAGTGCCGGGGTGACGTTCCAGACCACGTGGTAGCCGACGTAGACGGCCAGCACGAAGATGATCACGTTGATCACGGTGTGATTGATGATTTCCATGGGTCTCCTCGATTATTTGCGCAGCACTTCGCCGTCGCGGCAGAGCAGCGTCGCGGCGACGATGTCGTCGGCCGGGTCGATCCGCAGCGCGCCGTCCGGGCCGATGATGAGCTTCAGGAAGTCGGCCAGATTGCGCGCGTAGAGCGCCGAGGCGTCGGCCGGCACCTGGGCGGCGAGATTGGTGTGGCCGGCGATCGTCACGCCGTGCGCGACCACCACCTGGTCGGCGACGGTGAGCGGGCAGTTGCCGCCGCGCCGGCCGGTGCCGTCCACCTCGGCGCCGCGGCCGGCGGCCAGATCGACCAGCACCGCGCCCGGCTTCATGGCCGCCACCGTCTCGGCAGCGATCAGCGTGGGCGCCGGGCGCCCCGGAATCAGCGCGGTGGTGATCACGATGTCGGCCTGCTTGGCGCGCTCGTGCACGAGCGCGGCCTGGCGCGCCAGCCATGAAGGCGGCATCGGCCGCGCGTAGCCGCCGGTGCCCTGCGCGGCCTCGCGCTCCTCGTCGGTCTCGAACGGCACGTCGAGGAACTTCGCGCCGAGCGATTCGATCTGCTCCTTCACGGCCGGCCGCACGTCGGACGCCTCGATCACGGCGCCCAGCCGCTTGGCGGTGGCGATCGCCTGCAGCCCCGCCACGCCAGCGCCCAGCACCAGCACGCGGGCGGCCTTGACGGTGCCTGCGGCGGTCATCAGCATCGGCAGGAAGCGCGGGTAGAGCGAGGCCGCCACCAGCACCGCCCTGTAGCCGGCGATGTTGGCCTGCGAGGACAGCACGTCGAGGCTCTGCGCGCGCGTGGTGCGCGGCGCGGCCTCGAGCGCGAAGCCCGTCACGCCGGCCGCCGCGAGCCGCTGGGCCTGGGCGGCGTCGAACGGCTCGAGCATGCCGACCAGCACGGCGCCGCGCTTGAGCAGCGGCAGCTCGGCCGGCTCCGGCGCCTGCACCTTCAGCACGATCTCGGCACCGAACGCGGCCGCGCGCTCGCCGAGCGTCGCCCCGGCCGCGGCATAGGCCTCGTCGGGGTAACTGGCGGCGGCGCCGGCGCCGCGTTCGACCGTCACGGCGTGGCCGGCCGCCACGTATTTCTTGATGGTTTCCGGCGTCGCGGCAACGCGCGCCTCGTTCGCCCTCGTCTCGGCGGGCACTCCGATCAGCATCGTGATCCCTCCAGCTTGCGCTCTGTTATTGATTTCGATTGTGATGGCGAGCCGGAAAGCGGCAACCGGCCCGAAAGCAACGGCGTGTTCCACGCGCCAATGTACCTGAAAGCATCGCGCTCGCCGACATCGGGCCGGTTCCCGGTGGACAAACCGCTGCGGATCGGTCAAGACAGCAGTGAATAAATAGGGGCCACACCCTTAAAATTCCAATCGGGCGACGCCGGGTAGTCCCGCGCGCCTCGGCAGCGATCGCGCGCAACCGGTAAAATGCGCGGTCATGAAATCCGAACTCTGGACTCCGCACGTGACGGTGGCCGCGATCGTCGAGCGCGCCGGGCGTTTCCTCCTGATCGAGGAACACACGTCGGCGGGCCTGCGCCTGAACCAGCCGGCCGGGCATCTCGAGGCCGGCGAGACGCTCGCCCAGGCCGTGATCCGCGAGACGCTCGAGGAAACCGCGCATCCGTTCGCGCCCGAGGCGCTGGTGGGCGTCTACCAGACGCACTTCGAGCGGCCGGGCAAGGGCGGCGCGACCTACCTGCGCTTCACGTTCTGCGGCAGCGCGGGCGAGGCGGTGGCCGGGCGCGCGCTCGATGCCGGCATCGTGCGCACGCTGTGGATGACCGCCGACGAGCTGCGCGCGGTACCCGAGCGGCACCGCACGCCGGCCGTGATGCAGTGCATCGACGATTACCTCGCCGGCCGCCGCGTGCCGCTGGCGTTCATTCATACGCATTCCGTCGCGCCCGATCGCGCGACGCCCGATCATCAGGCTGTCAGCAAATGAAGAAGCAACGTGTCGTGGTCGGCATGTCGGGCGGTGTCGATTCGTCGGTCACCGCGTGGCTGCTGAAGGAGCAGGGTTACGACGTGGTCGGCCTGTTCATGAAGAACTGGGAAGACGACGACGACGGCGAATACTGCTCGACGCGCCAGGACTGGATCGACGTGGTGTCGGTGGCCGACCTGATCGGCATCGACGTCGAGGCCGTGAACTTCGCCGCCGAATACAAGGACCGCGTGTTCGCCGAGTTCCTGCGCGAATACTCGGCCGGCCGCACGCCGAACCCCGACGTGCTGTGCAACGCCGAGATCAAGTTCAAGGCGTTCCTCGACCACGCGATGTCGCTCGGCGCCGAGACCATCGCCACCGGCCACTACGCGCGGGTGCGCGAACGCGACGGACGCTTCGAGCTGCTGAAGGCGCTCGACCAGACCAAGGATCAATCCTATTTCCTGCACCGGCTGAACCAGGCGCAGCTCTCGAAAACGCGCTTCCCGCTAGGCGAGATGCCGAAGACGCAGGTGCGCGAGATCGCGGCGCGGATCGGCCTGCCGAACGCGAAGAAGAAGGATTCGACCGGCATCTGCTTCATCGGCGAGCGGCCGTTCCGCGACTTCCTGAACCGCTACCTGCCGACCCGGCCGGGCCCGATGAGGACGCCCGACGGCAGGCGCGTGGGCGAGCACATCGGCCTCGCGTTCTACACCTTCGGCCAGCGCAAGGGCATCGGCCTGGGCGGCAGCCGGGACGGCAGCGGCGAGCCGTGGTTCGTGGCCGGCAAGGACATCGCCTCGAACACGCTCTATGTGGCGCAGGGACACGACCACCCGTGGCTGCTGTCGCACGAGCTGGTGGCCGGCAACGTCAGCTGGGTGGCCGGCGAGCCGCCCGCCGACGGTTTCGTCTGCGGCGCCAAGACGCGCTACCGGCAGGCCGACTCGGCCTGCTCGTTCGCGCGCGCGAAGGCCGGCGAGGCGGGCGAGCCGCGCTTCTCGCTCGCCTTCGACGCGCCGCAATGGGCCGTCACGCCCGGCCAGTCGGCCGTGCTCTACGACGGCGAGGTCTGCCTCGGCGGCGGCATCATCGAGACGGTCGCGACCAGCCAGCCGGGCTCGGCCGCCGCACTGGCCGCGGCGCTCGGCAGCGCGGCCGAGCCGCTCGCGGGCAGCCTTGCGCGCTGACCCGCCACCTTTCAACGGCCCTTCCACGGCGCGCATGGCGAAGCGCGCCGACACGTTCTCGGTTTAGACTTGCGGCGCGCGACGATATGTCGCCGCGATCTGTCGTCTAGATTCATCGCCGCCTGTGACCGGCCCGCGTCGGCGGGGGGCGGCGCGCGCCGCGGCATGGCGGCCAACCGAAGAACAAGGAACACCCCATGTTTGCAAGACGTTATCTCGCGATGTGGTGCGCGACGCTCGCGCTCGTGCTGCTCGCCGCCCTCGCCTACGGCCACTTGATCGCCTGGCCATGGCTGCTGATCCCGGCCGGGTTCGTCGCGCTCGGCCTCTGGGACCTGAACCAGGATCGTCACGCGATCCTGCGGAACTACCCGCTCTGGGGCCATTTCCGCTTCATGTTCGAATTCATCCGCCCGGAGATCCGCCAGTATTTCGTCGAGGACGACACCGAGGAAAAGCCGTTCTCGCGCGCGCAGCGCAGCGTGGTCTACCAGCGCGCGAAGAACGTGGCCGACAACCGGCCCTACGGCACCGAGCTGAACGTCAAGGCGGTCGCCCACGAGTGGATCAGCCACTCGCTCGCGCCCACCCGGCTCGCCAACCACGACTTCCGGATCCGCGTCGGCGCGGCGCGCGCGCAGCCCTACGACATCTCGATCTTCAACATCTCGGCGATGAGCTTCGGCTCGCTGTCGGCGAACGCGATCCGCGCGCTGAACCTGGGCGCCAGGAAGGGCGGCTTCGCGCACGACACCGGCGAGGGCTCGCTCTCGAAGTATCACCGCGAGCACGGCGGCGACATCATCTGGGAGATCGCCTCGGGCTACTTCGGATGCCGCAACGACGACGGCACCTTCAACCCCGACAAGTTCGCGAAGCAGGCCGCCGATGCCCAGGTGAAGATGATCGAGGTGAAGCTCTCGCAGGGAGCGAAGCCGGGCCACGGCGGCGTGCTGCCGGCCGCCAAGATCACGCCCGAGATCGCCGAGACGCGCGGCGTGCCGATGGGCCAGGACTGCATCTCGCCCGCCTCGCATTCGGAGTTCTCGACGCCGCGCGGCCTGCTCGAATTCGTCGAGCGGCTGCGCACGCTGTCGGGCGGCAAGCCCACCGGCTTCAAGCTCTGCATCGGCCACCCGTGGGAATTCTTCGGCATCGCCAAGGCGATGCTCGAGACCGGCATCCTGCCCGACTTCATCGTGGTGGACGGCGCCGAGGGCGGCACCGGCGCGGCGCCGCTCGAATTCACCGACCACGTGGGCGTGCCGCTGCAGGAAGGGCTGCTGCTGGTCCACAACACGCTGGTCGGCATCGGCCTGCGCGAGCGCGTCAAGCTCGGCGCGAGCGGCAAGATCATCACCGCGTTCGACGTGGCGCGCACCCTCGCGATCGGCGCGGACTGGGTGAATTCGGCGCGCGGCTTCATGTTCGCGGTCGGCTGCATCCAGGCGCAGACCTGCCACACCGGCCGCTGCCCGACCGGCGTCGCGACCCAGGACGAGGTGCGCCAGCGCGCGCTGGTGGTGCCCGACAAGTCCGAGCGCGTCTACAACTTCCACCGCAACACGCTGCATGCGCTGCAGGAGCTGGTGCAGGCAGCCGGCCTCGCCCACCCGGCCGACCTGCGCGCGCATCACCTCGTGCAGCGCGTCGCGCCGCACGAGGTCCGGCTGATGTCGGAACTGCTGAAGTACGTGAAGCCGGGCGCGCTGCTGTCGGGCGAGAAGCTCGGCCTCACGCTCTACGACACCTGGTGGCCGGCTGCGCGCAGCGACACGTTCGCGATCGGCGACGCCGCCTACGCGGCCTACGACTGAGCGCGGCGCGCCAGCCACAGCTCATGAAAAACGCCCCGTCGAGACGGGGCGTTTTGCATGGGCCGCGGCGGCGCCGGGGCGCGGCGGACCGCGCTCGCTCAGTCCTGCAGCACCGTGTCGGCGAACGACGGCCGCTGCAGCAGCTTCGCGTAGTGCTTGTCGAGGTTCGGGTGGCGCTCGCGCCAGCCGAGTTCGGGCATCCGGAACTCGAGATAGCCGAGCGCGCAGCCGAGCGCGATGTCGGCCAGCGTATAGTGCGTGCCGACGCACCACGGCTTGCCGCCGAGGCCTTGCGACATGGCCACCAGCGCGTCGTCGATCTTGCGCTGCTGGCGCGCGATCCAGGCCTCGCTGCGCTGCTCCGGAGTGCGCTGCACGTGCTCGATGCGGATCGCCACCGCGGCGTCGAGCAGGCCGTCGCCGAGCGCCTCCCAGCACCGCACCTCCAGCCGCTCGCGGCCCGAGCCGGGAATCAGCTTGCCGACCGGCGACAGCGTGTCGACGTATTCGCAGATCACGCGCGAATCGAACACCGCCGCACCGTCCTCCATCACGAGACACGGCACCTTGCCGAGCGGATTCGCGGCATGAATCGCGGTGTCCGCCCCCCACACGTTCTCGAGTTCCAACTTGTAGTCGATCTTCTTTTCGGCGAGCACGACGCGCGCCTTGCGCACATACGGGCTGCTCAGTGAACCGATTAGCTTCATCATCCTGCCTAAATTGAAAACACCGCCCGGGAGTATACGTCGTCGGCGATCATAACCGGGCGCCGCGACGCGCTGGCAAGTCCGCCGGACGGCCTGTGGATCGTTTGCAACAGCAGGCCCGGATGCCCCGCGCTTTCGGGTCCGCGCCGCGGCGCGCCGCCGTCCGCCCGCCCGCCCGCCCGCCCGCCCGGCGCATGGTGCCGAAGCGCAGCGCGCGCGCCACAGCGCTACAATCGCCCCATGAACGCGCCGACCGATACCTGCCTCGTCCCCGACGTCTACCGCCAGCGCCGCGCGCGCGTGCTCGCCGCCTTGCGCGCGACGGGCGGCGGCGTCGCGATCGTCCCCACCGCGCCCCAGGCGCTGCGCAACCGCGATGCCGATTATCCGTATCGGCACGACAGCTACTTCTATTACCTGACCGGCTTCAGCGAGCCCGACGCGCTGCTCGTGCTCGATGCGAACGCCGCCGACGGCGCGCCGCAATCGATCCTGTTCTGTCGTGCGAAGCATCCCGAGCGCGAGATCTGGGAAGGCTTCCACTATGGGCCGGACGGCGCGCGCGACGCGTTCGGCTTCGATGCCGCGTTCGCCAGCGACGCGCTCGACACCGAGATGCCGCGGCTCCTCGCCGATGCCGGCGCGCTTCATTACCGCTTCGGCGCGTCGGCCGAGTTCGAGCGCCGGCTCGCGGGCTGGCTCGAGGCGGTGCGCGCGAAGAGCCGGGCCGGCGTCGCCGCGCCGGCCTCCGCGCACGATCTCACGCCGCTGCTCGACGAGATGCGCATCGTCAAGGACGCCCACGAGCAGGCGATCATGCGCCGCGCCGCCGTGATCTCCGCGAGCGCGCACCGGCGCGCGATGGCGGTGACGCGGCCGGGCATCCGCGAATACGAGATCGAGGCCGAACTGCTCCACGAATTCCGCCGCCACGGCGCGGCCGGCCCCGCCTACGGCTCGATCGTCGCGGCCGGCGCGAACGCCTGCGTGCTGCACTATCCGGCCGGCAACGCGGTGGCGCGCGACGGCGATCTGATCCTGATCGACGCGGCCTGCGAACTGGAAGGCTACGCCTCCGACATCACGCGCACGTTTCCCGCCAACGGCCGCTTCTCCGGCCCGCAGCGTGCGCTCTACGACATCGTGCTCGCCGCGCAGGCCGCGGCTGCGGCCGCCACGCGGCCCGGCGCGGCATTCGAGGCGCCGCACGAGGCCGCCGTGCGCGTGCTCGCGCAAGGGCTGCTCGACACCGGCATCGTGCCGAAGTCGCGCTTCGCGAGCGTCGACGACGTCGTGGCCGAGCGCGCCTACGCGCGCTTCTACATGCACCGCACCGGCCACTGGCTCGGCATGGACGTCCACGACTGCGGCGACTACCGCGAGCGCGGCGCCGCGCGCGACGCGCAGGGCGCGCTGCCATGGCGCACGCTGCGCGAGGGCATGGCGCTGACGATCGAGCCGGGCCTCTACGTGCGCGCGGCCGACGACGTGCCGGCCCGATTCCACGATATCGGCATCCGCATCGAGGACGACGCATTCGTCACCGCCGCCGGCTGCGAACTGATCACGCGCGACGTGCCGGTGGACGCCGACGAGATCGAGGCGCTGATGCGCGACGCGCACGGCACCTCGGGCCCGTCCGGCACTACGCCGCCGGCGCGGCCGTGACCGGCGCGCCGGCGTGCCGCCTCCCCCGAACCCGCTCCCCCGCTTTCGCCCGATGACCACCTCCGCTCCGCTTGCGCCCGCCGCCGCACCGTTCGACGCCGACCTCGCGATCATCGGCGCCGGCCCGGTCGGGCTCGCGCTGGCCGGCTGGCTGGCGCGCCGCAGCGCGACCCGCGCGCTGTCGGTCGTGCTGGTCGATGCGCGCGAGCCGTCGGCCAGCGCCGACGACCCGCGCGCGATCGCCGTCTCGCACGGCAGCCGGCTCCTGCTCGAGCCGCTCGGCTGGCCGGCCGACGCGACGCCGATCGAACACATCCACGTCTCGCAGCGCGGCCACTTCGGCCGCACGCTGATCGACCGCGACGAACACGGCGTGGCCGCGCTCGGCTACGTCGCGCGCTACGGCTCGCTGGTGGACGCGCTGGCACGCGCCGTGCGCGGCACGCCGGTGCGCTGGATGACCTCGACCCAGGCGCGCGCGCCGCGCCAGGACGCCGGCGGCGTGAGCGTGACGCTCGCGGCGCCCGACGGCGAACGCGAGCTGCGCGTGCGCGCGCTCGTCAACGCCGAGGGTGGGCTGTTCCAGGGCGGCACGGGCGACGCGCTCGATGGCCGCCACCGCCGCGACTACGGGCAAACCGCGATCGTCGGCACCGTCAGCGCCGCCGCGCCGCGCCCGCGCACCGCCTGGGAGCGTTTCACGCCCGAGGGGCCGCTCGCGCTGCTGCCGCTCGGCGGCGCGGGCCAGGCCGACTACGCGCTGGTCTGGTGCTGCGCGCCCGACGAGGCCGCGCGGCGCGCGGCACTGCCCGACGCGGCGTTCCTGAGCGAGCTCGGCGCGGCCTTCGGCGAGCGCATGGGGCGCTTCACGCGCGTCGTCGGCCGCGCCTCGTTCCCGCTCGGGCTGGTGGCCGCGCCGACGCTCGTCGAGGGCCGCATCGCCACGGTCGGCAACGCGGCGCAGACGCTGCATCCGGTGGCGGGCCAGGGCCTGAACCTCGGGCTGCGCGACGCGCACACGCTGGCCGACGCGCTTTCCGAACACGGCGCGACGCCGCTCGCGCTGGCCGCCTTCAACCTGCGCCGCGCGCTCGACCGGCGCCTCACGATCGGCGCGACCGATATGCTCGCGCGCCTGTTTACGATCGACTCGCGCCCGCTCGCGGCGCTGCGCGGCGCGGCGCTGAGCGCGCTCGAATTCGTGCCGCCGCTGAAGACGGCGATCGCGCGCCAGATGATGTTCGGCCGGCGCGGCTGAGCGGCAGCACCGCGCCGCCCGGCCGCCCGCCCAGGCGCCTGTCACCGGACCGTCACGCAAGCTTCACGGCGATTCGATGCGGTTCGGCGCTTCGCCATGCCCGGCGGCGCTTACGGTAAAATGCGCGTTTCCCATCTCCCGACCGATGCCCGCGCCCCGCGCGGGCGCCGCCATTGCGATGCCCGTTATCGGCCCCCATATCCTGCGCAACAATCTGTTCGTGGCCCCCATGGCGGGCGTCACGGACCGTCCGTTCCGTCAGCTCTGCAAGCGGCTCGGCGCGGGTTACGCGGTGTCCGAGATGGTCGCCTCGAACGCGCAGCTGTGGAAAAGCGAGAAGACCATGCGTCGCGCGAACCACGCCGGCGAGGTCGAGCCGATCGCCGTGCAGATCGCCGGCGCCGATCCGGCGATGATGGCCGAGGCCGCGCGCTACAACGTGGCGAACGGCGCGCAGATCATCGACATCAACATGGGCTGCCCGGCCAAGAAGGTCTGCAACGTGGCGGCCGGCTCGGCGCTGCTGCAGAACGAGCCGCTGGTGGTGCGGATCGTCTCGGCCGTGGTGGCGGCGGTGGGCACCGGCCCCGACGCGGTGCCCGTCACGCTGAAGATCCGCACCGGCTGGGACCGCGAGCACCGCAACGCGCTGACCATCGCACGTCTGGCCGAGGACGCCGGCATCGCGATGCTGACCGTCCACGGCCGCACGCGCGCCGACCTCTACCGCGGCGACGCCGAATACGAGACGATCGCGGCCGTGAAGGCGGCGGTAAAGATTCCGGTGGTGGCCAACGGCGACATCACCTCGCCCGCCAAGGCGAAGGCCGTGCTCGACTTCACCGGTGCCGACGCGCTGATGATCGGTCGCGCCGCGCAAGGTCGCCCATGGCTGTTCCGCGAAATCGATCATTTCCTGCAAACCGGCACCACGCTGCCGGCGCCGAGCGTCGACGAGATCCAGCAACTGCTCAACGAGCACCTGGAGGATCATTACGCGTTCTACGGGGAATTTACCGGCGTACGTACTGCACGCAAGCACATCGGCTGGTACACTCGCGGCCTTTCCGGCGCCAACGCGTTCCGGCACCGGATGAACACGCTCGATACCACACGCGAACAGCTTGCCGCCGTCAACGAGTATTTCGACGCGCAACGCGCGCTGTCGGACCATCTCGTCTATGTCGGCGACGAAGACGGCACATCCGACCCTATTCAATAGCAGCATGAGCAAGCACAACATCGAACAATGTGTCCGCGAAAGCCTGGACGGTTACTTCCGGGATCTCGACGGCTCCAATCCGCACGACGTCTACGACATGGTGATGTCCTGTGTCGAGAAGCCGATGCTCGAGGTCGTGCTCGAACAGGCGGGCGGCAACCAGTCGCTGGCCGCCGAGTACCTGGGCATCAATCGCAATACGCTGCGCAAGAAGCTGCAGCAGCACGGTCTGCTGTAGGCGGCCTCTTCTTCCCCGTTCTCCTGGCTATTGGTGCCCCCGATCATGATCAAGCAAGCGCTCCTCTCCGTTTCCGATAAAACCGGCATCGTCGAATTCGCGACGGCGTTGTCGCAGCAAGGCGTCAAGCTGCTGTCGACGGGCGGCACCGCGAAACTGCTCGCCGAGGCCGGCCTTCCGGTCACGGAAGTCGCCGACTACACCGGCTTTCCGGAAATGCTCGACGGGCGCGTGAAGACGCTGCACCCGAAGGTCCACGGCGGCATCCTCGCGCGGCGCGACCTGCCCGAGCACATGCAGGCGCTCGACGCGCACGGCATCCCGACCATCGACCTGCTGGTGGTGAACCTCTACCCGTTCGTCGCGACCATCGCGAAGGACGACTGCACGCTCGCCGACGCGATCGAGAACATCGACATCGGCGGCCCGACCATGCTGCGCTCGGCCGCCAAGAACCATCGCGACGTGACGGTGATCGTCGATCCGGCCGACTACGCGGTGGTGCTGGACGAGATGAAGGCCAACGGCAACACGGTCGGCTACGCCACCAATTTCCGCCTCGCCACCAAGGTGTTCGCGCACACCGCGCAGTACGACGGCGCGATCACGAACTACCTGACGAGCCTGACCGACGAGTTGCAGCACGCCACGCGCAGCGCCTACCCGGCCACGCTGAACCTCGCGTTCGACAAGGTGCAGGACCTGCGCTACGGCGAGAACCCGCACCAGAGCGCCGCGTTCTACCGCGACCTCGCGGCGCCGGCCGGCGCGCTCGCGAACTATCGCCAGCTGCAGGGCAAGGAACTGTCGTACAACAACATCGCCGATTCGGACGCCGCCTGGGAATGCGTGAAGACGTTCGACGCGCCGGCCTGCGTGATCATCAAGCACGCCAACCCGTGCGGGGTGGCGGTGGGCGCGAATCCGGCCGAAGCCTACGCCAAGGCGTTCCAGACCGATCCGACCTCGGCGTTCGGCGGCATCATCGCGTTCAACCGCGAACTCGACGAGGCCGGCGCGCAGGCGGTGGCCAAGCAGTTCGTCGAGGTGCTGATCGCGCCGTCGTTCTCCGCAGCGGCGCGCCAGGTGTTCGCCGCCAAGCAGAACGTGCGTCTGCTCGAGATCGCGCTCGGCGACGGCTTCAACGCGTTCGACCTGAAGCGCGTGGGCGGCGGCCTGCTGGTGCAGTCGCTCGATTCGCGCAACGTGCAGCCCGACGAGCTGCGCGTCGTGACCAAGCGCCAGCCGACGCCGAAGGAACTCGACGACCTGCTGTTCGCCTGGCGCGTCGCGAAGTTCGTGAAATCGAACGCGATCGTGTTCTGCGGCAACGGCATGACGCTCGGCGTCGGCGCGGGCCAGATGAGCCGCGTCGATTCGGCCCGCATCGCCGGCATCAAGGCGCAGAACGCGGGCCTCACGCTGGCCGGCTCGGCGGTGGCCTCGGACGCATTCTTCCCGTTCCGCGACGGCCTCGACGTGGTGGTGGCGGCGGGCGCGACGGCCGTGATCCATCCGGGCGGCTCGATGCGCGACGAGGAAGTGATCGCCGCGGCCGACGAGCACGGCATCGCGATGGTGCTCACGGGCATCCGCCACTTCCGTCACTGACCGGCCCGGCCGGACGAGCCGGCGGCCCCGGCCGGCCCGGCCGCGCCGCGCGAGGCACCCGGCGGCGAAGGCATCGCCCTCGCCGCCGGGTTTTTGCTTGCTGCGGCAACGCGCGGCCGGGCGCGGGCGCTTCGGTGCCGGCCCGATGGCGCCGGGCGCCGGTGGCTGCCATGCGCCGCCGGCGGTCGCCTGCCGAGCCTCGTCCCCGGCAGGTCCGCACATCGAACCCCGGTATCGAAGGGTCGAGATCGGACCGCGCCGGCCGGCGGGCCCGGGCGCTCGGGCCCGCCGCGCCCGGGCGGCGCGCGGCCCCGCAATGCGCCGCGCGGCCGGCCATGACGGCTCGCGCGCGGCGCGATCGTTGTACCATCGCCGGAATCCGTCTTTTCCTCTCGCCTTTCTTCGGCCAGCCCATGCGAATCATCGGCATCGACCCCGGCCTGCGCGTCACCGGCTTCGGCGTGATCGACGTCCACGGCAGCAAGCTCGCCTACGTCACGAGCGGCGTGATCCGCACCCCGAGCGCCGACCTCGCGGTGCGGCTCGGCACCATCTTCGACGGCGTCTCGACCCTGGTGCGCGAGTACAGGCCCGACCAGGCCGCGATCGAGAAGGTGTTCGTCAACGTCAATCCGCAATCGACGCTGCTGCTCGGCCAGGCCCGCGGCGCGGCGATCTGCGGGCTCGTCTCGGGCAGCCTGCCGGTTGCCGAATACACGCCGACGCAGCTGAAACAGGCGATCGTCGGCTATGGCCGCGCCACCAAGGAGCAGATGCAGCAGATGGTGGTGCGGCTGCTCGGCCTGTCGGGGCTGCCCGGCACCGATGCGGCCGACGCGCTCGGCACCGCGATCTGCCATGCCCACGGCGGCGCCAAGCTCGAGACGCTCGGCGGCCTCGCGCCCGCGCTCGTCAGGAAGGGCTTTCGCGTGCGGCGCGGCCGGCTGGTCGGCTGACGCGGCGCCGCCCTGGCCGCCACGGCGCGCTGGCGGCTGCCGCGTGCGCTACACTCGCGCTTTCCCCCATCGTCGTCCTCGTCATGATCGGTCGCATCGCCGGCACCCTGCTCGAAAAGAATCCTCCCCACCTGCTCGTCGATTGCAACGGCGTCGGCTACGAGCTCGACGTGCCGATGAGCACGTTCTACAACCTGCCGCCCACGGGCGAGCGCGTGGTGCTGCTCACCCAGCTGATCGTGCGCGAGGACGCGCACCTGCTGTACGGCTTTCTCACGCCGCAGGAGCGCTCGGCATTCCGCGAGCTGCTGAAGATCACCGGGATCGGCGCGCGCATGGCGCTCGCGGTGCTCTCCGGCATGAGCGTGCAGGAGCTCTCGCAGGTGGTGACCATACAGGACGCCGCGCGCCTGCAGCGGCTGCCGGGCATCGGCAAGAAAACCGCCGAGCGCCTGCTGCTCGAACTGAAGGGCAAGCTCGGCGCCGACCTCGGCGAGCTGGCCGGCCAGGCCTCGCAGTCGGACCACGCGGCCGACATCCTCAACGCACTGCTCGCGCTCGGCTACTCGGAGAAGGAAGCGCTGGCCGCCATCAAGAACGTGCCGGCCGGCACCGGCGTGTCCGAGGGCATCAAGCTGTCGCTGAAGGCACTGTCCAAGACCTGAGCGGGCGAGCCGTGCGGCTACTGTCCCATCTGCGGGCGCGCCGCGCGAGTCGGCCGTTCGGCCGGTTCGTCGGCTCGGTTGCGCGCGGTACAATGCCCGCATGATCGAAACCGACAAACTCGCCGGCGAGCGCATCATCGCCGCCACGCCCGCCTCGTCGCACGAGGAGGCGTTCGAACGCGCGCTGCGGCCGCGCCAGCTTGACGAATATGTCGGCCAGGAAAAGGTGCGCGGCCAGCTCGAGATTTTCATCGAGGCCGCCAAGCGCCGCGCCGAGGCACTCGATCACGTGCTGCTGTTCGGGCCGCCCGGCCTCGGCAAGACCACGCTCGCACACATCGTCGCACGCGAGATGGGCGTCAACCTGCGGCAGACTTCCGGCCCGGTGCTGGAGCGCCCGGGCGACCTTGCCGCGCTGCTCACCAACCTCGAAGCGAACGACGTGCTGTTCATCGACGAGATCCACCGGCTCTCGCCCGTCGTCGAGGAAATCCTGTACCCGGCGCTCGAGGACTACCAGATCGACATCATGATCGGCGAGGGGCCGGCCGCGCGCAGCGTCAAGCTCGACCTGCAGCCGTTCACGCTGGTCGGCGCCACCACGCGCGCCGGCATGCTGACCAACCCGCTGCGCGACCGCTTCGGGATCGTCGCACGGCTCGAGTTCTACGACGCCAGCCAGCTGTCGCGCATCGTGCAGCGCTCGGCCTCGCTGCTCAACGCGCGCATCGATCCGCACGGTGCACTGGAGATCGCGCGCCGCGCGCGCGGCACGCCGCGGATCGCCAACCGGCTGCTGCGCCGCGTGCGCGACTACGCCGAAGTGAAGGCCGACGGCGAGATCACCGAGCGCGTCGCCGATGCCGCGCTCGCGATGCTCGACGTCGATCCGGTCGGCTTCGACCTGATGGACCGCAAGCTGCTCGAGGCGATCCTGCACAAGTTCGACGGCGGCCCGGTGGGCGTGGACAACCTGGCCGCCGCGATCGGCGAGGAACGCGACACCATCGAGGACGTGCTCGAACCCTATCTGATCCAGCAGGGCTTCCTGCAGCGCACGCCGCGCGGGCGCGTCGCCACGCTGCTCACCTATCGCCACTTCGGGCTGCCGGTGCCCGACAGCCACACGCCGGGGCTCCCGGGCATCGACGACGACACGCGGCGCTAGGCCGCCCGGAATCCGCACGATGCCCCGCCCGCCCAGCCACGCAGCCGCCCAGCCGCAAGCAAGCGGGCTTGCGCAGCGCCTGCGCGCGCGGCTCGCGGGCGGCGTGACGCTGTTGACCACGGGCGGCGGCGGGCCGTCGATCGACTATGCCGCGCCGCCGGGCGATCCGGGCCTGTTCGGCCCCGAGGCGGTCTGCTGGCGCGTCCACGCCGATTTCACCTCGATGATGACGGGCGGCATCGCCGCGCTGCTGCTGCAAGCGCTGCACCCGCTCGCGCTGGCCGGCGTCTGGGACCATTCCACGTTCCGCACCGACATCCTTGGCCGGCTGCGCCGTACCGCGACCTTCGTGGCCGGCACCACGTTCGGCAGCCGCGCCGACGCGCTCGCCCTGATCGAGCGCGTGAAGACGATCCACGCCGCGGTGACGGGCACCGCACCGGACGGGCGACCCTATCGCGCGAGCGATCCGGCACTGCTGACCTGGGTCCATGTGGCCGAGGTGTCGAGCTTCCTCGCCGCGTATCTGCGCTATGTGAACCCTGCGCTGTCCGGCCCCGAGCAGGATCGCTACTACGCCGAGACCGCGCTGATCGCGACGCTGCTCGGCGCGCGCGACGTGCCGGCCTCGCGCGCCGCAGTGGCCGCCTATCTGGCGCGCATGCGCGGCGAACTGGCCGCCAGCGAGCGCACGCGCGAGGTGATCCGCGTGCTGCGCGACGCGCCGGTGCCGCGCGCGTCGATGAAGCCGGCGGCCGCGCTGCTGTTCCACGCCGGCATCGACCTGTTGCCGGACTGGGCGCAGCGCCAGCTCGACCTCGCCTCGCTCGCGCCGGTGCGGCGCGTGGTGGCGCGGCCCGGCATTCGTCTGATCGCGCCGGTGTTTCGCTGGGCGCTCGTCAATGGCGCGTCGAAGCGCGCCCGGCGGCGCGCGGCGGCGGCGCCGGACGCCGTCATGACGCCGACGGCCTCCACCCCGGCCGCGCCGCAGCGGCCGCCGCCGGCGAACTCCGGCGACGCGCCAGGCGCCCGCGATCCCGCCCGCGCACAGCATTCGGCCGCCGACGCCGCCGGTGAGCCGCCCGGACCACGCTGAGCCGCCCGTCCTGCCGGCGGCGGAGCCCAGGCACCGCGCGGGCCAAGCCATCTGGCCGGCGCCCTCGGACTCGCGATTGTCATCGCACCGATATCGAGTCACCATCACGCTGCGGCGGCACGCTTGCACCGCTGCTCGCGCCGCTACCCGCAGCGGCGCCCTGCCCATTTTCACGTCCGCTCTCACGATGCCTGCTGCTTCGCTCAGCCGTTTTGCCCTGGCCGCCCCGCTCTGCTCGCTGCTCGCGCTCGCCGCCTGCGGCGGCGCCACGTCCGCCGCTGCACCCGCCGCCGCATCCGCCGCCGTTCGGCAGCCGGCTGCCACGGCGGTACAGCCGCTGCCCGGCAAGTGGGCCGCGGCCGCCGCCGGTCAGATGCTCGATGTCGCGCTCGGCGATCTGCACCCGACCCAAGCGGCGCTCGGCTATGACCAGATCTACTACAAGCTCGGCCGCTACGAGCGCGATCCGCTCCGGAAATTCGACGACTTCTGCGCCGACGAGGGCCTTGGCGGCCTGAGGAAGAACGGCGCCTCGCCCCGCTCGACGCTGACCAATGCGGCGAGCTACGCCTGCACGACCACCGACCCGCGCCAGCGCGACACCAGCGTGCTGAACCCGGTGGTGGTCGGCCCGAACGGCGACACGCTGTACCTGACGGACGGCCATCACGGCCTGTCGACCTACTACGAGGTGCCCGGCGGCGGTCCGACGCTGCATGTGCACGTGCTCGTCAAGGACAACCTGAGCGGCTACTCCGGCAGCGCGTTCTGGGCACAGATGCAACGCCGCGGCTACACGCGCCTGAAGGACGCGAACGGCGCCGCGATCACGCCGGCGCAACTGCCCACCGGGCTCGGCCTCGAGCTCGGCATGCAGGACGACGTCTATCGCTCGCTCGTCTACTTCACGCGCGGGATCGGCTACCGCAAGCCGACGTCGCCCACCGATTTCCTCGAGTTCTACTGGGCCGACTGGCTGCGGGCGAGGTTCCCGCTGTCGGGCTACACGCTCGCGAAGCTCGGCGCGACCGCCCCCGATCCGGCCACGGCCGACACCGGCTATCTGAACGCCATCTGGAACGCGTCGCGGCGCATGGTCGGGGCTGCCGACCCGGTGATCGACGGCAAGACCGGCGCCGATCTCGGCCGGCTCGCGCGGCTCAACGCCGGCAGGCAATACACGACGGGAGCGTTCGGCGAGCTGAGCGCGCCGCTCACGGCGGCCAAGCCGGGCAAGCTCGCCTACGCGCTCGCCTACAAGGCGCGCCACGGCCTGCCGTGAACCGCGCAGGGGCGGCAGGAACGGCACCGCACCACGGCACCGCGAGCGCGGGGCCGTGATCGTCTACAGCACCTTGCGGTAGCCGTCGTCGTCGCTGTCGCCGTCGAGATGCGCGACGTCGGCCCAGCGCACGACGCGCAGCGCGTTGCCGTCGGCCTCGACCACGTTGATGCTGGCGTTGAGCAGCGCGTACTGGCGCGGCGCCTCGAGCGGCAGCGAGGCCGCGCGGCGATAGATGCAATCGAGCACGCCGCCGTGCGTGACCACGGCAATGCGGCCGCCCGGATGCGCGGCCACGATCGGCGCGAGCGCATGCAGCACGCGGTGATGGAACGCGCGATGCGATTCGCCGCCGGCCGGCTCGAAGCCGGGGTCGCGCGTCTGCCACTGCGCATAGGCATCGGGATAGCGCGCGGCGATCTCGGCGCTGTCGTGGCCCTGGAACGCGCCGTAGGCGCGCTCGCGCAGCCCGGCGTCGAGCCGCACCGGCAGGCCGAGGGCATCGGCGCTCGGCTGCGCGGTCTGCCGCGCGCGCTGCAGATCGCTCGAATAGATCGCGTCGAGCCGGGCGCCATCGGCCGCCTCGCGCGCGAGCCGCTCGGCGAGCCGCGCCGCCTGCTGGACGCCGGTCTCGGCGAGCGCGATGTCGATATGCCCCTGAATGCGCTTGATGCGGTTCCAGGGCGTTTCGCCGTGGCGGATGAAGAGGATTTGCGTCGTGGTCATCGGTTGGCCGATCGGAATGCGAAGAAGCGAAGCAGTGAGCCGAGCGGGCGCGGCAGCCGGCCGGCGCGGGTCCGTCGCGCGCCGGCCTGTCAGGCGCGAGCCTGCAGCCAGAACGTGACGGGCCCGTCGTTGACGAGCGAGACCTGCATCTCGGCGCCGAACTCGCCGGTCTCGACGATCGGGTGCCGCGCCCGCGCCGCTTCGACGAAGTAGGCGAACAGCCGCGCGCCTGCTTCGGGCGGGGCGGCTGGCGTGAAGCTCGGCCGCATGCCGCTGCGGGTGTCGGCCGCGAGCGTGAACTGCGAGACGAGCAGCAGGCCGCCCGCCGTGCCCGCGCCGTCGAGATTCGTGACGGGCAGGTTCATCTTGCCGGCCGCGTCGCTGAACACGCGGTAGCCGAGCACTTTCGCGAGCAGCTTGTCGGCCTGTGCCTCGGTGTCGTCGCGCTCGGCGCAGACGAGCGCGAGCAGGCCCGCGCCGATCTGCCCGGTCACGCGCTCGCCGACGCGCACGTCGGCGCGCCGCACGCGCTGGATCAGCGCGATCATGCGCCGACCGTCACGCGCGCGAAGCGCCGCTTGCCGACTTGAACCACGTACTCGCCCGCCTCGACCTTGAGGCCCTTGTCGGAAACGGTGGTGCCGTCGATCTTCACGCCGCCCTGCTCGATGTTGCGCAGCGCCTCGCTGGTCGAAGGCACCAGGCCAGCCTGCTTGAGCAACTGGCCGATCGCGAGCGGCGCGCCGCCGAGCGACACCGACGGGATGTCGTCGGGCACGCCGCCGCGCGCGCGGTGGTTGAAGTCCTCGAGCGCCTGCTCGGCGTCGGCCTGCGAGTGAAAACGTGCGACGATTTCCTGGGCGAGCAGCACCTTGAAGTCGCGCGGGTTGCGGCCCGCCTCGATCTCGGCCTTGAACTTCTCGATCTCGCGCATCGGCCGGAACGACAGCAGTTCGAAGTAACGCCACATCAGCACGTCCGAGATGCTCATCAGCTTGCCGAACATCTCGGCCGGCTTCTCGCTGATGCCGACGTAGTTGCCCTTCGACTTCGACATCTTCTCGACGCCGTCGAGGCCTTCCAGCAGCGGCATGGTCAGGATGCACTGCGGCTCCTGGCCGTACTGCTTCTGCAGCTCGCGGCCCACCAGCAGGTTGAACTTCTGGTCGGTGCCGCCGAGTTCGAGGTCGGCGTTCAGCGCGACCGAATCGTAGCCCTGCATCAGCGGGTAGAGGAATTCGTGGATCGAGATCGGCACGCCGCCCTGGAAGCGCTTCGTGAAATCCTCGCGCTCGAGGATGCGCGCCACCGTGTAGCGCGAGGCGAGCTTGATCATGCCGTCGGCGCCGAGCGGCATCGACCATTCGCTGTTGTAGCGGATCTCGGTCTTGTCGCGGTCGAGCACCAGCGCGGCCTGCTCGAAATAGGTCTTCGCGTTGGCCTCGATCTGCTCGCGCGTGAGCGGCGGGCGCGTGGCGTTGCGGCCCGACGGATCGCCGATCAGCGAGGTGAAGTCGCCGATCAGGAAAATCACCGTGTGGCCGAGATCCTGCAGCTGGCGCATCTTGTTGAGCACCACCGTGTGGCCGATATGGATGTCGGGCGCGGTCGGATCGAGCCCCAGCTTGATCCGCAGCGGCGTGCCGGTCGCCTCGCTGCGCGCCAGCTTCTGCGCGAACTCGTCCTCGATCAGCAGTTCGTCGACGCCGCGCTTGGTGATCGCGAGCGCCTCGCGCACGGCATCGGTGATCGGGAGCGCGGGCTTCGTTTGGGGATCGTGGCTCATCGGTGCGGAAAAGGAGGAAAGTCGGAAAAGCGGTGATTTTCCCATAACTTCCGCGCGCATCGCTTAACGGCGCCGCCGCTTGCGCGGATAATCGGACCACGCCGGCGGGTATGCCGCCCGCGCGCTCGACGACAGGAGAACACCGTGGCGCCACCTCGCAAGCAAGCCGACCATTCCGCCGACGGCGTCTATCTCGGCCTGATGTCGGGCACCAGCATGGACGGCTGCGACGGCGTGGCCGTGCGGTTCGCCGCGCACGCGCCGCCCGTGGTGCTGGCCGAGGGCTTCGCCGACTTCGACCACACGCTGCGCGACGCGCTGTTCGCGCTGCAGCAGCCGGGGGCCGACGAGATCGACCGCGAGGCCCAGGCGGCCAACGCGCTGGCCGCGCGCTATGCGGCCTGCTGCCACGCCTTGCTGCGCTCGGCGCAGCTCGCACCCGACCAGGTGCGCGCCATCGGCGTCCACGGCCAGACCGTGCGGCACCGGCCCGAGCGCGGCTACACGCGGCAGATCAACAGCCCCGCGCTGCTCGCCGAACTGACCGGCATCGACGTGATCGCCGATTTCCGCGCGCGCGACATCGCCGCGGGCGGCCAGGGCGCGCCGCTCGCGCCGGCGTTCCATGCCACCGTGTTCGGCGCGCCAGACGAGACGCGCGTGGTCTGCAATCTCGGCGGCATCAGCAACATCACGATCCTGCCGGCCGAGGGTGCGCAGGGCGGCGCTGGCGTGCGCGGCTTCGACTGCGGGCCGGCCAACGCGCTGCTCGACGCCTGGGCGCAGCGCCAGCTCGGCAAGCCGTTCGACGAGGACGGGCGCTTCGCCGCGAGCGGCAGGCTCGACACGGCGCTGCTCGCGGCGCTGCTCGCCGAGCCGTATTTCGACCTGCCGCCGCCGAAGAGCACGGGCCGCGACCTGTTCAATCCGGATTGGCTCGACGCGCGCCTGCGGATGTTCCCGCAGGTCGCGCCGCCCGACGTGCAGGCCACGCTGGCGGCGCTGACCGCCGCGACCGTGGCGCGCGAGATCGCGCGCCACGCGCCGGACTGCCGCGCCGTCTACGTATGCGGCGGCGGCGCACGCAATCCGGTGCTGCTGCGCGCGCTCGCCGATGCGCTGGCCGAGGCGGGCGTGGGTGCGGCGGTCGACACCACGGCCGCGCTGGGCGTGCCGCCGCAGCAGGTCGAGGCGATCGCGTTCGCCTGGCTCGCCTGCCGCTTCACGGCGCGCGCGGCCGGCAACCTGGCCGGCGTGACGGGCGCGGCCGGGCCGCGCGTGCTGGGCGCGCTATACCCGCGCTGACGGCAGGGAATCATGCGCACCACGACAAAAACCCCACGCAAGGCGTGGGGTTTCGGGATCGCGGGCGACGCTGGCCCGCGCGCTGCGTCAGTGGCGGCCGGTCAGACCGAGAACGACGAGCCGCAGCCGCAGGTGGTGGTCGCGTTCGGGTTCTTGATCACGAATTGGGCGCCGTTCAGATCGTCCTTGTAGTCGATCTCGGCACCCACCAGATACTGGTAGCTCATCGAGTCGATCAGCAACTGGACGCCGCTCTTGTTCATCACGGTGTCGTCCTCGTTGACTTCCTCGTCGAACGTGAAGCCGTACTGGAAGCCCGAGCAGCCGCCGCCCTGCACGAATACGCGCAGCTTCAGCTCGGGATTGCCCTCTTCCTCGATCAATTGCTTGACCTTGTCGGCGGCGGCGTCGGTAAAGACGAACGGCGCCGGCATTTCGGTGGGGGTGGTTGCCGCGGATTCGGTGACAGCGTTCATGCGAACTCTCCAAAAAAGCCATTGCCGCTATTGTAGGGCGGTTCCGGAGATCGTGCCGAAGTCCGCGAAATCAAGCGGTTTGCGCCCTGATTACGGCCGGCGCGCGCCGCTCTCGCGAGCCGCGCGCGCAAAAAAAACCGCCGGTCGGGACCGGCGGTTTGGGTCGCGAGCATCGCCCGCAGGCGATGAACCGACAAGCGCTTAACGCTTCGAGAACTGCTTGGCGCGGCGTGCCTTGCGCAGACCGACCTTCTTACGCTCGACTTCACGCGCATCGCGCGTGACGAAGCCGGCGCTCGACAGTTGCGGCTTGAGCGTCGCGTCGTAGTCGATCAGCGCGCGCGTGATGCCGTGACGCACCGCACCGGCTTGACCCGTTTCGCCGCCGCCCGTCACGTTGACCTTGATGTCGAACGTTTGAGCGTGGTTCGTCAGTTCCAGCGGCTGACGCACGATCATCAGCGACGTTTCGCGGGCGAAGTAGTCGGCGATGGGCTTGCCGTTGACGATGATGTCGCCCTTGCCAGCCTTGATGAAGACACGAGCGACTGCGCTCTTGCGGCGGCCCGTACCGTAGTTCCAGTTACCGATCATTTGGTGGGTCCCCTTAGATCTCGAGCGCCTTCGGCTGTTGTGCCGAATGCGGATGGGTCGCTTCTGCGTAGACCTTCAGCTTCTTGATCATCGCGTAGCCGAGCGGGCCCTTCGGCAGCATGCCCTTGACCGCCTTCTCGAGCGCGCGGCCCGGGAAGCGTTCCTGCATCTTGCCGAACGTCGTTTCATAAATACCGCCCGGGTAGCCCGAGTGACGGTAGTACTTCTTGTCCAGAACCTTGTTGCCCGTGACCTTCAGCTTGCTGGCGTTGATAACGATGATGAAATCACCGGTGTCGACGTGCGGGGTGAACTCGGGCTTGTGCTTGCCGCGCAGACGGCGTGCCACTTCGCTGGCGACACGTCCGAGAACCTTATCCGTCGCGTCAATCACGTACCATTCACGCGTCACCTCATGGGCTTTTGCGGAAAACGTCTTCATGATCGATCCAAAAATAATGACTGCTGCCCTTGTTTTTTTCCTGCTTGGATTTGGTTGCGCTCCGGGCGCTGTGCAGGCTCTCCCTGATTCTTCTCCGCGGGCATGAATGCGGAAAACCCTGAATTATAAAGGAATTCAGGCAGACCGGTCAAAGAAATCCGCTTGGGCGGGCAAACCGGGCCCGGCTGCCGCTGGCAACGCAGCCCGTGGGCTCCGCCGGCTACCGGCCCCGCAGCCAGGGCAAGCTGCCGTTTCGTGCGCGCGGGACGAAAAAAAGCCCGAACTGTCGTTCGGGCTCAATCCACCTTTGGAGGAGGGTGGAGGAGACATGCGGAGATTGCCGCAGCGCGTCAATCAATGACTGCAATTGTAGGAGCCGGCGCCCGGCAATACAAGAAAACCTACATGATGAAATCGAAATTCATGATATGAAATTTTCTTGCTGCTTTGCGGCATCGATGTTTTTCTTATTGAAATCATGAGGTTAATAAAAATCATCAGATCATTTGTGTGCACCGATCTAGAGCAAAACCCCTAACCTGCCGCCTCGAACAACGCAAAGCCGCACCGCGCGCGACGGTCGATCATTGCCGTTTCCGCACCGCATCAGCCGAGCGTGTCGACGCGGGCTACAATGCCGGTTCGTCATCGAAGCCGAAGAGGCTGGAGCACACGCATGGAATGCAAAGTTAGCTGGATGGGCCAGGACGGCATGGCGTTCGTCGCGCAGACGGGCAGCGGCCACCTCGTTACCATGGACGGCGCGCCGGGAGGCGGCGGCAACAACCTCGCCCCGCGTCCGATGGAAATGGTGCTGCTGGGCACGGGCGGCTGCACCGCGTATGACGTCGTGCTGATCCTGCAAAAGAGCCGCCAGGAAGTCACGGGCTGCTCGGTGTCGCTGAAGGCCGAGCGCGCGAGCGAGGATCCGAAGGTGTTCACCAATATCCACTTCCACTTTACCGTCACGGGCCGCAACCTCAATCCGGCCACCGTCGAGCGCGCGATCAACCTGTCGCACGACAAGTATTGCTCGGCATCGATCATGATCGCGAAGACGGCCGAACTCACCCACTCGTTCGACATCGTCGCGGGCTGAGCGGCGCCGCCGGCTCAGGCCGCACCGCCGGCCGCCAGACGACAAGGCCGGCGCCAATCCTGGCGCCGGCCTTGGTTCATGTGAGGAGGCAAAGCGGGCCGATAAGCCGGATTCTGTGCATCACGCGCGTCCGGGGACGCACGCGACGTGGCAGTCATTCCTCTAGGCGCGCCATTGCTGACGCGCTCGAGCTTCCTACCCGCAGACGAGACGGGGGCACCGTCCTGCATCGCGAAGATGCGCGCCTGCCTACTTGGAATTGCTCCGGGTGGAGGTTACCGTGCCGGTCTGCGTCGCCGCAGCCGCGGTGCGCTCTTACCGCACCGTTTCACCCTTACCTGATCCCGGCTTGCGCCGGGCCATCGGCGGTCTGTTCTCTGTTGCCCTGTTCCGCGTGTCGCCACGGATGGCCGTTAGCCATCACCCTGCCCTGGCGGAGTCCGGACTTTCCTCGCCCCGCACGACCGGAAGCCGTGCGGGCCGCGACTGCCTGGCCCACTTTGCGAGGCGAATTCTAGCATCGACGCGGCCCTGCCGCGAACCGGACCATCCTCGGCCGGGGCCGTGCCGTGCCCTAGCCGTGCGCGCGGCGGCCGGCGCGGAACACTCGCGGGTCGTCGTAGAAGCCCGGCTCCGCGTTCGCGGCGCACCAGCCCGGCACGCCGAGCACCGGCACCGGCGCGAAGCCGCCGTGCGGCGGCAGGCGAGCATCGAAGCCAGCGGCCACGTGCGCGTCGAGCCAGCCTCGGCGCGCGCCCTCGTCCCAACCGAACCAGGCGGGCGGCGCCTCGACGATCCAGGCATGCGCGCAGCAGGCCTTGTAGGGCGCGACGAGTTTCTCGAGCAGCGCGTGGCCCACCAGCCGCAGTTCGCAGGCCCGGCCCCAGGCTGCACGCGCCTCGACGAACAACGCGCGCCAGCCGAAGCGGCGCAGCGCGTCGCCAAGCGCCGGATCGGCGGTGACGAACAGCGCCCCGTTCTCGTCGAGCAGCGTCAGCGCATCGCGCAGGCCGCCGCGCGTGCCGCCCACGCCGAGCGCGTCGATCGCCGCGGACTGTCGCGCGTTGATCGCGGCCTTGAGGCGCGGATAGGCGAACCAGACCAGCGCGTTGAAGAAATCGTGGAGGTTGTGGCGGGTCGGCACGCCGCCGGTGGTGGCGATCTGCGTCTCGTAGGCGACGCCGGCCGGCAGCGCGGCCTGCTCGATGAACCGCAGCGGCAGGCCGCGCCCGGTGCCGATGCCGGCCGCGGCCGCGTCGGCGGCCACCGCCGCGAGCCAGGCGGCCTCGCCGGCCAGCGCGGCTGCCTGCCAGCGCGGCCCGCGCGCCGCGAACGGTGCGAGCCACGGCAGTTGCCAGTCGATCGCCGCAAAGCCGGCGCCGGACGGGCCCCGCGCGGCACCGCTCACACCAGGCGCCAGCCGATCGGCTCGCCGCCGCGCAGCGGCACGACCGCGGTGTCGCCGGCCTCGACGGTGGCCGGCAACTGCCAGGTCTCGCGACGCAGCGTGACCGTCTCGGTGGCGCGCGGCAGGCCGTAGAAATCGGCGCCGAAGAAGCTCGCGAAGCCCTCCAGCTTGTCGAGCGCGCCGGCCTGGTCGAACGCTTCCGCGTAGAGTTCGAGCGCGTGCAGCGCCGTGTAGCAGCCGGCGCAGCCGCAGGCCGCTTCCTTGGCGCCCTGTGCGTGCGGGGCGCTGTCGGTGCCGAGGAAGAAGCGCGCGTTGCCGGAGGTCGCCGCCGCCACCAGCGCCACGCGGTGCGTCTCGCGCTTGAGCACCGGCAGACAGTAGTAATGCGGCCGGATCCCGCCCGTGAAGATCGCGTTGCGGTTGTAGAGCAGGTGATGGGCGGTGATGGTCGCGCCGAGCATGCCGGGCGCCGCGTCGGCGTCGCGCACGTAGTCGGCCGCGTCCTTCGTCGTGATGTGCTCGAACACCACCTTGAGCGCCGGGAAATCGCGGCGCAGCGGCGTCATCACGCGATCGATGAACACCTTCTCGCGATCGAACAGGTCGATCTCGGCATTCGTGACCTCGCCGTGGACCAGCAGCGGCATGCCGGTTTCCTGCATCGCCTCGAGCGCGCCCGAACATTTGCCCAGGTCCGTCACGCCGGCGTCGGAGTTGGTCGTCGCGCCGGCCGGATAGAGCTTCACGCCGTGCACGAAGCCGCTTTCTCGCGCGCGGCGGATCTCGTCGGCCGGCGTGTTGTCGGTCAGGTAGAGCGTCATCAGCGGCTCGAAGGCCATGCCGGCCGGCAGCGCGGCGAGGATCCGCGCGCGGTACGCCTCGGCCTGCGCCGTGGTGGTCACGGGCGGCTTCAGGTTCGGCATGATGATGGCGCGGCCGAACTGGCGCGCCGTGTGCGGCAGCACGGCGGCCAGCATCGCGCCGTCGCGCACGTGCAGGTGCCAGTCGTCGGGACGGGCGAGGGTCAGCGAGGTGACGGGGGCGGCGGAGGCGTTCGGAGCGGTCATTGGGGCGTCGTCGGGTGGGCGGGCGGCGGCGCGCGCGGGCCGCGGCGCCCGCCGTCCCGCGGCCCGTCGCGAGTGACGGAAAACCGCAACAGGGAACCGCGGGCACGCGGGTTCCACTTTTGGCCGCCCGGGGCTCGGTGATATGCTTGAAACCGCCATTGTACCGGTTCCTCCCGGTGTTCCTCCTGCCTCGTCTGCCGTAACGCCCTATGTGCCAACTCTTCGGAATGAACTGCGCCGAGCCGACCGACGTGACCTTCTCGTTCACGGGTTTCGCGGCCCGCGGCGGGCTCACCGATCATCACGCGGACGGCTGGGGCATCGCGTTTTTCGAGGAGAAGGCATGCCGGCTGTTCCTCGACCACCAGTCGTCGGCCACCTCGCCGATCGCCGAGATGGTCAAGCGCTACCCGATCAAGTCGAAGAACACCATCGCGCACATCCGCAAGGCCACCCAAGGCGCGATCCTGCTCGAGAACAGCCACCCGTTCATGCGCGAGCTGTGGGGACGGCACTGGATCTTCGCGCATAACGGCGACCTGCCGGGCTTCGCGCCCAGCCTCGACGACGGCGTCTACCAGCCGGTCGGCACCACCGACAGCGAGCGCGCGTTCTGCCTGCTGATGCAGGGCCTGCGCGACACCTTCCCGGGCGCGCAGCCGCCGCTGCCCGAGCTGTTCGAGCGGCTCGCCGAACTGACCGAACAGATCACCGCGCACGGCGTGTTCAACTTCCTGCTGTCGAACGGCCAGGCGCTGTTCGCGCACTGCTCGACGCGGCTGCACTACCTGGTGCGGCGCTGGCCGTTCTCGACCGCACACCTGATCGACGAGGATCTCTCGATCGACTTCGCCAAGTACACCACGCCCGAGGACCGCGTCGCCGTGATCGCCACGCAGCCGCTGACCGACGACGAGGTCTGGACCGCGTTCGAGCCGGGCGAGCTGCTGATGTTCCAATGCGGCGACGTCGCCGCGAAGACGCGCGTGGCGGTGCCCGAGGTGGTGCTCGAGAAACTGCGCAACCCGGCGCTCGATCCGTCGGCCTCGGCCGGCTGCGGGCGCGCGTCGGTGGCGAACGCGGCCGGCACCGACGCCACGCTCGAGGCGGCCGCGGCGGCCGTCGCGCACGGCGACGATCCGGTCGACTTCTGAGCAGCGCCGCTCGCACGCTCGCGGTCGGCCGCCCATGAAAAGCGCCCGGCGCGATGCCGGGCGTTTTTTCGTGCGGGGGCCGCGACCGCGGCCGCCCTCAGTGCAGGATCTTCGCAAGGAAGTCCTTCGCGCGATCGGACTTCGGATTGGCGAAGAACTCGTCCTTGCGGTCGTCCTCGACGATCGCGCCCTTGTCCATGAAGATCACGCGATGGGCGACCTTCTTCGCGAAGCCCATTTCGTGGGTCACGCACATCATCGTCATGCCTTCCTGCGCGAGCTCGACCATCACGTCGAGCACCTCGTTGATCATCTCGGGATCGAGCGCCGAGGTCGGCTCGTCGAACAGCATCGCGATCGGGTCCATCGACAGCGCGCGCGCGATTGCCACGCGCTGCTGCTGGCCGCCCGAGAGCTGGCCCGGGAACTTGTGCGCGTGCGCCTTGAGGCCGACCCGGTCGAGCAGCTTGAGGCCCTTGTCGTTGGCCTCGTCCTTGCTGCGGCCGAGCACCTTGATCTGCGCGAGCGTCAGGTTTTGCGTGATCGACAGATGCGGGAACAGCTCGAAGTGCTGGAACACCATGCCGACCTTCGAGCGCAGCTTCGACAGGTTGGTGCGCCGGTCGCCCACCGACTCGCCGTTGACGAGGATCTCGCCCTTCTGGAACGGCTCGAGGCCGTTCACGGTCTTGATCAGCGTGGACTTGCCCGAACCGGACGGCCCGCACACCACCACCACCTCGCCCTTCTTCACCTCCGTCGTGCAGTCGGTCAGCACCTGGAACTGCCCATACCACTTCGAGACGTTCTTGATGGAAATCATCTTGTAACCTTTTTCTGAAGACCCTTGACGAGTGCGGAAGCCAGCACGCACACGACGAAATAGCAGGCGCCCGCGAACAGGATCATCTCGACGCTGGTGCCGTCGCGATCGCCGATGTTGGTGGCCGTGCGGAAGAAGTCCGCGAGGCTGATCACATAGACGAGCGAGGTGTCCTGGAACAGCACGATCGCCTGCGTGAGCAGCAGCGGCACCATCGCGCGAAACGCCTGCGGCAGGATCACGAGGCGCATCGCCTGGCCGTAGCCCATGCCGAGCGCGAACGCCGCGTTGACCTGCCCGCGCGGCACCGCCTGAATCCCCGCGCGAATGATCTCCGAATAATACGCAGCCTCGAACAACGAGAACGCGATCATCGCCGAGGCGAGCCGGATGTCGATGGTCGGCGACAGCCCGAGCACGCCCTGCAGCAGTTGCGGCACGATCAGGAAGAACCATAGCAGCACCATCACCAGCGGGATGGAACGGAACACCGTCACGTAGAGCCGCGCGAACCATTGCAGCGCGGCGACGCCCGACAGCCGCATCAGCGCGAGCAGCGTGCCCCATACGATGCCGACCACGATCGCGAGCGCGGTGATCTCGAGCGTGACGATCGCCCCCGTCCACAGCGCGGGCAGCGCGCCGGGAATCCCACTCCAGTCGAAGTCGTGCATCACTTGCCTCCGATATAGCCGGGCAGCCGCGTCCTGGATTCGATCCAGCGCATCAGGGCCATCACGACGAGGTTGATGATCACGTAGGCGAGCGTGACGGCGATGAACGATTCATAGGTCTGCGCGGTGTAGTCGACCAGCTGGCGCGCCTGGGCCGACAGGTCGAGCAGGCCGATGGTCGAGGCCACCGCCGAATTCTTGAAGATATTCAGAAACTCGGAGGTGAGCGGCGGCACGATGATCCGATAGGCCACCGGCAGCAGCACGAAGCGGTAGGTCTGCCATTCGGTGAAGCCCATCGCGAGCCCGGCCGCGCGCTGGCCCTTGGGCAGCGCGGCGATGCCCGAGCGCACCTGCTCGCACACGCGCGCGCCGGTGAAGAGGCCCAGGCACACCACCGAGGCGGTGAAGAACTGCGTGCCCGGCGGCAACTGCTTGATCCAGGTGCCCAGCGCGGGCGGCAGCAGTTCGGGCACCACCAGGTACCAGACGAAGAACTGCACGATCAGCGGGATGTTGCGGAAAATCGACACGTAGAGCGTGCCGAGCGCGGACAGCCAGCGGTTGGGGACGGTGCGCAGCACGCCGAACAGCGAGCCGACGACGAGCGCGATCACCCAGGCCACCAGCGAGACCTTGATGGTCACCCAGAAGCCCGATAGCAGCCAGCCGAGGTAGGTGGTCGGCTCGCCCGTCGAAACGGGGCTCAGGAAGATTCCCCAGTTCCAGTGGTAAGACATGATGGACAGGACTCCAGCAAAAAGAAACGGAAGAAGCGCGGTGCCTCTTCCGTTGCATCAGAGCGTCGAACGCGACACCGGGCGACTCAGTCGAGCGCCTTGTCGTTCGGATTCGCGTAGAGCTTCTTCATCGAGTCAGACAGCGGGAAGTTCAGGTTCAGGCCCTTCGGCGGAATTGGGTTCTCGAACCACTTCGCGTAGAGCTTGGCCGCCTCGCCCGATTTCTCGGTCTCGGTGATCGCGTCGTCCACCACCTTCTTGAAGGCCGGATCGTCCTTGCGCATCATGCAGCCGTAGGCCTCTTCCGATTGCGGCGTCCCGACGATCACCCAGTTGTCGGGCTTCTTCGCCTTGGCGCGCTCGCCGGCCAGCAGCGCGTCGTCCATCATGAACGCCACCGCGCGGCCCGTCTCGAGCGTCTGGAACGACTCGCCGTGGTCCTTCGCGCTGATGATGTTCATGCCCATCTGCTTGTCGTTGTTCATCGCGCGCAGCAGGCGTTCGGAGGTGGTGCCGGCGGTGGTCACGACGGTCTTGCCCTTGAGGTCGGCGAAATCCTTGATGCCCGAATCCTTCGAGGTCATCAGGCGCGTGCCGATCACGAAATAGGTGGTCGAGAAGGCGGCCTGCTTCTGGCGGTCGAGGTTGTTGGTGGTCGAGCCGCACTCGATGTCCACCGTGCCGTTCTGCACGAGCGGAATGCGGTTCTGCGAGGTGACCGGAATGTTCTTGGTCTGCAGGTTCGGCAGGTTCAGCTTCTTCTTCACGGCATCGACGATGCGCATCTGGAAGTCGCGCGCGTAGCCGATCACCTGCTGGTTCTGGTCATAGTACGAAAACGGAATCGACGACTCGCGGTGGCCGAGCGCGATCACGCCGGTGTCCTTGATCTTCTTCAGCGTCCCCGCCTCCTGCGCGATGGCGCCGCCGGCAAACGTGGCGAGGGCGGCGGTGAGCAGCAGCGCTTGTTTGAATTTCATCTGGCATCTCCTTGGGCTAACGTCGGGCAGTCTAACAAAGTAACTCTAATGAAAGAAATTGTTGTCGGGCGCATTTTGTTTTGATTGTTCACAGTTGATGTGCCGCGCCAGGCGTGCCATCTCAAACAGGGCCAGATGTAAAAACGGGCGATACCGGATCGGTATCGCCCGCGGGGGGGTGGCGGCACGGCGGGGTGAGCCGCGCCGCCGCGTCGACCGGCGGCAAGCCGCCGGTCCAGGGGGATCAGGGATAGAGGCCGCGCATCTCGCGCGCCATCAGGATCCGCTTGCAGGCCACGATGAACGCCGCCGTGCGCACCGTGACATTGTGCTCCTGCGCAACCGACCAGACGCCGGCGAACGCCTCGCGCATGATGCGCTCGAGCCGCTGGTTGATCTCGTCCTCGGTCCAGAAGAAGCTCGAGAAATCCTGCACCCACTCGAAGTACGAGACGGTCACGCCGCCCGCGTTGGCGATCACGTCGGGAATCACCAGCACGCCATTGGCCGCGAGGATGTCGTCGGCCGCCGTGGTGGTCGGGCCGTTCGCGCCCTCGACGACGATCTTCGTGCGGATCTTGCCCGCGTTCTTCTCGGTGATCTGGTTCTCGAGCGCGGCCGGGATCAGGATGTCGGTCTCGACGGTCCAGAACTCGTCGTTGGCCATCGACTCGGCGCCCTCGAAGCCCGCCACGCCGCCCGTGCGCGCCACATGGTCGAGCAGCTTCACGGTGTCCAAGCCGGCCGGCTGGTAGATCGTGCCGGTGTGGTCCTGCACGGCGATGACGGTCGCGCCGGCCTCCTGGAACAGCTTGCCCGCGATCCCGCCGACGTTGCCGAAGCCCTGCACCGCGATGCGCGCGCCGCGGATCTCGAGGCCGATCTTCTGGGCCGCCTCGCAACCCACCACGAACACGCCGCGGCCGGTCGCCTCGCGGCGGCCGAGCGAGCCGCCGAGCGTGATCGGCTTGCCCGTCACCACGCCGGTGGCCGTCTGGCCCTGGTTCATCGAGTAGGTGTCCATCATCCACGCCATCACCTGTTCGTTGGTGTTGACGTCCGGTGCCGGGATATCGGTGTTCGGCCCGATGATGATGCCGATCTCGCTCGTGTAGCGGCGCGTCATGCGCTCGAGCTCGCCGCGCGACAGCTTGCGCGGATCGACGCGGATGCCGCCCTTCGCGCCGCCGTACGGCACGTTGACGGCCGCATTCTTGACCGACATCCAGGCCGACAGCGCCATCACCTCGGACAGCGTGACGTCCTGGTGGTAGCGCACGCCGCCCTTGCCCGGGCCGCGCGAGACGTTGTGCTGCACGCGGTAGCCCTCGAAGTGCGCCACGGTGCCGTTATCGAGCTCGATCGGCACGTCGACCACCAGGATGCGCTTCGGGCGCTTCAGCGTTTCGAGCCAGCGCGACAGCGAGCCGAGATACGGCGCGACGCGGTCGACCTGCTGCAGGTAGTTGCCCCACGGGCCCAACGCTTCCGCGTTCAGATATGACGGAATGGACTGCGCGATGACGGGCGAGGACTGCGATTGCGAAGACATGGATTCTCCAACGGTCAGCGAATGACGCACATTGTCGAAAAACGGATTTTCGAAATCCAATGCCGTTTGTTTATTCGATTATGCGTTTCGCGCATGATCGCGCTATTGCCGGCCAACCGGCGGGTTCCCTCCATGAACGCCAGCAATCGCCATGCCTTCTGCGAGCGGCATTTCAGCGCGCACGCTGCGCGAGCTCCTCGACGACGGCGTCCCACAGCGCGCGCATCAGCGCCTGGCGCGCCTCGTCGCCCTGCACGGCGAGCTTGTCGCGATAGAGCCGGATCTCCATGGTCAGCGTGAACGGCTGCGCGCCGCCCGCGCGCGCGGGCCGGTCGAGGCGGATCAGCTCGCCGCGCGCCACCGCGTCCTCGACCGCGCTGTGCGGCAGGAACGCGACGCCGTGGCCGGCCAGCGCCATCGCCTTGAGCCCCTCGGCCATGTCGGTCTCATAGACCCGGTCCAGATGCAGCGGCTCGCGCGCGTTGGCGATGATCACCTCGGTCATCCGGCCCAGGTAGGCGTTCGGCGTGTAGGACAGGTAGGGCACCGCCGCATCGGCGCCGCCGGGCAGCGTGTAGCGCGGCCGGCCGGCGCGCAGCGGCGCCGAGAACGGGCTGATCGGCTCCATGCCGAGCGTCAGCATGTCGTAGCGCGACGGATCGAGCGCCACCGGATGGCTCGGGTGGTGGTAGCCCATCACCAGGTCGCAGCCGCCCTCGACGAGCGAGAGCACCGCGTCGTGGACGTTCAGCGCGCGCAGCCGCGTATGCACCGGCCCCAGCTTGGCCTCGATGCGCTGCAGCCAGAACGGGAAATAGGTCAGCGAAAGCGTGTGCGGCACCGCGAATTCGATGGTCGGCACCGGCGCCGCCGCATGGCCGCGCAGCACCGTGCGCGCCTCGTGCGCCTGCGAGAGGATGGTCAGCGCCTGTTCGAGGAACACCTGGCCGGCCTGCGTGAGCCGCGTCGGGTACACGGAGCGGTCGATCAGCTCGGTGCCGAGCCACGCCTCGAGCGCCTGGATGCGCCGCGAGAACGCCGGCTGCGAGACGTGCCGCGATTCGGCCGAACGGCTGAAGCTGCGCGTCTCCGCGAGCGAGACGAAGTCTTCGAGCCATTTCAGTTCCATGCGGACCCTTGCTGCGCGGCGATTGCGGAGCCCGCATTGTAGCCGGGCGGCGGCGGCGCAGGCGAAGGCGCCCGCGCGGGCCGCCCCCCGGCGCCCTGCCCGCACCGCGTGCCGGAGCCGGCCGCCGCCGATGGTAAAATTGCGGGTTGACCCTCTCCACGCCCGAACCGGCCGCCCCATCATGTCCGACACCCGCCCCGACACCCTTTTCGCCCTCACCGCGCTCTCGCCGCTCGACGGCCGCTACGCGAGCAAGACCGAAGCGCTGCGCGAGTGGCTCTCCGAGGCCGCGTTCATGCGCCACCGCGTGACGGTCGAGGCTCATTGGCTGATCGCGCTGTCGCGCGCCGGCTTCGCCGAAGTGCCGCGCTTCTCGGCGGCCTCCGAGCAGTTCCTGCTGCAGCTGGTCGAGCGCTTCACCGCGCACGACGCGGCACGCATCAAGGACATCGAGCGCGTCACCAACCACGACGTGAAGGCGGTCGAATACTGGCTCAAGGAATCGGTGAAGGGCCAGCCGGAACTCGAGGCCGCGAGCGAATTCATCCACTTCGCCTGCACCTCGGAAGACATCAACAACACCTCGCACGGCATGATGCTGGCCGGTGCGCGCGACAAGGTGATCGTGCCGGCGCTGCGCAGCGTGCAGCAGCGGCTCGTCGCGCTCGCGCACGCGCTGGCCGACCAGCCGATGCTGTCGCGCACGCACGGCCAGCCGGCCAGCCCGACCACGCTCGGCAAGGAAATCGCCAACGTCGCGGCGCGCCTCGCGCGCGCGATCGAGCGCATCGAGAAGGTCGAGCTGCTGGGCAAGATGAACGGCGCGGTCGGCAACTTCAACGCGCACCTGTCGGCGTATCCGGAATTCGACTGGGAGGCGTTCTCCAAGGACGTGGTCGAGAACCGCCTGAAGCTCGCCTTCAACCCGTACACCATCCAGATCGAGCCGCACGACTACATGGCCGAGCTGTTCGACGCGGTGGCGCGCGCCAACACGATCCTGCTCGACCTCGACCGCGACGTCTGGGGCTACATCGCGCTCGGCTACTTCAAGCAGAAGACCAAGGCCGGCGAGATCGGCTCGTCGACCATGCCGCACAAGGTCAACCCGATCGATTTCGAGAACTCGGAAGGCAACCTCGGCCTGGCCAACGCCACGCTGCGCCATCTCTCCGAGAAGCTGCCGGTGTCGCGCTGGCAGCGCGACCTGACCGACTCCACGGTGCTGCGCAACATCGGCGTGGCGTTCGGCTACTCGCTGCTCGCCTACGAATCGCTCACGCGCGGTCTCGACAAGCTCGAGGTGAACCCCGCGCGCCTGAACGAGGACCTCGACAACTGCTGGGAAGTGCTGGCCGAGCCGGTGCAGACCGTGATGCGCCGCTACGGCATCGAGAACCCCTACGAGCAGCTGAAGGAACTGACGCGCGGCAAGGGCATCACGCGCGAGGCGCTGCAGCAGTTCGTGGGCGGCCTGGCGATCCCGCAGGACGCGAAGGACCTGCTGCTGGCGATGACGCCGGCCTCGTACATCGGCAAGGCGGTCGAGCTCGCGAAGCGGATCGCGTAACGCGCGAGGCATCACGGCGTGCCGCCTCGCGGCGGCACGCAAAAACCAAGGCGCCCGGGGCATTCGCCGCCGGGCGCCTTGTTTTGTCTGGTCGCGCGGGCCGTGCGCCGGTGGCGCCGGCCCGCCGGATCGCAACCGGGCCGTCAGGCCTGCGGGGCGAGGCCGAGTTTCTTCAGCACCTCGTCCACCATCTGCTCGGGCGTCTGCTCGATGCTGACCTGCACGGCCTCGTCGGCGCCCGGCACCTCGAGCGTGTCGAGCTGGCTTTGCAGCAGCGACGGATCGAAGAAATGGCCGGTGCGCGTCTTGAGCCGCTCGCTCAGCACTTCCATCGTGCCTGCGAGGTAGACGAAGCGCACGTCGGCGTCGCCGCCGCGCAGCACGTCGCGATACGAGCGCTTCAGCGACGAGCAGGTGAACACCGCCGTCTCGCCCGCGCGCTGCTTGGCCTCGATCGCCGCGCGGATCGCCTTCAGCCATGGCCAGCGGTCGTCGTCGGTGAGCGCAATCCCGTGATGCATCTTTTCCTTGTTGGCGGCGCTGTGGAACGCGTCGCCATCGGTGAACGTGCAGCCGAGCCGCTCCGCCAGCAGTTCGCCGATCCGCGTCTTGCCGGCGCCCGAGACGCCCATTGCGATCAAAATCATTGACTACCCCTTGCTTGTTACAGAACGGTGGCGAGCACCATCGTGAAGCCGAGCCCGAGCAGCGAGATCAGCGTCTCGAGCGCCGTCCAGGTCTTGAAGGTCTGGCCGACCGTCATCCCGAAGTATTCCTTGATCAGCCAGAATCCGCCGTCGTTCACGTGCGAAAAGATCAGCGAGCCGGAGCCGGTGGCGAGCACCAGCAGTTCGGGCTTCACCGTGCCGCCGGCGGCCGCCGCGATCGGCGCGACGATGCCGCAGGCGGTCGTCATGGCCACCGTCGCCGAGCCGGTCGCGAGCCGGATCAGCGCGGCGGCGAACCAGCCGAGCAGCAGCGGCGACAGGTGGGCCTGCGTGGCCGTGGCGACGATCTGCTGCGAGATGCCGCTGTCGCGCAGCACGCCGCCGAAGCCGCCGCCGGCGCCGACGATCAGCGTGATGCCGGCGATCGGCGCGAGGCACTCGCCGCAGAATTTCTGGATCTGCTCGCGGTTGAAGCCCTGCTTCGCGCCGAAGGTCCAGAAGCTGACCAGCACCGCGATCAGCAGCGCGACGTCGGAGGTGCCGGCGAAGCGCAGCAGGTTGTTCGGCAGCGTCTTCGGCGCGAACAGCAGGTCGGCCCAGCTGCCGACCAGCATCAGCACCACCGGCAGCAGGACCGTAAACAGCGTGATGCCGAAGCCCGGCAGCTCGCGGTCGCGCCGCGCCCGGTCGCCCGAATCGACGAACTGCGAGGCGAGCGGGTTATGCTCCGGCAGCTTCACGTACTTGTGGATCACCAGCGCGAACAACGGCCCGGCGATGATCGCGGTCGGGATGCCGACGACCAGGCCATAGGCAATCGTCTTGCCGATGTCGGCACCGAACGCCTGCACCGCGAGCAGCGCGGCCGGGTGCGGCGGAATCAGGCCGTGCACCACGGACAGGCCCGCCACCATCGGCAGGCCCACCAGCAGCAGCGACTTGCCGGTGCGCTTGGCGACGTTGAACGCGATCGGAATCAGCAGCACGAAGCCGACCTCGAAGAACACCGGCAGGCCGATGATCATCGCGACGCACAGCATCGCCCAGTGAATGTTTTTCTCGCCGAACCAGCCGATCATGGTGGTGGCGATCCGTTCGGCGCCGCCCGACTCGGCCATCATCTTGCCGAGCATCGTGCCGAGGCCCACCACGATCGCGATGTGGCCGAGCGTGTTGCCGTTGCCGGTCTCGAACGACTTGACGATCTTGTCCATCGGCATCCCGACCACGAGGCCGAGGCCGAGCGAGACGATGATCAGCACGAGGAACGGATAAATCTTGTAGCGCGCGATCAGCACGATCAGCAACACGATCGCGATCAGCGCGCACACCAGCAGCATGCTGCCTTGTACTGCCCCCATGGACTCCTCCTTCGATTGTTGAAACCGGGCCGGCCAGACTGCGGCGCCCGGTGTTCTCTGACGCCCCGCACGGCGGGACGCTGAATTCTACTTTCGTTTCGTGATGCACGATAGAACCGGTTCCATGCCTGCTCCGCGGCCGCAACCGGCGGCGGGTCGGGTCGAATCCTGCCCGGCCGGTCAGCCGGCGCGCACGCGCGCCAATCACTATAAGGGAGGTCGGAAAGCTTCGCCGCGAGCCGCGTGAGCGCGGCAATGCGGGGGCATGGCGGCGTGGCGGCGTGGCGGCGTGGCGACGTGGCGACGTGGCGACGTGGCGGCGTCACGCAAGAGCGGCGGGCGGATTCGCACCGCGACGACGGCGATCGCGGCGATCGCGGCGCATGGCGGGCAGGCGCGAGGCGGGACGCATGCGGCGCCGCGCGGCTGCCGGCGTCGGACACGCGCCGGCGGATGCGCACGCAACCATCGCTCCCGCCGGCCGGCCCGGCGACGATTCGAGCCGATTCGGCCGAGCGGGCCGCCCGGCGGGGCGGATCAGCGGGCCAGCTGGCTCGCCGCCTGGGCGAGCCGCGTGACCTCGGCCCAGTCCTGGGCCGCGAGCGCGGCCTTGGGCGTCAGCCACGAGCCGCCCACGCAGACCACGTTCGGCTGCTTGAGGAAATCGGGCGCCGTCTGCGCACTGATGCCGCCGGTCGGGCAGAACTTCAGCGTCGGGAACGGGCCGTGGAACGCCTGCAGCATCGGGATGCCGCCCGCCTGCTGCGCCGGGAAGAACTTCACCACCTCATAGCCGAGCTCGAGCGCGGTGATGATGTCGGTCGGCGTCATCACGCCGGGCAGCAGCGGCAGGCCCGCGTCGCTCGCGGCCCGGTGCATGTCCCTGGTGAGGCCCGGCGACACGCCGAACTGCGCGCCGGCCTGCTTGGCGAGCGCGCAGTGCTCGGGCTTCGTGATGGTGCCGACACCGACCACGATGTCGTCGGCGAGCTGGCTCGCGCGTTCGATCGCCTTCAGTCCGGCCTCGGTGCGCAGCGTGATCTCCAGCACCTTCACGCCGCCCGCGTGCAGCGCGCGCGACACGTGCTCGCCCTGCTCGACCGTCTCGAACGCGAGCACCGGAATCACCGGGCCGAGTTTCACGATGTCGTGGATCGTCTTCATCTGCTGCTTCTCCTATGATTCGATGCGTGGGCCGGGCCGCGGCGGATTCGCCGTGGCGCGACCGGCCCGATTCGGTTCCATGCCATGCGGCTCAGTGCGTGACGCTCGCGCCGGCCTGCGCGGTCTCGCCGACCAGCGCACCGAACACCGAGGCGCCCGCCTCGGCCGGCATCGCCGCGGCGCGGAACACGCCGAACAGCTCGCGGCCGAAGCCGACCTCGTTGTCGGCCTGATGCGTGGGGCGCGCCAGCTCGCGCGCGGCCCATTCGCCCGCGTCGATCTCGACGTCGAGCACGCCGGCCTGCGCGTCGATCACGATGGTGTCGCCGCTGCGCACCTTGGCGAGCGGCCCGTCGAGCAGCGCCTCCGGCGAGACGTGGATCACCGCCGGAACCTTGCCCGAGGCGCCCGACATGCGGCCGTCGGTAACCAGCGCGACATGGAAACCCTGATCCTGCAGCACGCCGAGCAGCGGCGTCAAACGGTGCAGCTCCGGCATGCCGTTGGCGCGCGCGCCCTGGAACCGCACCACGGCGACGAAGTCGCGCTTGAGCTCGCCCGCGTCGAAGGCGGCCTGCACGGCCTCCTGGGAATCGAACACGATGGCCGGCGCGACCACCTTGCGGTGCTCGGGCGCGACCGCCGAGATCTTGATCACGCCGCGGCCGAGACGCCCCTGCATCAGGCGCAGGCCGCCGTCCGGCGCGAACGGCTCGGCGAGCGGCCGCAGCACCTTCGGATCCTGGCTCTCGGCCACGCCCGGCACCCATTCGAGCCTGCCGTCGATGAGCTTCGGCTCGTGCGTATAGTGCGACAGGCCGCGGCCCGCCACCGTCGTCACGTCCTCGTGCAGCAGACCGCCTTCCAGCAGGTTGCGCACCAGGAACGCCACGCCGCCCGCCGCGTGGAAGTGGTTCACGTCGGCCTTGCCGTTCGGGTAGATCTTCGCGAGCAGCGGCACGATCGCCGACAGCGCGTCGAAGTCGTCCCAGTCGATCAGGATGCCGGCGGCACGCGCGATCGCGACCAGGTGCATGGTGTGGTTGGTCGAGCCGCCCGTGGCGAGCAGCGCGACGATGCCGTTGATCACGGCCTTCTCGTCCACCACGTGCCCGATCGGCGTGTAGCTGCCGCGCTCGACGGTCAGATCGAGCACGCGGCGCGCCGCGGCGGCCGTCAGCGCGTCGCGCAACGGCGTGTGCGGGTGCACGAACGCCGAGCCCGGCAGATGCAGGCCCATCACCTCCATCAGCATCTGGTTGCTGTTGGCGGTGCCGTAGAACGTGCAGGTGCCCTGGCCGTGATAGGCGGCCGATTCGGCCTCGAGCAGCGCGTCGCGGCCCACCTGGCCGGTCGCGAACTGCTGGCGGATCTTCGCCTTGTCGTCGTTCGACAGGCCGCTCGTCATCGGGCCGGCCGGCACGAAGATGGTCGGCAGGTGGCCGAACTGCAGCGCGCCGATCAGCAGGCCCGGCACGATCTTGTCGCAGATGCCGAGGCAGAGCGCCGCGTCGAACATGTTGTGGGTCAGCGCGATCGCCGTGCTCATCGCGATCGTCTCGCGCGAGAACAGCGACAGCTCCATGCCCGGGTTGCCCTGCGTGACGCCGTCGCACATCGCCGGCACGCCGCCCGCGAATTGCGCCACGCCGCCGTTCTCGCGCGCGGCTGCCTTGATGATGTCGGGATACGAGACGTAGGGCGCGTGCGCCGACAGCATCTCGTTGTACGACGAGACGATGCCGATATTCGGCTCGCGGATCGCCTTGATCACGAACTTGTCGTTGCCTTCGAGGCCGGCGAAGCCGTGCGCGAGGTTCGCGCACGACAGCGCGCCGCGCGCCGGAAAGCGTCCCTGCGCGGCGGCGATGCGGTCGAGATAGGCGGTGCGGGTCGGACGGCTGCGCGCGATCACGCGCTCGGTCACGTTCACGAGAGTGGGATGCGGCGAGGCCATGCTGGGCGGCTCCTCTGATGCCGGGCGGTGCCGGCGGCTGGAATCGTGGGGCTGGCCGGCTTGCCGACCAAACGCGCCAAAGTCTAGTAGAAAAACTACATAGTCGCAATCTTGCGTTGCAGCATCGATCTCTCGAATATTCGCCTGACGCCTGCTATATCGGCCCTTTTGATTAGTGAAAACCCTGATGTCGTGCCACGACGTCGACACTTCAGCTAGAAATTTCCTGTAGTTTTTCTACAATACCGCCACACGCCTACAATCCGTCATTTGCGAAAACGAGCCGCCGATGCTGCCCCGAATCGAAGCGCTGCGCGCGCAGCTACGCCCTTCCGAGCGCAAGCTCGCCGACTACATGCTGGCCGCGCCGCGCGAGATCCTCGACCTGTCGATGACCGAGCTCGCCGCGCGCGCGGGCGTGAGCCAGCCCACCATCGCGCGGTTCTGCCATGCGCTCGGCTGCAGCGGCTTTCGCGAGTTCAAGATCCGGCTCGCGCAGAGCGTGGCGCCGGGCGTGCCGTCGGTCTATCGCGACGTGGAACCCGACGAGCCCGCGCCCGGCATCATCGGCAAGGTGTTCGACCGCACCATCGGCGCGCTGATCGAGGTGCGCAACAGCCTGTCGGCCGGCAGCGTGGCGGAGGCCATCGCGCTGCTCGCGCGCGCCTCGCGCATCGAGTTCTACGGCGCGGGCGGCTCCGGCATCGCCGCGCAGGACGTCCAGCACAAGTTCTTCCGGCTCGGCATGCCGAGCGTGGCCTATTCCGACCCGCACACCTTCAGCATGTCGGCCGCGCTGCTAGGCGCGCAGGACGTGGTGGTGGCGATTTCGAACACGGGGCGCACGCGCGACATCGTCGAGGCCGCGAAATCGGCGCTCGCCTGCGGCGCGAAAGTGGTGTCGATCACGCACAGCCACTCGCCGCTGGCGCAGCTGGCCAGCGTCAATCTCGCCTCGAACATTGCCGAGGAAACCGACGTGTTCTCGCCGATGACCTCGCGCATGTCGCATCTGGCGATCGGCGACATCCTCGCGGTGGGCGTCGCGCTGCAGCGCGGGCCGGCGCTCGTGGACCGGCTCGGCCGCGCGAAGGCGGCCATCACGCGGCGCCGCATCGAGCCCGACGGCAAGCCGGCCGAGCGCCGGGGCGCGCGCGACGGGAAGGAAACCGAAACGCAGGCCTGAGCGGCCCGCGCCGCCTGAGGACGCCGCCGGGCGGCGGCGATGATGCCGCCCAGCGACGATGGCGCGGCCGCTATCGCCGAGCGCGCGCGGCGGCGCGAAGCCCCGCTCAGAACGGCTTGATCACGGCCAGCGCGACGGCGCCGAGCATGCCGAGCACCGGCAGTTCGTTGAAGAAGCGATACCAGCGATCGGAGCGGCGGTTCTCGCCGCGCTCGAACACGCGCAGCAGATGCCCGCAATAGACGTGATAGACGATCAGCAGCAGGACGATCGTCAGCTTCGCGTGAATCCACCCCTGCCCGCGCCCGACGCCGGCGACGAGCCAGAGCCAGAGCCCGCAGGCGAGCGCCGGCACGGCGATGAAACTCATGAAGCGGAACAGCTTGCGCGCCATCGCGAGCAGCCGGCGCACCGCGCCGGGATCGCTCTCCATCGCGAGGTTCACGTAGATGCGCGGCAGATAGAACAGCCCCGCGAACCAGGCGGCGATCAGCACGATGTGGAAGGTCTTGACCCAGAGATACGTCATCGAATAGCCCGTCCTTCGGTGGCCGGGTCGCGCCGGCCCGTGGCCGCGGCGGCCGGCACCGGCCGCCGCGTGTTCATTGCCGCCCTTCGCCGTGCCCGAGCACGACGTACTTCAGCGAGGTCAGCCCCTCGAGCCCGACCGGCCCGCGCGCATGCAGCTTGTCGTTCGAGATGCCGATCTCGGCGCCGAGGCCGTATTCGAAGCCATCCGCGAAACGCGTCGAGGCGTTCACCATCACGCTGGCCGAATCGACCTCGCGCAGAAAGCGCATGGCGCGGTCGTGGTCCTCGGTGACGATCGCATCGGTGTGCGCCGAGCCATACGCGTTGATGTGCTCGATCGCGGCATCGAGCCCGTCCACCAGCTTGATCGCGAGCACCGGCGCCAGATACTCGGTGCGCCAGTCCTCCTCGGTCGCGTCCACCAGCGGGCCGACCCCGGCCGCCGCCAGCACGGCCTTCGCGGCCGCGTCCACGCGCAGCTCGACCGACTTGTCGCGATAGAGGCGCCCCAGCTGCGGCAGCACCGCGGGCGCGATGCCGCGCGCGACGAGCAGCGTCTCCATGGTGTTGCAGGTGCCGTAGCGATGGGTCTTGGCGTTGTCGCAGACGCTCAGCGCCTTCGCCAGATCGGCGCGATCGTCCACGTACACGTGGCAGATCCCGTCGAGATGCTTGATCATCGGCACGCGCGCCTCCTCGATCAGCCTCGCGATCAGGCTCTTGCCGCCGCGCGGCACGATCACGTCGACGTATTCGGTCATGGTGATCAGCCGGCCGACGGCCGCGCGATCGGCGGTCTCGACCACCTGCACGGCGTCGGCCGGCAGCCCCGCCGCCGCGAGCCCCTCGCCGATCAGCCGCGCCAGCGCGGTGTTCGATTCGAGCGCCTCGGAGCCGCCGCGCAGGATCGTCGCGTTGCCGGACTTCAGGCACAGCGCCGCCGCGTCGATCGTCACGTTCGGCCGCGATTCGTAGATGATGCCGATCACGCCGAGCGGCACGCGCATCTGGCCCACCTGGATGCCGCTCGGGCGAAACTTCAGGTTCGAGATCTCGCCGATCGGATCGGCCAGCGCCGCGACCTGCCGCAGGCCGTCCAGCATCGTCTTCAGCGCCTTGTCCGACAGCGTCAGGCGGTCGACGAACGCGGCGTCCTGGCCCTTCGCGCGCGCGCGCTCGACGTCGCGCGCGTTGGCGGCCTTGAGCGCACCGGCCTCGCGCTCGATCGCGGTCGCGATCGCGGCGAGCGCGGCGTTCTTCGCGGCCGTGTCGGCCCGTGCAATGGCGCGCGAGGCCTGCCGCGCGCGGCGGCCGACGTCCGTCATGTACTGATCGATATCCATCGTGAAACCCGAATCCGGAATGGCGGCCGCGTGGCGCAGCCAGATGCCGTTGGTCATTGCCGCCCGCGCCCGGTCGGGACGCCGGCGAGTGATCGATTGTAAGCGCGCCGTGCCGTGGCCGCTCAGGCCGGGCGCCGCGGCGCGGCGAAAGCCGCGGCACGTGCGCCGGCGGCGCCGCGCGTGCCGGAGCCGGCCGCCGGCGAGCCCTGCGCACCGGCCACCGTCATGGCGAGCTGGAACAGCCCGTCCCACGGGTCCGGCGGCGGCTCGTCGACGCGCGGCAGCCCCGGCGCCATGCCGGACAGCCCCTTCACCTGGCGGTCGAGCCTGGCGGCCAGCGCGAGCGCCGCCTCGAGCACCGCTTCCGAGACGCGCGACAGCGCCGGCCCGATCAGCCGCTCGCGCGGCCCCCAGACGCGATTCTCGCGGACCAGCACCGCGAGCGGCTTGCCGGCCGCGACGCCGCGCTTGATCCGCAGCAGCGTGCGCAGTTCCTCGACCACGGCCCACAGCACCAGCACGAGCGCCTCGCCCTCGCCCTTCAGGCCGTCGATCATGCGCGCGAGCCGGCCCGCGTCGCCCGCCAGCATCGCCTCGTTGAGCTTGAACACGTCGTAGCGCGCCACGTTCAGCACGGCGTCCTGCACCTGATCGAGCGCGAGCGTGCCGGACGGATAGAGCAGCCCGAGCTTCTGGATCTCCTGATGGGCGGCCAGCAGGTTGCCCTCCACGCGCTCGGCGATGAACTGCAGCGCGCGCCGGCCGTCCTCGCCGGCGGCCACGCGCTGGCCCTGCGCGGCGAGCCGCTGGCCGATCCAGTTCGGCAGCTGGGCGCGATCGACGGGATCGATCTTCAGCGCCACCCCGCCGTTGCCGAGCGCCGTGAACCAGGCCGATTTCTGCGTGGCCGCATCGAGCCGCGGCAGCGTCACGAGCATCAGCACGTCGGGGTTGCCTGCGCCGGCGAGCGTCTTCAGCGCATCGGCACCTTCCTTGCCGGGCTTGCCCGACGGAATCCGCAGCTCGATCAGCTGGCGCTCGCCGAACAGCGACATGGCCTGGCTCGCGCCGAGCAGCGAACTCCAGTCGAAGCTGCGCTCGACGGTAAACACCGAACGCTCGGTGAAGCCGCCCGCGCGCGCGGCGGCGCGAATCCGGTCGCAGGCCTCCTGCACCAGCAGCGGCTCGTCGCCGTACACGGTGTAGAGGCCCGCGAGCGTCTTCGCGAGGTGCGCCTCCAGCGCGTCAAGTCGCAATTGCATCGGTTGGCATGCTCAGCAGTCGAAAGGAAACCACGCCCGGAACCGCGCGCTCACAGCGGCGGCGGCGGCAGCGGCGCGCGCGGCGCGACGCCCGGCGCCACGTCGCTCGGCCCCGGCGTCAGCGTGCGCACGATCGACAGCCGGCGCGTGAGCTGATCGACCGCGTCGTTCTGCATGTCGGCGTAGAGGATGTCGGACTCCTGCGCCTTCGCCTGGACGAACTGCGCGTTGTAGGTCATCGCGCGGTTCAGCGAAATCACGCTCGGCGCGATCAGCAGCGCGCCGTCCCTGCTCGTCAGCGTGTAGTTGAGCGAGTAGTTGAGCTGGTACTCCTCGACCGTGCCGAACTGGTCGAGCGTCAGCGTGCTCGTGCCGCGCGACTCGCCCACCCGCAGCACCGCGTCGGCCTGGTCGAGCGTCGTGACGATCCGGGTGTCGCTGCCGCCCTCGACCAGGCGCTTCAGGCGCGCCTCGACGAACGGCGGCGCGCCCACGATCAGCAGATGCTTGAACGCGTAGTTCTGCGTGCCGCGCAACTGAAAACCGCATGCGGACAGCAGCAGCGCGCTGCCCATCACCATTACGAACGATCTGCGGATCACCTTGGCTCCTTGCTGGTTCTACTGCGCGTCAGACCACGACATTGACGAGACGGCCCGGCACGACGATCACCTTCTTCGCCGGCTTGCCCTCGCCGAACTTCGCGAAACTCTCGTCGGCGAGCGCCGCGGCCTCGATCACGTCGCGGCCCGCGTCCTTCGCCACCTTGATCGCGCCGCGCACCTTGCCGTTGATCTGCAGCACGAGTTCGATCTCGGCCTGTTCGAGCGCGGCCTCGTCGACCTTCGGCCAGGGCGCGTCGAGCAGCGTGCCGAATTCATCGGCGTAGCCGAGCGCCTGCCAGAGCGCGAAGGTGATGTGCGGCACCACCGGATACAGCACGCGCAGCAGGATCCCGTAGGTCTCGCGCAGCACGCCGGCCGGCGCGGCCTTGGCCGCCTCGATCGCGTTGAGCATCTTCATCGCGGCCGACACGACGGTGTTGTACTGCAGCCGCTGGTAGTCGAAATCGGCCTGGCGCAGCACGCCGTGGATCTCGCGGCGCAGCGCCCTGGCACCCTCGTCGAGCTGGGCGGCGTCGAACCCGGCGCGCACGGCGAGCGCCTCGCGGTGCGCCGCGCCGAACGCCCAGACCCGGCGCAGGAAGCGGCTCGCGCCCTCGACGCCGGCGCCGGACCATTCGAGCTGCTGCTCGGGCGGCGCGGCGAACATCGTGAACAGGCGCGCCGTGTCGGCGCCGTGCTGGTCGATCAACACCTGCGGATCGACGCCGTTGTTCTTCGACTTCGACATCTTCTCGATACCGCCCAGCACCACCGGCTGGCCGTCGGCATTGTGCACGGCGCCGACCGGGCGGCCCTTGTCGTCGTGCGTGACGGTCACGTCGGCCGGGTTGAACCAGGTCTTCTTGCCGGTCGCGTCCTCGCGGTAGAACGTCTCGTTGAGCACCATGCCCTGGGTGAGCAGGTTCTTGGCCGGCTCGCCGAACTTCACGAGGCCGAGGTCGCGCATCACCTTGGTCCAGAAACGCGAATAGAGCAGGTGCAGGATCGCGTGCTCGATGCCGCCGATGTACTGGTCCATCGGCATCCAGTGGTCGGTGCGCGCATCCACCATGGTGGCGGCGTCGGGCGCGGTGTAGCGCGAGAAATACCACGACGAATCGACGAAGGTGTCCATCGTGTCGGTTTCGCGCTTCGCAGCGGCGCCGCACTTCGGACAGGTGCAGTTCACGAACGCCTCGGACTTGGCCAGCGGATTGCCCGAGCCGTCCGGCACGAGATCCTCGGGCAGCACCACCGGCAGATCCGCCTCGGGCACCGGCACGTCGCCGCACGACGGGCAATGGATGATCGGGATCGGCGTGCCCCAGTAGCGCTGGCGCGACACGCCCCAGTCGCGCAGGCGCCAGGTGACCTGCTTGTCGCCGAAGCCGCCCGCGGCCAGGTCGGCCGCGACCGCGTCGACCGCGGCCTCGTGGCCGAGGCCGTCGTACTTGCCGCTGTTGACGCAGACGCCCTTCGTCTTGTCGCCGTACCACTCCTGCCACGCGTCGGTGGAATAGGTCTCGCCCTCGGCCGCGATCACCTGCTTGATCGGCAGGCCGTACTTGGCGGCGAACGCGAAATCGCGCTCGTCGTGGGCCGGCACGCCCATCACGGCGCCTTCGCCATAGCTCATCAGCACGTAGTTGCCGATCCACACCGGCACGGGCTCGCCCGTCAGCGGGTGCTTGACCGAGAAGCCCGTGGCCATGCCCTTCTTCTCCATGGTCGCCATGTCGGCCTCGGCCACGCCGCCCTGCTTGCATTCGTCGATGAACGCGAGCAGTTCGGGCCGGCCTTCGGCGAGCCGCGTGGCGAGCGGATGCTCGGCCGCGACCACGCAGAACGTCACGCCCATGATGGTGTCGGCGCGCGTCGTGAACACGCGCAGCAGCTTCTGCTCGCCGTCGAGTTCATAGGGGAAGCCGAAGTTCACGCCGAAGCTCTTGCCGATCCAGTTCTGCTGCATGACCTTGACGCGCTCGGGCCAGCCGAGGCCCTCGAGGTCGTCGAGCAGCTCGTCGGCATACTGCGTGATGCGCAGGTAGTACATCGGGATCTCGCGCTTCTCGACCACGGCGCCCGAGCGCCAGCCACGCCCGTCGATCACCTGCTCGTTGGCCAGTACGGTCTGGTCGACCGGGTCCCAGTTCACGGTGCCCGTCTTCTTGTAGGCGATGCCCTTTTCCAGCATCTTCAGGAACAGCCACTGGTTCCACTTGTAGTAGTCCGGATTGCAGGTGGCGATCTCGCGCGACCAGTCGATCGCGAGACCCATCGCCTGCATCTGCCTCTTCATGTAGGCGATGTTGTCGTAGGTCCACTTCGCGGGCGGCACGCCGTTGGCCATCGCGGCGTTCTCGGCCGGCATCCCGAACGCGTCCCAACCCATCGGCATCAGCGTGTTGTAGCCGTTCATCCGCAGATAGCGGTACATCACGTCGTTGATCGTGTAGTTGCGCACGTGACCCATGTGCAGCTTGCCGGACGGATACGGCAGCATCGATACGCAATAGAACTTCGGCTTTTGCGAATCTTCCTTCGTCAGGTAGGCATCGGCATCGCGCCAGTCGCGCTGGGCGGCGGCTTCGACGTCGGCGGGTACGTATCGTTCTTGCATGGTGTGGTTCGGCTAGGCTGTCGGCACCGGCGCGGCGCGCGCGGGCTGGAGTGGATCGAAGGTCGCACTCCCCGGATCGCGGGGAAAGGGTCGATTATACCGTCCGCTCAGGCGCGTCAGGCCATCGCGCGCGGCATGCGGCGGCCGGGCGGCTCGGGCGGCAATCGCGGCGCCGGACGGCAAACGCCGGCCACAGGCGCGGCCGGATGCGGGCGGGCACGGCGCGCGAGCCGGGCGGCGCCCGGCCGGCTCAGCGGCCAGGCGCGAGCGGCGCCGCCCTCGCCGGCCCGGGCGGCGCGCCGCCCGGGTCCGGCTCGGTCACGAAACCGATGCGCGTCAGCCCGGCCGCCTGCGCGGCGCTCATCACGCGCGCGATCGTGTCGTAGCGCGCCGCGGCGGCGGCACGCACGTGCAGCTCGGGCGTGCCGCCGCGCGCGACCGCGGCGCGAAACCGGCCGGCCAGCGCCGCCTCGCCGATGGGCGCGGCGCCCCAGAACAGCCGGCCGTCGGCGTCGATCGACAGCGTGATCGTGTCGGGCCGCTCGCGCGCGGGCGCCGCGGCGGCCTTCGGCAGGTCGAGCCGGATCGCGTGCGTGAGCAGCGGTGCGGTGATGATGAAGATCACCAGCAGCACCAGCATCACGTCGATCAGCGGCGTCATGTTGATCTCGGCCATCGGCGCGGCCGGTTCGCGAGGATCGAGTCCGCCGAATGCCACGGTGCGCCCTCAGGCCCGCGCGTCGCGCTCGGGCGCGCCGCCGGCGAATGCGTGCAGGTCGCGCGCGAACCCGTCGAGATCCTCGACGAGCTGCCGCACCAGGCGGCCGAGCATGTTGTAGGCGAGCACCGCCGGAATCGCGACCACCAGCCCGAACGCGGTCATGATCAGCGCCTCGCCGACCGGGCCGGCCACGCTGCCGATCTGCGCCTGACCGCTCGCGGCGATGCTGCCGAGCGCGTGGTAGATGCCCCAGACCGTGCCGAGCAGTCCGACGAACGGCGCCGTGCTGGCGATCGAGGCGAGCAGCACGAGGCCGAACTCGAGCCGCCGCTGCGAGCCGCGCATGGCCTCGCGCACCGCCCGCAGCACGCGTTCGCCGGGCGCAACGCGCGCGCCCAGCAGCGCCGCGCCGGCGGCGGCCTCCCGCGCCGCCGCGTCTGCGGCGGCCGCGAGCGGCACGAACACGCGCTCGCGGTCGGCGGCGCGCAGCGCGGCGAGCCCCGCGTCGAACGAGCCGGCCCGCCAGAACGCGGCGATCGCGCCGGCGCTCGCACGCCTCGCGCGCACCAGCGTCCACGCCTTGAGCAGCAGGCAGCACCAGCTCGCCACCGACATCGCCAGCAGCAGGTACGCGACGGCATGCGTGACGGCATCGCCGCTCGCGAGATAGTGGATGACGCCGGTATCGGTGGCCATGCGCGGCTCCGGATCGATCGGCCGGCCTGCTCAGCGCAGGCCGAGCACGTCCTGCATGTCGAACAGGCCGCTCGGCTTGTCGGCGAGGAAGCGCACCGCGCGCATCGAGCCCTGCGCGTAGGACACGCGGCTCGACGACTTGTGGGTGATCTCGATGCGCTCGCCGATGCCGGCGAACAGCACGGTGTGGTCGCCGACGATGTCGCCGCCGCGAATCGCCGTGAAGCCGATCGTCGAGGGATCGCGCGGCCCCGTCTCGCCATGGCGGTCATAGACGGCGCAGTCGGCGAGCTGGCGGCCGAGCGAGGCGGCCACGGTCTCGCCCATCATCAGCGCGGTGCCGGACGGCGCATCGACCTTGTGGCGATGGTGCGCCTCGATGATCTCGATGTCGTAGCCCTGCGCGAACTGCTTCGCCGCGAACTCGAGCAGCTTGAGCGTGACGTTCACGCCCACGCTCATGTTCGCCGAGAACACCATGCCGATCCGCGCGGCCGCCGCGCGCAGCCGCGCCTTCTGCGGCTCGGAGAAACCGGTGGTGCCGATCACCAGCTTCACGCCATGGCGCTGGGCGGCGTCGAGATAGCCGAGCGTGGTGTCGGGGCGGGTGAAATCGATCAGGTAGTCGGCATCGGCGAACACGCGCTCGACGTCGTCGGTGACGATCACGCCGGTCGGCTTGCCGAGGAATGCCCCGGCGTCCTGGCCGAGATGCGCGGAGCCGGGGCGGCCGAGTGCGCCCGCGAGCGTCGCGTCGGGATCGTTGAGCACCGCTTCGATCAGCATCCGGCCCATACGGCCCGACGCTCCGGCAATGGCAATCTTCATGGTCGTGTTCGCGTAGGTGAACGAAGAAGGGGACGGGATTCGGAAAACGAACCGGGCGGCCGAAGCCGCCCGTTGGCTACTGCCCGCGCGTCAGTTCGAGTTCGGCGGCGCCGAGATGTCGGCGGGCGGCGCGGTCAGCGGCTGATTCGGCAGCACGTCGGTGCCCCGCGGGCCGACGGGCGGCGCCGCGTCGCTCGGCGCCGACGGCTGCGGCGGACGCTGGAACTGGAACTGCGGCTGGATCGCCGGGCTCGCGCCGGGCGGCATGCCGCCCGGCGTCGGGGCGGACGGCGCGCTCTGCGCCGACGGCTTGAAGCGATGCTGGGCGCCCTGGCCCGGAACCTGCGCGGTCGCGCGGTTCGCCGCGCGCGCGGCCTCGGTGTTGGCGGCGCTCTGGCCGCCCGCCGCCGGCGCCGCCGCGCTCGAGGCGCTCGAGGCGCCCGCAGCCGGGCTGGCCGCCATGTCGGGCGGGAGGCTCGGGGCCGGCGCGGCAGCAGCCGGGGCCGGCGCGGCGGCGGCTGCCGCGGAAGCGGCCGACGCCGCAGCGGCCTGCTCGGCGGCCGCTTTCGCTGCCGCCTTGGCGGCGCGCTTGCCGCGGCGGTCGCCGTCGATGTCGGCGAGCAGGTCGAGCTCGGTCGGCAGATTTTCCGCGCCGCTCCAGCTCGCGAGGCGATCGTTCTGGAAATGCAGCACGAGATCGCGCTGCTGGACCACCGAGGTCGAGCCGCGCTTGAAATAGAACAGATAGTCCCAGCGATCGGCGTGGAACATATCGGTGAGCAGCGGCGTGCCGAGCAGCGTGCGAACCTGGTCGCGCGTCATGCCGACTTGCAGCTGTGCAGCTTTTTCCTGGGAAACGAAATTGCCCTGGACGACCGTGATGCGGTACGGCGTAATGCTCTGCGCGATTCGTTGCGTGACGCTGTCATATGACGAACAGCCTGCCAGCGTGACGACGGCGACAGCGACGGCAGCAGTGATGGCACTCCGCATGCGGGTCCTCTGAAGTTGCGAACGGATACAGGAAACTTGTCCTTCATCGGATCGAACCGTCGGACAGGCCGCACGACTCGGCTCACTGATGACTGACAGGGCGAAAAGCCGGTACTATTGGAACCCTGCATTGTACTCTAGGGACGCCTAGCCATGACCAATCCGACCGAGCTGAAGAATATCGGGCTCAAGGCCACCCTACCTCGCCTCAAGATTCTGGAAATCTTCCAGCAAAGCGAAGTCCGGCACCTGACGGCCGAAGACGTCTATCGCAATCTGCTGCACGAGCAACTCGACATCGGACTGGCCACGGTCTATCGCGTGCTGACGCAGTTCGAGCAGGCGGGCCTGCTCACGCGCAGCAACTTCGAATCGGGCAAGGCCGTGTTCGAGCTCAACGAAGGCTCGCACCACGATCACCTGGTCTGCCTCGACTGCGGCCGCGTCGAGGAATTCTTCGACGCCGAGATCGAGAACCGCCAGCAGGCGATCGCGAAGACGCGCGGCTTCAAGCTGCAGGAGCATTCGCTCGCGATGTACGGCTCGTGCACCACCGAGGACTGCCCGCACCGCAAGCACTGACGGCTGCCTGCACGGCACGGCCGCGCAGCGATTCGGCCCGGCGGGCGCCAGCCCGGCCGGGCCGAATCGTTTTCGGGCGCGCCGCCGCCGAATCGCACGGCATCGCACGCTGCCAGGCGCCGTGGCGAAGCTCGCGCCGATCTTTCGCTTTCCTGACGGGTCGGCGCGCCGCGCCCGCCTTCAGCGGGCAATCCTCACACGATTGCCGCCGCGCGCTCAGGCCGCGGCGGGGCTGGCCGGGGCCAGCAGCAGACGCGGCAGGTCGAGCGCGATCTCGTCGCAATTCGGCTCGCCGTTGCCGCCGCGGTCGATCACGACGAAATCGCTGACGCGGTCGAGCGCGAGCAGCGGATGGTGCCAGACCCCCTTCGCGTAGTTGACGCCCTGCCAGCCCTGGGCCAGAAACGCGCGCAGCCGCCGCGCGTCGAACTCGCCGGCCGGCGCCACCACGATCGCGTAGCGCCCCTGCGTCGCGAGCGGCACGAACGCCTGGCTGCCGAGCGGATGGCGTTCCATCATCGCGATCTCGATCGGCCAGTCGCGCGGCTGGCCGCGGAACAGGCTGACGAGCGGGCGCCCGCCCGCGGTGCCGACGTCGATCGTGGCAAGATCGTGAAAGCGCTCGGTGGTGCCGCCGTTGATCGGGAAATGGCGCGCGCCCGCCAATTCGATCACGTCGCCGAACGGCGCGAACGCGGCGCGCGTGAGCGGTTCGAGCCGCAGCGGAACGGCGGAGCGCGAATCGTTCATCGTCATGCTCCGGCCGTCATGCCGGCTCGCCCCACAGCCGCAGCCGCGATACGCCGCCGTCCGGAAAGATGTTGAAGCGCACGTGCGTGACGATGCCGGATGCCGCGCCGCCGGGCTCGAACACGTGCACGCTGTCCATCGACAGCGCCTGCTCGCCGAGCAGTTCCGGCCAGAACATCGCCTGCGTGACCAGCGATCCGTCGGTGCCGCCCGTCACGCGCGCGGCCTGCAGCGAGCAGCGGTCCGGGTAGTTGCCCTTGAAGTGCGCCGTGTCGACCTCGATGCGGCGGATGATGCCCGGCCGCGCCAGCGCGACGATTGCCCAGTCGTTGCCGGGCTCGCGCCGGCGCCGCGTCTCCCAGCCGTCGCCCATGTTCAGGCCGCGGCCCGGCATCAGCAGCCGCGAGGCCGCGCCGAAGTGCTCGTTGTTGGCGGCCACCAGATACGCGCCGTTCTCGGTCGCGGCCAGATCGACGAGCTCGCCCGCCGGCACGCGCGACCAGTCGCGCTGCGGCTGGCCGTACACGCGCAGCCGCGCGAGCCCGCCGTCGGGATAGAGGTTCACGCGCAGGTGCGTGACGACGCGCGCCTCGCGCACCTCGACGTAGTGATGGCGGTTGCCCTGCAGCGTGGCGGCCGCCACCAGCGGCTGCCAGTCGGCGTCGTCGGGCGGCAGCTCGCCCTCGGCGCGGCAGGCGTCGATCGACGCGGCAGGCGGGAAATTGCCGGTGAAGTGGCTGGTATCGAGATCGACGCCATGCACGACTGCGGGGCGCGCCAGCTTGACGATGCACCAGTCGTGCCCCGCCGTGCGCTTGCGGCGCGTCTCCCAGCCGTCCATCCACTTGCCGTGGTCGTCGTACTTGCCGGGGATGAACACCGCCGGTTCCGGGTCGAGCATGCGCTCCTTCGGCGCGAAGAATTCGTCGCTCGCGGCCAGCGCGCGGGCGCCGAGGCGCGGGTCGGCGAGATTCGGATAGCGCCGCGTGAACGCGGGGGCGTCGGGGTCGAGGATCGGTGCTGCCATGGTCGGGCTCCTGCCGTTAAGCGGTAATCGAAAGTCGGCCGATCCGCACGCGCGGCCTGCCGCGCGCGGGACCGGGATCAGGTCGCGGGCGCTGGCCTCAGAGCGCCGGGGCCGGCTCTTCCGGGGCCAATTCGCCGGCCGGCGCGTCGCCGGACGGCACGTAGCGCAGCTCGCGGTTCAGCACGCGGCGCGCGCGGGCCGCGTCGATGTCGTGCTCCCACACCGCCACCACCACCGTCGCGACGCAGTTGCCGAGCAGGTTCGTCACGGCGCGCGCGATGCCGACGAACCAGTCCACCGGCAGGATCAGCACGAGGCCGAGCACCGGCAGCGCCGGGATCGCCGAGAGCGTCGCGGCGAGGATCACGATCGCCGAGCCGGGAATGCCGTGCGCGCCCTTCGAGGTGACCAGCGAGACCAGCAGCACCACGATCAGATCGTGCGCCGACAGCGGCGTGTTGGTGGCCTGCGCGATGAACAGCACGGCGAGCGTCAGGTAGATCGAGAAGCCGTCGAGGTTGAACGAGTAGCCGGTCGGGATCACCAGCCCGACCGTCGAATCCTTGACGCCCATCCATTCGAGCTTGCGCATCACCTGCGGCAGCACGGCGTCCGACGAGGCGGTGCCGAGCACGATCATCAGTTCCTCGCGCAGATAGCGGATCAGCTTGAACACGCTGAAGCCGGCGAGCCGCATCACCGCGCCGAGCACCACCACCACGAACAGCAAGCAGGCCAGATAGAACACCGCCACCAGCAGGCCCATCTGCTCGAGCGAGGCCACGCCGTACTTGCCGGTGGTGTACGCGATCGCGCCGAGCACGCCGAGCGGCGCGAGCCGGACGATGAAGCCCATCACGCGGAAGCAGACCTGCGCGAACTCGTCGATGAGGCCGCTGAGCGCGCGCGCGCGCTCGCCGAGCATCGACAGCGCCACGCCGAACGGCACCGCGAACACGAGGATCTGCAGGATGTCGCCCTTGGCGAACGCGTCGAACGCGGTGTCGGGAATGATCTTCAGCAGATAGCCGGCGGTGTCCTTCAGGCTCTGCGCATGCTTCGCGTAGTCGGCGAGCGAGGCCGGATCGAGCGCGCCCACATCCACGTTCATGCCGGCGCCGGGGCGCGTGAGCTCCGCGAGCACGAGGCCGATCGCGAGCGCGAACGTGGTCATCAGCTCGAAGTAGATCACCGCCCGCAGGCCGACGCGCCCGACCTTGCGCAGATCGCCGGCGTTCGCGATGCCGCTCACCACCACGCAGAACACGATCGGCCCGATCACCATCTTGATCAGCTTCAGGAAGCCGTCGCCAAGCGGCCGCAGCGATTGCGCGGCATGCGGAAACGCCGCACCGAGCGCAATCCCGATCACGAGCGCGATCATCACGCGCCCGAACAACGAGTTCAGAAACTTCGCCATCCGATCCTCCGTACTGCGGGTACCGCGGTTTGCCGAGAGATGCTCACTGTTCCGACTGGTCATACCAGTAAGCGGATGCCGGAGTGTAGGAGGCCGATATAGTCGCGTCAATCGTATCAAAAACAGGGATTACCCGATTGCCACAGCGGGCCGGGCACTGCCGCTGCGGGGCAGGCCGCCGGATTACAATGCCGGTCTGACCGCCCCTTGCCGCCATGAAGAACCTTCCCCACACCGTCACCGACGCGGCCATCGCCACGATCCAGGCTCGGATCGAAACCGGCGTCTACCCCGTCGGCAGCCTGTTGCCCGCCCAACGCCAGTTGTCGGAAGAACTCGATATCAGCCGCGCCTCGCTGCGCGAGGCGCTCTCGACGCTCGAGGCGCTCGGCATGCTGACGATCCGGCCCGGCAAGGGCGTCTACGTCGAGCGCGCGCAGGCGGGCGCCGATCATCCGTGGCGCTTCGCCGAACGCTCGTCACCGCCCGACACCTACCAGATGCGCTACGCACTGGAAGGCTTCACCGCGCGCATGGCCGCGCTCGCCGTCAGCGACGTCGATCTGGCCTGGTTCGAGGAGAATCTGGCCGCGCTGCACGTGGCGCTCGTCGACAACGCGCTGGACGACGCGTCGCAGCTCGATTTCGAGTTCCACATGCGTATCGTCGGGCTGGCCGGCAATGCGGCGATCGAGTCGATCCTGCGCAACAGCGCGGACATCATGAAGGAAAGCCAGCGCATGCCGTTCTACCGGCGCGAGCTGATGCTCTCGACGTTCCACGAGCACCGCGTGATTCTCGACGCGCTGATCGCACGCGACCCGGCTGCCGCGGGCCGCGCGATCGAGACGCATATCCGGGGCGCGGCCCAGCGCGCCGGCGTGTTCTTCCCGACGCCGCCCGGTTGAGCCTGGCACGGCCGCCGGCAGCATCCACCGCCAGGGCGCCTCGGTCCGCTTGCTTGCGGCTCCGCCATGCCCGGCCCCGAAAAGACACGGCCCGGCGCCGCGCACGAGGCGCGACGCCGGGCCGTGAGTTCGCCGGCAAGCCGGTGCCGGAACTGCCGGCACCGCCCGCGGCGCGTGTTACTTCGCGTTCGCGAACGCGACTGCCGTGTCGAGCATGCGGTTCGAGAAGCCCCATTCGTTGTCGTACCAGCTCGACACCTTGACGAGACGGCCCGACACCTTCGTCAGCGTCGAATCGAACGACGACGAGGCCGGATTGTGGTTGAAGTCGATCGACACGAGCGGCTGGTCGTTATAGGCGAGGATGCCCTTCAGCGAGCCTTCCGACGCTTCCTTCATGATCGCGTTGACTTCCTCGACCGTCGTGTCGCGCTTGGCGATGAACGACAGGTCGACGATCGACACGTTGATGGTGGGCACGCGGATCGCATAGCCGTCGAGCTTGCCGTTCAGTTCCGGCAGCACCAGGCCGACGGCCGCCGCCGCGCCCGTCTTGGTCGGAATCTGGCTGTGCGTGGCCGAGCGCGCGCGGCGCAGGTCCTCGTGATAGACGTCGGTCAGCACCTGGTCGTTCGTGTAGGCGTGGACCGTCGTCATCAGGCCGGTCTCGAGGCCGATCTTGTCGTGCAGCGGCTTGACGAGCGGCGCGAGGCAGTTGGTCGTGCACGAGGCGTTCGAGATCACGGTGTGCTCGGCCTTCAGCACCTGGTGGTTGACGCCGTAGACGATCGTCGCGTCGACGTCCTTGCCGCCCGGGGCCGAGATGATCACCTTCTTCGCGCCGCCCTTCAGGTGCGCGCTGGCCTTTTCCTTGGTGGTGAAGAAGCCCGTGCACTCGAACACCACGTCGACGCCGAGCTCGCCCCACGGCAGTTCGGCCGGGTTGCGGTTGGCCAGCACGCGGATGCGGTCGCCGTTGACGATCAGGTAGTCGCCGTCCACCGACACTTCGCCCGGGAACTTGCCGTGCGCGGTGTCGTACTGCGTCAGGTGCGCGTTGGTCTTCGCATCGCCGAGGTCGTTGATCGCGACGATCTCGATATCGTGCTTCTTGCCGTTTTCATAGAAAGCGCGCAGCGTATTGCGGCCAATGCGGCCGTAACCGTTGATTGCAACGCGAATCGTCATGATTAATCTCCTGATGGCTGAAAAAAAACGGATCGCCGGCTTCACGACGGCGCCGGCCCGCCGGCGAGGCGCAGCCGGCGCGCTGGCTCACGCTCAGGCGAGCACGCGCTTCGCCGTCTCGACCACGTTCTCGATGGTGAAGCCGAAATACTTGAAGAGTACGCCGGCCGGAGCCGATTCGCCGAACGAATCGATCCCGATCACGCCGCCCTCGAGGCCGACGTACTTGCGCCAGAAGTCGGTCACGCCCGCCTCGATGGCGACGCGGCGCACGCCGGCCGGCAGCACGCGCTCACGGTACTCGGCGTCCTGACGATCGAACACGGTGGTGGCCGGCATCGACACGACGCGCGCGGCGATGCCCTGCTGCGCGAGCGGCTCGACGGCCTTCATCGCCAGCTCGACCTCGGAGCCCGTCGCGATCAGGATGATCTTGCGGGCGACGACTTCCTCGTCCCAGTCGCGCAGCACGTAGCCGCCCTTGGCGACGTTCGCCAGCTGCGCGTCGCTGCGCGCGTTGAACGCCAGGTTCTGGCGGCTGAAGATCAGGCACGACGGACGTTGCGCGGCAACGGCCTCGGTCCAGGCCACGGCCGTCTCGACCGTGTCGGCCGGGCGCCAGACATCGAGGTGCGGAATCAGCCGCAGGCTCGAAACGTGCTCGATGGACTGGTGCGTCGGACCGTCCTCGCCGAGGCCGATCGAGTCGTGCGTAAACACGAACAGCGAGGGCGCCTTCATCAGCGCGGCCACGCGCAACGCGTTGCGGCTGTAGTCCGAGAACGTCAGGAAGGTGCCGCCGAAAGGCTTGTAGCCGCCATGAAGCACGATACCGTTGATCGCGGCGCTCATGCCGAATTCGCGCACGCCGTAATTGATATGGTTTCCCCACTGAATGCCTTTCTCGCCCGCGCGAACCGGCTTCGACGCCTTCCAGTTCGTCAGGTTCGAGCCGGTCAGGTCGGCCGAGCCGCCGATCAGCTCGGGCAGCGCGGCGGCGAGGCCCTCGATGGTCTGCTGCGAAGCCTTGCGCGTGGCCACCGTCTCGCCGCGCTCGTTCGCGCCGGCCACGATCGCGGCGGCCTTCTGCGCCCAGTCGGCCGGCAGCTTGCCCGCCATGCGGCGCACGAACTCGTCGGCCTCGGCCGGGAACTTCGCGCGGTAGGCCTCGAACACGGCGTTCCAGTCGCTTTCGCGCTTCGCGCCGGCCGCCTTGCCGTCCCACGCCGCATAGACTTCCTGCGGGATCACGAACGGCTCCCAGTTCCAGCCGAGCGCCGCGCGCGTCTTGGCGATCTCCTCGGCGCCGAGCGCCGCGCCGTGCACGTCGTGGCCGCCGGCCTTGGTCGCCGCGCCCTTGCCGATCACGGTCTTGCAGCAGATCAGCGTCGGCTTGTCCGACAGCTTCGCCTTCGCGATCGCCGCGTCGACGGCGTCGACGTCATGGCCGTCCACGCCCGGAATCACGTTCCAGCCGTAGGCTTCGAAACGCTTCGGGGTGTCGTCGTGGAACCAGTTGACCACGTCGCCGTCGATCGAGATGCCGTTGTCGTCGTAGAGCGCGATCAGCTTGTTCAGCTTCAGCGTGCCGGCGAACGAGCACGCCTCGTGCGAGATGCCTTCCATCAGGCAGCCGTCGCCGAGGAACACGTAGGTGTGGTGATCGACGATCGTCGCGCCGTCCTTGTTGAACTCGGCGGCGAGCAGCGCCTCGGCGAGCGCCATGCCGACCGCATTCGCGAGACCCTGGCCGAGCGGGCCGGTGGTGGTCTCGACGCCGGCCGTGATGCCGTATTCCGGGTGGCCCGGCGTCTTCGAGTGCAACTGGCGGAAGTTCTTCAGCTCCTCGATCGGCAGGTCATAGCCGGTCAGGTGCAGCAGCGAGTACAGCAGCATCGAGCCATGGCCGTTCGACAGCACGAAGCGGTCGCGATCGGCCCAGTGCGGGTTCGCCGGGTTGTGCTTCAGATGGCGCGACCACAGGGCCACGCCGATCTCGGCCATGCCCATCGGCATGCCAGGGTGGCCGGAGTTGGCTTGCTGGACGGCATCCATCGCGAGGGCGCGAATCGCATTGGCCATCAGGGAGGTGCTGGCGGTAGACGAGGTCGTCATGTCGAGTCCGGAGAACGAGTCGAGAAAACGGGGCACGGCTGGTCCGGAAGCTCGCGGGCCGACCGCTCCCGGCGCGCGATGCGGCGCCATGGGGACGCGAAGCGGACGAGCAATCAGACGGCAGGCAGCAAAGCCGGACATTTTAACAGATGCCCCGGCTAGCGCCCCGGCGAAAAAGGCTTGGGAAGCGGCTCGCGGCAGCCCGCGCGCACCGGCCGGCGGTGCGTCGCGCATCGATGCCGCGCCGCCGCATCTTCTCATGCTGCGCCGCGTCGCGGCGCAAACGTTATGAAGCGCCATGCCGCCTGCGCCCGCCGCATCGGCCGGGCCCGGCCGCCGGCATCGCCCAGCGCCTTCTATAATTCGGGGCAGCCCCGCCCTCGCCCGCCAACCCGCCGCCCGCCTGCCCGCCGCCGTGAACACCACGCTCTGCTTCCAGCCCTGCCCCGACGCGATCTACGGCTTTCCGAACGCCAGCCGCCTCGCCGCGTTCGCCTCGCCTTACCAGCGCATCGAGGTCTGGGACACGCCGCTGCTCGGCCGCCTGTTTACGCTCGACGGCCGGCCGATGACCTCGGTCGGCGACGAGGCCGTCTACCACGAGTGCATGACGCATCCGGCTGCGCTCGCGCATCCGCGGCCGCGCCGCGCGCTGGTGCTAGGCGGCGGCGACGGCGGCGCCGCGCGCCAGCTGCTGAAGCATCCGTCGATCGAACGCATCGTGATCGCCGAACTCGATGCCGCGGTGGTCGAGATGGCGCGGCGCCACCTCGAGGCCGTGCATCGCGGCGCCTTCGATGATCCGCGTGTCGAGCTCGTGATCGGCGACGCGGCGGATTACGTCGACCACACGCCGCTGCGCTTCGATCTGGTCGTGTTCGACCTCACGCCGCCCGATTCGCCGGCCGCCGGCCTCTACACGCGCGCGTTCCTCGCCCGGCTCAAGCGGCGCCTCACGCCCTGCGCGGCGCTCTCGATGCATCTGGGCGCGCCGGCCTTCCACGCGCCGCGCATCGCCGGGCTCGTCGCCGAACTGCGCGCCTCGTTCGCCGTGGTCGCGCCGCTCGCCGCGCCGGTGCCGCTCTACGGCGGCGAATGGCTGATGGCGGTGGCGAGCGACACGCTCGATGCGGGCGCGCTGTTCGCGCACGATATCGAGCAACGGCTCGCCGCGCGCGGCATCGCCGATCTGCGGTTCTACGACGCCGGACTCCATCCGGCGCTGTTCACCCTGCGCCGCGCGCTGCGCGATACACTCGGCATGCGCCACTGACGCTGACGCGGCGCCCCGTCCCACCATCCCGCAGGAGATCGTTCAATGACCGGTCCGCGTCCGGCCGACGTGCCTTGGTTGACGCCTTATCTGACCGTCCGCAGCGCGGCTGCCTCGATAGCGTTTTACGGCAGCGCGTTCGGGTTCGAGAAGCGCGAGCTGATCGACGAAGACGGCGCGCTGATGCACGTCGAAATGTCCTATCACGGCCAGTTGATCCTGATGTTCGCGCCCGAGGGCGCGTTCGGCTCCACCGCGCGCACGCCGCGCAGCGCCGGCCTGACGGCGCCGCAGTCGTTCTATCTGTACGTCGACGACGTCGACGCGGTCTACCGGCGCGCGCTCGAGGCAGGCGCGAAATCGCTGAGCGAGCCGCGCGATCAGTTCTGGGGGGACCGTTTCGCACAGGTCGAGGATCTCGACGGCTACCGCTGGGCGCTGGCGCGGCGCATCGAGCAATGAGCGGCAGCACTTCCGCGATCCCGCGCTTCTTCGTCGATCGCCCGCTGCAGGCCGACAGCGAGGTGATGCTGCCCGCCGAGGTCGCCCGCCACGTGCAGGTGCTGCGCCTCGAACCGGGCGATCCGCTGACGCTGTTCGACGGCACGGGCGGCCAGTACCGCGCCGAGCTCGTCGAGCTCGGCAAGCGCAACGCCGTGGCCCGCACCGTCGGCTTCGACGCGCGCGAACTCGAGACGCCGTACCGCGTCACGCTTGCCCAGGGCATCGCCGGCGGCGACAAGATGGACTGGCTGATCGAGAAGGCCGTCGAGCTCGGCGTCACGGCGCTCGCGCCGCTTTCGACCGCGCGCGGCGTGGTGCGCTTGTCCGGCGAGCGCGCGGACAAGCGCGTCGCCCATTGGCAAGGCGTGGTGCGCGCCGCCTGCGAGCAGTGCGGCCGCAACCGCGTGCCGGCGGTCGCGCCGATCGCGGAGCTTTCGGCCTGGCTCGACGCCCTGCCGCCCGCGGCCGACGCCGAGCTGCGGCTGATGCTCTCGCCGCGCGCGAGCATCGCGTTCGCGGCGCTGCCGGCCACGGCGCCCGCCGGCACGGTCACGCTGCTGATCGGCCCGGAAGGCGGGCTGTCGCCGGCCGAGGAGGACGCGGCGCGCAAGCACGGCTTCCAGGCAATCGTGCTCGGCGCGCGCGTGCTGCGCACCGAGACGGCCGGCATGGCCATGCTGGCGGCACTGGCCGCGCGCTGGGGCGGATGGGAATGAGGCGGTGACGCGCGACGCCGAAGGCGCAGGCCAAAAGGAAAAGGCCCGCTCGCGAGCGGGCCTTGCCGGTGCCGGCCGATGACGGGAAACAGCGGCAAAACGAAACCGTCGGTGAAACCGCGAGCGCCCGGGCCGCGGGCCGCCGCGCCTCAGGCGAACGAGTAGAACACGCGGAACGCGATCTTGCGCTCGGCCCAGAACTCGGCGGCCTCGCGAAACACGTCGAGCAGCGTCTCGCGCCCTTCCTTGTCGAACTTCTGCGCGATCGGCAGCGCCTCCAGCACGATCACGAAGCCGGGCTGCTCGCCCGCCTTGTGGATCAGGTCGGTGAGACTGTCATACAGCGCGTCGTAATTCTTTCCGAAATGCTTCGGGAACAGGAACGACGTCGCGATCGTTTCGAGCACTTCCTGCTTCGACTGCGCGGCGCCGCAATACGCGAACAGAAAATGCTGGCCGAGCCGGGCCGCTTCCTCCGCCAGATCATGGACGCGAAACGCGCGAATCGACTGCACGATATTGGGTCGCACGGTCGCGAACAGACTCATAGGCTCCTCGGTCGATGAATCCCCGGGGCAGATCGCCGGCGGCTGCGCAGCGTCGCCGGCCTGGGCGAGCGCGCGCAGGCGCATCACCCGCTGGAACAGGTTGCCGTCTCCGGCCGCGAACAGATCCGCCGCAGCCGACATTTCGTGCGCGTAGGTAGTGTCGCCCATGCCGATCATCCCGAAGTCATTCAACAATACGTTTAAAACTGGCGTAGTGGTCGTCGGTGTAATAACAGTTGTCGACGCGTCGCAGCGGACCGCCGCAGACGATGCGCTTCGCGCCGCGATTGCGCGCGCGCGGCGTCGGCACCGTGTACTCGTGGTAATAGCCGCGCCGCATCTTCGGCAGAATGCGCTCGAAATTGCCGAACACGGCCCCGTCTTTCGGATACGGATAAGGGCCGCCGGCGGCAATCAGGCCAAGCGTCGTCACGGCTTCGCTCGGCAACCGGGAAGTGGGAATGGTGCCGACGGGCGCCATGCTGGAGACGGCTTCCCGAGCGTACGCCAGGGAAATCGCACTGCCTGCCGGCAAGCCAGCGCTACCCAGTGCGACGAGCGCGAAAACAGACGCGAGCGCGCCGTTGCGGAGCCACTTGCGTGCCATGAACCGGGGTTCCCGCTGTTAAATCAACAAGTTGACGACCAGGAAAGGCGTAAGCGTAGCGCTAATGGCGGACGGAATCAATGTTCGCCAGGCAAATGCAAGCCCCGCTTGAGGCTATTTGACACAAATCGCCTGATTTCCTGCCTGCACAAGCACTTTTTATCCCACGCAGGATAAAATTGCCTCGGCAGCATCGGATGGCCGGTTATTTGCCTCCTCGCCATCAGCCGGCGGCCCCGGTGGATGCTGTCGTTCGACCCTTGGGAAGGCTTTGCCATACCCGACGGCGTGCCCTCGACAGGGCACGCCGCTTTTTCCGTCTTTGTTGGCTGTCCCTTTGTTGGCCGTCCTTCCTGCCTTTGCGTGCCCTGCCTTCGTATGTCCTGCCTTTGCGTGCCGGCCGAAGACTTGCCGCCGAAAAAAACGGGGGCATCGTCGGTACGGGTCCGGCAGGCCAGCACCACGCCGGACGCAGCATGAGCCGTCACGACATGGGCCGGCGGCAAGAGCAGGCGGCGCCGCGCTCGCCGCCCACGCTCAGCGCGTCGCGTTCACGTCGGCGACGAGCAGCGCGGCCATGTTGACGATCCGGCGCACCGTGGCCGATTCGGTCAGCACATGCACCGGCCGCGCGGCACCGAGCAGGATCGGGCCGATCGCGATGTTGTTGCCGGCCGCGGTCTTGAGCAGGTTGTAAGCAATGTTGGCGGCATCGATGTTCGGCAGCACCAGCAGGTTCGCCTCGCCCTCGAGCGTCGAATCCGGCAGGATTTCCTTGCGCAGCAGCGGATCGAGCGCGACGTCGCCGTGCATCTCGCCGTCCACCTCGAGACCCGGCGCGCGCTCCTTGAGCAGCGCGAGCGTATCGCGCATCTTCTGCGCGGTCGGCGCGTTGCTGGTGCCGAAGTTCGAATGCGAGAGCAGCGCGACCTTCGGCTCGATGCCGAAGCGGCGCACTTCCTCGGCCGCCATCATGGTGATCTCGGCCAGTTGCTCGGGCGTTGGATCGACGTTGACGTGCGTGTCGACGATGAAGATCTGGCGGCCCGGCAGCACCAGGCCGTTCATCGCGGCGTAGACGCTGCAGCCCTCGCGCTTGCCGATCACCTGGTCGATGAAGTGCAGGTGGCGGTGGGTCGTGCTGATCGTGCCGCAGATCATGCCGTCGGCCTCGCCCTTCTTCACCAGCATCGCGCCGATCAGCGTCGTGCGGCGCCGCATTTCGAGCTTGGCGAGCTGCGGGCCCATGCCCTTGCGCACCATCAGCTGATAATAGGTTTGCCAGAAATCGCGATAGCGCTCGTCGTGCTCGGTATTGACGATCGTGAAATCGACGCCCGGCGCGATGCGCAGGCCGAAGCGCTTGATGCGGTTCTCGATCACGTGCGGGCGGCCGATCAGGATCGGCTTGGCGACGTGCTCGTCGACGAGGATCTGCACCGCGCGCAGCACGCGCTCCTCCTCGCCCTCGGCGAACACCACGCGCTTCTTCTCCAGCGGGGCGCTGCGCGCGGCCTGGAACACCGGCTTCATGGTGTTGCCGCTGTGATAGACGAACTGCTGCAGGTGCTGGACGTAGGCGTCCATGTCCTCGATCGGGCGCGTCGCCACGCCGCCCTCCATCGCGGCCTTCGCGACGGCCGGCGCGATTTTGACGATCAGGCGCGGATCGAACGGCTTCGGGATCAGGTATTCCGGCCCGAACGAGAGATCCTCGATCGCGTAGGCCGTGGCGACGATGTCGCTCTGCTCCTGCTGCGCAAGCTCGGCGATCGCGTTGACGGCGGCGATCTCCATCTCGCGCGTGATCGTGGTCGCGCCCACGTCGAGCGCGCCGCGGAAGATGAACGGGAAGCAGAGGACGTTGTTGACCTGATTCGGATAGTCGGTGCGGCCGGTCGCGAGAATCGCGTCGGGGCGCACCTCGTGCGCGACTTCCGGCAGGATTTCCGGCGTCGGGTTGGCCAGCGCGAGGATCAGCGGGCGCTCGGCCATGCCCTTGACCATCTCCTGCTTCAGCACGCCGGCGGCCGACAGGCCGAGGAAGATGTCGGCGCCCTCGATCACCTCGGCCAGCGTGCGCGCGTCGGTCTCGCGCGCGAACCGCTCCTTGTCCGGGTCCATCAGCTCGGCGCGGCCCCGGTAGACGACGCCGGCCAGGTCCGTGACGAAGATGTTCTCGAGCGGCAGGCCGATGTCGACCAGCAGGTCCAGGCAGGCGAGCGCCGCGGCGCCCGCGCCCGAGGCGACCAGCTTGACCTGCTTGATGTCCTTGCCCACCACCTTGAGGCCGTTGGTGACCGCGGCGGCAACCACGATCGCGGTGCCGTGCTGGTCGTCGTGGAATACCGGGATCTTCATGCGCTTGCGGCATTCGCGCTCGACGATGAAGCAGTCCGGTGCCTTGATGTCCTCGAGGTTGATGCCGCCGAAGGTCGGCTCGAGCGCGGCGATCACCTCCACCAGCTTGTGCGGGTCCGATTCGTTCAGTTCGATGTCGAACACGTCGATGCCGGCGAACTTCTTGAACAGCGCGGCCTTGCCCTCCATCACCGGCTTCGACGCGAGCGGGCCGATGTTGCCGAGGCCCAGCACCGCGGTGCCGTTGGTGACGACGCCGACCAGGTTGCTGCGGGACGTGAAGCGCGCGGCATTGAGCGGATTCTCGACGATCTCCTCGCAGGCGAACGCGACGCCGGGCGAATACGCCAGCGCGAGATCGCGCTGGTTGATCATCTGCTTGGTCGGCTGGACGGCGATTTTGCCCGGGGTCGGGAATTCGTGGTAATCGAGGGCGGCTGCGCGCAAATCGGCTTTCGGGGAGGACTTGGTGGACATGAGTCGAGGGGGCGGGATTAGAATACCTGTTCGGCTCATATTGTAGCGCCAATCCTTATCCAGATTTCTCGTTCCGGCCGCGACGGCCGCGGCCGGAATGCACGTGACGGCGGCCCGCCCGCCTTACAATGGCCGCCCTTCATCCTGTCGCCTGAAAGGCTCGCCGTGGTCACCTCTGCCCTGTCCGAATTCTCGTTGATCGACCGCTATTTCGCACGCCGGGCGCGGCGCCCGAATGCGCGCGCCGCGCTCGGCATCGGCGACGATTGCGCGCTGTTGGCGCCCCATCCGGATACGATGCTGGCGATTTCGACGGATATGCTGGTGGAAGGCCGTCACTTCTTCCCCGACGTGGCGCCGCGCGCACTCGGCCACAAGACGCTGGCCGTCAACCTCTCCGACCTCGCCGCGATGGGCGCCCAGCCGCGCGCGTTCACGCTCGCGTTCGCGCTGCCGCGCGCCGACGCCGACTGGCTCGACGCGTTTGCCGACGGTTTGTTTACGATTGCCGATCGCTACGGCTGCGAGCTGGTGGGCGGCGACACCACGAGCGGGCCGCTCAACCTGTGCGTGACCGTGTTCGGCGACGTCGGCCCGGATCGCGCGCTGCGCCGCGACGCCGCGCGCCCCGGCGACGAGGTGTGGGTGTCGGGCACGCTCGGCGACGCGCGCGCCGGCCTCGGCGTGGCACGCGGCGAGTGGACGGCCGGCACGGCCGAACATGCGACATTTCGCCGCGCACTTGAATGGCCGGAACCGCGCGTCGCGCTCGGCCTCGCGCTGGCCGGCATCGCGCACGCCGCGCTCGACGTCTCCGACGGCCTCGCGGGCGACCTGCGGCACATCCTCGAGCGCTCGCGCGTGAGCGCCGACATCGAGGTGGACGCGGTGCCGCGCTCGGCCGCGCTCGCCACGCTCGCGCCCGAGCTGCAGCGCCTCTGCACGCTGGCGGGCGGCGACGACTACGAACTCTGCTTCACGGCGCCGGCCGCCGCGCACGCGGCGGTGCTGGCCGCCGGCACGACGGCCGGCGTGGCGGTCACGCGGATCGGCACGATCCGCGCGCTTGCCGCGCCCGAGGAGGCGCCCGGCATCCGCTGGCTCGACGGCGCCGGCACGCCGCTCGCACTGACGCTGCGCGGCTTCGATCACTTCCATGGCGACCAGTGACGATCCGGCGCCGCGCGCCGACGCCCCCCGCCCCGGCACGGCCCTCGCGACGGTGCACGGCCAAGGCCGTGCCTCGCCCCGCGCCGGCCGTCCCGAGGCGGCCGCCGGCGACGTGCAGCCGCCGCCGCGCCGCGCAAGTGCGCCGTTCATGCGCTCGCACCCGCTGCACCTGCTCTCGCTCGGCTTCGGCACCGGCCTCGCGCCGCTCGCGCCGGGCCTGGTCGGCTCGCTGTTCGGCTGGCTGAGCTTCGCCGCGTTCGCGCCGCGCCTGTCGCCGGCCGCCACGCTCGCGCTGATCGCGCTCGGCCTCGTGCTCGGCGTGATCGCCACCGGCCGCACGGCGCGCGCGCTCGGCGGCGGCCGGCCGCGCGCGATCGTCTGGGACCACGTGGTGGCGATCTGGCTCGTGATGCTGCTGGTCACGCCGGCCACGTTCTCGCAGCAACTGGCGGCGTTCGTGCTGTTTCGCCTCTTCGACGGCGGCAAACTGCCTCCCGTGCGCCATATCGATCGCCGTTTGAAAGCTGGCTTTGGCATCATGCTCGACGATCTCGTCGCCGCATTCCTGACGCTGCTCGTTATCGCGACGTGGCGTGCCCTGTTTTCCCCTCTTCGATGAGTCCGCCCGCATGCCGACCGATTCCGTCGTCCACCAGCTCGCGATCCGCGCCGGCAACAAGCTGCGCGACGAACACCTGGCGCTCGCGACCGCCGAATCCTGCACGGGCGGCATGATCGCGGCCGCGATCACCGACATCTCCGGCAGCAGCGCCTGGTTCGAGCGCGGCTTCGTCACCTACTCGAACCAGGCCAAGACCGAGATGATCGGCGTGCCGCACGAGTTGATCGAGAAGCACGGCGCCGTCAGCGAGCCGGTCGCGCGCGCGATGGTCGAAGGCGCGCTGCGCAACAGCCGCGCGCAGGTCGCGCTGTCGGTGACGGGCATCGCCGGCCCCGGCGGCGGCTCCGAGCACAAACCGGTCGGCACCGTCTCGTTCGGCTGGAGCAACCGGCTGCATACCGAGGTGGAGACGCTCGTGTTCAAGGGAGACCGCGAGCAGATCCGCACCCAGGCCGCCGCGCACGCGCTGCGCGGGCTGCTGAAGCTGCTCGACGAACGCGAGCGCTGAGCCGGCGCGGCGGGCAAGGCCGCGCCGGGCCGGGCCGCCAGCAGAAAGGGCGCCCCGCGGGGCGCCCTGTTTGGTTTGCACGGGCCGCCGCGGCGCGATGCACGGGCGCGCGGCGGCTCGGGCTCAGCGATGCGCGTTGATCGTGTCGCGCGTGGCCTGCGCGACGCGTGCGGCGGCCTCGGCGAAATCGTCGCCGCTGCTTGCATAGAGGATCGCGCGCGACGAGTTGATCATCATGCCGCCGCCATCGGCGCTACGGCCGGCCGCCACCGTCGCCTGCACGTCGCCCCCCTGCGCGCCGATGCCCGGAATCAGCAGCGGCATCGCGCCGACGATGCCGCGCACGATCTCGATCTCCTTCGGGAACGTCGCGCCGACCACCAGCGCGAGCTGCCCGGTTTTCTCGTTCCAGCGCGTCGCGGCCAGCTCGGCCACCACCTGGTAGAGCGGGCGGCCGCCCGTTTCGAGGAACTGCAGGTCGGAGCCGCCCGGGTTCGAGGTCCGGCACAGCACCACCACGCCCTTGTCCTCGTAGCCGAGATACGGCTCGATCGAGTCATAGCCCATGTACGGATTGACGGTGACGGCATCGGCGCGATAGCGCTCGAACGCCTCGCGCGCGTACTGCTCGGCGGTGCTGCCGATGTCGCCGCGCTTCGCGTCGAGCACGACCGGCAGGCCCGGATGCTGCAGGTGGATATGCGCGATCAGCCGTTCGAGCTGGTCCTCGGCACGGTGCGCGGCGAAGTAGGCGATCTGCGGCTTGAATGCGCTCGCGTAGGGCGCGGTTGCATCGACGATCTCACGGCAGAAGTCGAAAATCGCCTCGGGGCGGTTCGTGAACTGCGCGGGAAACCGCGTCGGTTCGGGATCGAGTCCGACGCAGAGCAGGGAGTTCGTGCGCTGCCAGGCGGCGCGCAGCGTGTCGATGAAGGTCAGCGGAGCGGACATGTTTCGCGGCGGATCGTTGAGGAAATGCCGCGTATTTTACCCGCTGCCGCCGCGCGAGCCGGCCAGCCGGCGCACCTGGGCACGCTCCACGGTGAAGCGAAAGCGCCGCGCGAGCCGGGCGCCGGGACCGAGCAGCGTCATGCCGTGCTGCTCGGCGCCGCCGGGCAGGTTCACGGCGTTGATCGGATGGTCGACCGGCTCGAAGCAGAAGAACGACTCGCCGGGCGGCGTGTAGAGCACGTAGCAGCCGGCGTCCGATTCGATGCCCAAGGTCAGCCCGCGCGACGGCCAGGCGACGCTCGCGCGGCCGCCCCAGCCCGTGAACGCGTGATTGACGAGCGTGGCGGGCAGCGGATAGGCGATGCCGAACTGCCAGGCGGGCGGCACCATGACGTGGCGGCGCGGCAGCCAGTCGGCGCCCGACAGCCAGAGGCCGTTGGCGGCGGCGGCGAGCTCGGTGCCGGCCTCGCGCACGATGAACGGGTGCAGGCCGAGCCCGAACGGCAGCCGCTCGGCGCCGCAGTTCTCGATCGCGAGCGCGATCGTCAGCGTCGCGCCGTCGAGCGCGTACGACTGCGTGGCGCGATAGGCATAGGGCGCGCCGCCGCGACGGTCGAGCGAGAGCTGCAGCGCGGTGGGCGAGACCTCGTCGAGGTGCCAGCGCGCGAGCCAGCCGTCGCCGTGGATCGGCAGCGGTTCGGCCTGGCGGTTCCTGGGCACCTCGACGCGGCGCCCCTCGCACTCGAAGCGCCCGCCGCCGATCCGGTTCGAATACGGCAGCAGCGGATAGCAGCCGAGCGCGTTCGGATCGGTGCCGGCGTCCACGTGGTCGCAGCCGCGGAAGATCGGCGTGGCCGCGCCGTCGCCGCGCCAGTCGAAGCGTGCGATGCCGCCGCCCAGATGCGGCACCACGTCGAGCCGCAGTTCGGCGCTGGCCAGCGTGACGGCCGCATCGGCCGCCGCATGCACGCCCTGCGCGACGCTCGAGGTCTGCGGCCCGGCGCTCACGGGCTGCGCGGCCGCGGCAAGGCGCGCGCGCCGGGAACGCGCGGCGGACGCAGAGGCCGCATTGCCGGGGGTCGAGGTGGTCATGGTCGTCGCTCCTGTCTGCGGCACCGCCGCAGGGGCGGCCGTCACCGCTGCCGGTGACGCCGGATCAAGCCCATCCGCCGTCGACGACGACGTCCTGCGCCGTCATCATACGGCTGTCGTCGGAGGCGAGGAACAGCGCGGCGCGCGCCAGGTCGTCGGGCAGCAGCTCGGCCTCGAGGCACTGGCCGGCCTTGATCGCCGCGCGCCCCGCATCGTCGAGCCACAGCCGGCGCTGCTTGTCGGTCATCACCCAGCCCGGCACCAGCGTGTTGACGCGTATCCCGAACGGCCCGAGATCGCGCGCGAGCGCGCGCGTGAGCCCCTGGACCGCGGCCTTCGAGGTCGCGTAGACGGGGTAGCCGCCGTTCTTCAGCATCCAGCCGATCGAGCCGAGGTTGATGATCGCGCCGCTGCCCGCCGCCTTCATGTCGTCGGCCACGGCCTGCGCGGCGAAGAACTGGTGACGCAGGTTGACCGCGATCGCCGCGTCGAACGATTCTGGCGTGACGTCCTCGATGCGGTGGCGCCTGTCGTTCGCCGCGTTGTTGACGAGCACCGTGATCGGGCCGGTATTCGCGCGCAACGCCTCGATCGCGCGGCGCAGCGCGTCGATGTCGGTGATGTCGGCCGCGGCGAAGACCGGCGCGTGGCGCGCGTCGGCCAGCGTCTCGACCAGCGCGGCGCCGGCCTCGGCGTCGAGATCGACGAAGCCGACCCGCGCGCCCTGTGCCGCGAAATGCGCCACGAACGCCGCGCCGATGCCGGTGGCGCCGCCCGTGATCAGCACGGCGCGATCGGTCAGGCTCGGGTAGCGCGCGCCGCGCGCCGCGTCGGCCGCCATTGCTTGGTTCATCTGGGGTTCCTCCCGGCGCGTCAGTCGCGCGCGCCGCGGTTCTTCAACTGATCGAGCAGCACCGCGGCGAGCAGGATCGCGCCGCGCACCAGGTACTGGTAGAACGCGTCGATGTTGAGCAGGTTCATCACGTTCTCGACCGTGCCCATGATCAGCACGCCGATCACCACGCCCGAGATGGTTGCGCGCCCGCCCAGCAGCGACACGCCGCCGAGCACGCAGGCCGAGATCACGTTGAGCTCGAAGCCCTCGGCCGCGTTCGGCTGGCCCGAGGTGATCCGCGAGGCGAGGATCACGCCCGCCAGCGCCGTCACGGCGCCCTGGATCAGGAAGATCCAGACGCGCGTGCGCTCGACGTTGATGCCGGCCAGGCGCGAGGCTTCCGGATTGCCGCCGATCGCCAGCGTGTTGCGGCCGTAGACGGTCTGGTTCAGCAGCACGCCGAACACGATGAAGCAGAGCAGCGTGACCCAGATCGGCAGCGATACGCCGAACAGCGTGAGGCCGCCCAGCGCGATGAAGGTCTCCGACGAGACGCCCACCGCCTGGCCGTGCGAGACGATGAAGCCGAGCCCGCGCACGATCTCCATGGTGGCGAGCGTGGTGATCAGCGCGTTGATGCGCAGGTAGGCGATCACCGCGCCGTTGACGAAACCGATCGCGGCACCCGCCGCGATTGCCGCGACGATCGCCACGAAGGTGTTGTCGGTGGCGTTGAGCACCATCGCGCAGAGCACGCCCGAGAACGCCACCGTCGAGCCGATCGACAGGTCGAAGTCGCGCGAGGCGAGACAGAACATCATGGTGCAGGCGACCATGCCGATCTGCGAGATCGACAGCGCGAGCCCGAGCATGTTGTCGATCGAGAAGAAGTGATCGACCGTCACCGACATGGTGATGAACATCACCGCGAAGATCACGATCAGGCTGTAGTCGGTGATCTGCTGCCACCACTTCTGCCGGTCGCTGGTCTGCGGAATCAAGGCTTCGGCCGTGCGTTTGGCGGCTGCCTGCGTGATACTTTCCTTGGCTTGCATCGTGTCGCTCCCTGCGTCGCGCGGCCAGGCCGCGCCATCTCCATGTTGATTCGTTCGCCCGCGCCCGCCGCTCAGGCGGCCTGCTCGGCCGGCCCCTGCGGCAGCGCGAGACTCAGCACCACCTGTTCGTTCGCCTCGGCGCGCGCAATCTCGCCGGCGATCCGGCCTTCGCGCATCACCACGATGCGATCGGACACGCCGAGCACCTCCGGCAGCTCCGAGGACACCATCACGATCGCGCAGCCGCGTTCGGCCAGTTCGTAGATCACCTGGTAGATCTCGTTCTTGGCGCCCACGTCGATGCCGCGCGTCGGCTCGTCGAGGATCACGACCTTCAGATCGGGCTCGGCCAGCCAGCGCGAGAGGATCGCCTTCTGCTGGTTGCCGCCCGACAGGAAGCGGATCTTCTGGCGGCGGCTCGGGGTCTTGATCTTCAGCAGCTTGATGAAGCGCTCGGCGGTCTCGGCCTCCTGCCGCCCGTTCAGGAACAAGCCGGCGCGCAGCGAATGGCGGCGACAGCTGATATTGATGTTCTCGGCGACCGTGGCCATCGCGACGATGCCCTCTTCCTTGCGGTCCTCGGGACACAGCACGATGCCGTGGCGGATCGCGTCGCCGGTGCGGCGCACCTCGATGCGCCGGCCGTCGAGCGTGACGGTGCCGCCGCGCCGGCGGTCCGCGCCGTAGATCACGCGCATCAGCTCGCTGCGCCCGGCGCCCACCAGCCCGAAGAAACCGACGATCTCGCCGGCGCGCACCTTGAAGCTGACCGGCGCGCGCAGCTTGTCGGCGGCCAGGCCGTCCACCTCGAGCCGCACCTCGCCGAGCGCGCGCGGCCGGTAGTGGTAAATGTCATTGATCTCGCGACCGACCATCTGGCTCACCAGCTGCTCGCGCGGCACCTCGGCCAGTTTCGGGTGCGAGGCGATCCGGCGGCCGTCGCGGAAGATCGTGCAGGCGTCGCAGAGCCGGTAGATCTCGTCCATCCGGTGCGAGATGTAGATAAGCGCGCGGCCCTGGGCGCGCAGCTCCTCGACGAGCTTGAACAGCACTTCGGTCTCGCGATGCGACAGCGAGCTGGTCGGCTCGTCGAGCGCGATCACGCGCGCGTTGCGCATCAGCGCCTTGCAGATCTCGACCATCTGGCGCTGCGCGATCGACAGGCGCCGCAGCTTGGCCTGCGGATCGAGATCGACGCCCATCGCCTGCAGGCGCTCGCGCACGTGACGCCGCGCATCGCCCTTGCGCACCCAGCCGAACGCGTTCGGCAGCCGGCCGAGCATCAGGTTCTCGGCCACCGTGAGGTCGGGCACATACTGCAATTCCTGGTGGATCACCGCGATGCCGGCGCCGATCGAGGCGGCCGCGCTGGTGAAGCGCACCGGCTCGCCGTCCACCAGCACGCTGCCCGAATCGGGCTGGTATTCGCCGCCGAGGATCTTCAGCAGCGTCGACTTGCCCGCGCCGTTCTCGCCCATGAGGCCATGGACCTGCCCCGCGTGAACGTCGAACGAAATGCCGTCGAGCGCCCGCACGCCGGGGAAGACCTTGCCGATATTGTCGAAACGCAGAACCGCCGTCACATCGCCTCCACTGTCTTGTTGCCGGGCCGCCGCACGCGCGGCGGCCCGCTTTCACGCCGGATGCGCGCCGGCCCGGAGCCGGCCGCGCCTCAGTTCGACGCGAGACCCATCTCCGTGCGCACCATGTTCACGTTGGTACGCGTCGCCAGCATGCCGGTCGTCAGCGTCAGCATCGGCGGCATCTTGTTCTGCGTGATCCACGCGTACATCAGGTCCGCGGTCTCCTCGCCGTGACGCTTCGGGCTGATGATGACGGTGCCGTAGAAGCCCGTCGGCTGCGGCTTCTTGAACTCGTTGAGCGCCGAATCCGAGCCGCCGATGCCGATGCCGATCATGTTGTCGGCCTTGAAGCCGCGGCCTTCGGCGGCGCGCACCGCGCCCAGCACCGCCTCGTCGTTCAGGCCGTAGGCCACCCAGTGCTTGAACTGCGGGTTCTTGGTCAGCGCGATGTTGGCCGCGTTGAAAGCGTTCTCGGTGTCGGTCTTCGCCTGCGGCGCCGCGATCACGTTGGCCTTCGGGAAGCCGGCCGCCACCAGCGCGTCGGTCGCGCCCGTGGTGCGGTCGTGCGCGGTCGGCAGCTGCTCGTAGGTGATGTCGATCGCGCCGACCTCGGCCATGTTCCAGCCGCGCTTCTTGATCTCGGCGGCGAGGCCGTCGCCGACCTGCTTGCCGATGTTGTAGGCCGAGATGCCCATATGCGGCACCGACGCGATCGGCTTGCCGCTGCCGTCCACCAGGCGGTCGTCCACCGTCATCATCTTCAGGTTGTGCGACTTCGCCTTGGCGACGATGCCCGGCCCGAGCTTCACGTCGGGCGTGCAAATGATGAAGCCCTGCGCCTGCTGCGCCGAAAGGTTGTCGATCGCGCTCATCACCTTCTCGCCCGAGGGCGCGCCGATCTTGACGAGCGTGAAGCCCTTGGCCTTGGCGGCCATCTCGGCGAACTTCCATTCGTCCTGGAACCACGGCTCTTCCGGCTGCTTCACGAGGAAGCCGATCTTCACCGGGTCGGCCGCATGGACCACCGGCGCGCCGGCGAGGATGGCCGCCGCCGCGGCGAGCGTGACAAAGGTTCTGCGTTTCATCTGGGTCGTCTCCTGTTGTGCCACTGCTTCGTTTCCGGCCGCCTGATTCTGTGAGGCAACACGCGCGCGGCCGTCGCGTGCTGCGTTCTTTGCGATCCTGGCCGCGGCCCGCGCGCGGGATGCGGCCGTCAGTCGTGGTAGAGCGCCGTGCGCCCGCCGTCGATCGTGATGCAGGTGGCGTTGATGAACGGCGCCTCGTCCGAGGCGAGGAACACCGCGGTCATCGCCACCTCCTCCGGCTGCCCGATGCGCTTCATCGGCGACAGCGCGAGCGTGGCCTCGCGCGCGGCCCGCGGATCGGGCTGCGCGTCCCACCAGTCATGGGTCAGCTGGGTCTCCACGTAGCCCGGCGCGATCGCGTTCACGCGCACGTTGCGCGACGCGTATTCGATGCCGAGCGCCCGCGTCAGGCCCAGCACGCCGTGCTTGGCGACGGGATACGGGAAGCAGCCCGGGATGATCTGGCTGGCGTGCGTCGAGGCGATGTTGACGATGCTGCCGCGGCGCCGCTCGACCATGCCCGGCAGCGCCGCGCGGCAGCCGTTCCAGACGCCGTCGAGATCCACCGCGAAGCAGCGCCGCCAGTCCTCGTCGCGCATCGTCAGCGGATCGCAGAACACGTTCACGCCGGCGTTGTTGACGAGCACGTCGAGCGCGCCGAACTCGCGCTCGGCCGCGGCCACCGCGGCGGCCACCGAGGCGCTCTCGGTCACGTCGGTGCGCTGCACGAGCACGCGCGCGCCGGGTACCGCCCGCACGATCGACGCGGCCGCCTCGCCCCCCGCGGCCTCGTCGAGTTCGGCGATCGCCACCGCCGCGCCCTCGCGCGCGAACGCCAGCGCGATCGCGGCGCCGATCCCGCGGCCGGCGCCCGTCACCAGGGCGGTCTTGCCAGCCAGCCGGTTCATGTGGCCGATGCGCCGCGCGCGATCGCGAGGCCCTTCACGTAGGCCTGCGCGTGCCGCGCGGTGGCGGCCGCGCTCTGGCCCGGCTTGTAGAGTGCCGAGCCGAGGCCGAAGCCATTGGCGCCGGCGCTCAGGTACGGCCCCATGTTGTCGGGGGTCACGCCGCCCACCGGCACCAGCGGCACGCGCGCGTCGATCACGGCGCGCCACGCCTTCAAAGCGATCGGGCCGAGCTGCTCGGCCGGGAACATCTTCAGCACGTCCGCACCGGCCCGCAGCGCGGCGAACGCCTCGCTCGGCGTGGCCACGCCGGGCGCGCAGGCGAGGCCGAGCGCCTTGGCACGGCGGATCACGTCGGCATCCGCGTGCGGCATCACGATCAGCTCGCCGCCGGCGCGGGCGACCTCGTCGACGTACTCGGGGCGCAGCACCGTGCCGGCGCCCACCAGCACCTCGGCGGGCAGTGCCGCGCGCAGCGCGGCGATGCTCGCGAACGGGTCGGGCGAGTTGAGGGGCACCTCGATCAGGCGGAAGCCGGCCTCGACCAGGGCCTGGCCGTGCTCGACCGCCTCGGCCGGCGTGAGGCCGCGCATGATCGCGACCAGCGGGCACGCGGCAAACGCGCGGGCGAGCCCGTCGTGCGGCGTGTACGGGGCGGGCAGCGTGAGTTCGGATGACATCGGTTCGATCTCCTGGATTCAGTGGCGCGGCGCGCTCAGCTCACCGCGCGGGCGGCGGCGCCCACGAGGCCCGCCTGGCTGGCGATGCGCCAGAGCCCGCGCTCGGTCGCGCGCTCGACCACCTGCGCGCCCTCGCAGCCGAACTCGCGCAGCGCCGTCAGATAACGTTCGCACAACCGCCCGTCGCCGATCAGCCTGGGCGGCTGCGCGGCCAGCGTGGTGCCGACCCCGGCCAGCATCGCGACCAGCGCGTTCAACTCGTGGCCGATCAGCAGCCCGGACAGGTAGTCGCCCTGCGCCTGCGGCGCGAGCTGGCCGGTCAGGCCCAGCGTGCGGGTGCTGAAGATGGTGGCGAGCAGGCCCGCGTCGCGGCTCTCGCGCGCCACGCCCACGCCGCGCCGGAACGCGTCGGGGTCGGCCTCGCCCGCCTGCATGGTGCGGCCGAGGATGGTGTGGTCGCGCAGCGTCGCGAACAGCTCGCCCGTCATGTAGGTGCGGAAGCGCTCGATGCGGCCGTCGCGCACCCAGGCCCACTTCGCATGCGTGCCGGGCAGGCCGATCAGCGCCCCTGCGGCGCCGCTCGCCAGGCCCGCGTCACCGGCCAGCGCGCCGACGATCTGGGTTTCCTCGCCGCGCATCACGTCGGGCAGCGTGCCCGGCTCCAGCACGCCGGGCACGATCGCCACCGCCACGCCGCGCGAGGACTCGACGCGAATCAGGCCATCCACCAGCGCGTCGGCATCGACCGGCGTGTTCACGTAGGGCGCCTCGCGCCAGCCCTGGGCGCTGCCGACCATGCCGGCCGCCAGCACCGGCAGCGCCGGCGCGCGGTCGAGCCAGGCGCCGCAGGCCGACTCGAAAGCCGCGTCGAAGGCGGCCGTGCCGCCCGCGCGCGGCAGGTTCATCACGCCGGCCGGATGGGCGTTCGATTCGAGCACGCTGCCGTCGGCAGCGAACAGGAACGCGCGCATCGAGGTGGTGCCCCAGTCGATCGCGATCAACGCGGGGGCGGCGGGGCTCGGAGCCGTTCGGGACATCGTCATCGCTTGATCCTGCGGGTCGTTTGCGGCGCGCTCCAGCCGAGCTCCGCCGAGATCGCGCGCGCCTCGCGCTGCACGATCGGAATCAGTTCGTCCATCCGGTCGAGCGGCATGTACGGAATCGTGCTGGCCACCGACACCGCGGCGACGATCGCGCCCGACGCATCGCGCACCGGCGCGGCCACGCAGCGGATCGACGCCTCGTTCTCCTCGAGGTCGAACGTGTAGCCGCCCGCCGCGTAGTGCGCCATGCGCTGCAGAAAGGTCGATGCATCGGGGCGGCGGTCCGGCTTGAAGCTCACGCCGGCCAGCGAGCGGCGCGAGGCCTCGAACAGCGCGGCCCAGGTGTCGGGCTCGAGGTCGAGCATCATCGCCTTGCCGATGCCGGTCGAGGCGAGCGGCATCCGGTGGCCGATCCGCGAGCGCATTTCGAGGCCGCGCGTGCCGGGGATCTTGTCGATGTAGAGCACGTCGTCGCCGTCGCGCATGCCGAGGTGGATGGTGTCGAGCGTCGCCTCGGCGAGCGCTTCCAGGTGCGGGCGCGCCACGGCCGTGAGCGGCATCTGTTCGAGCGCGATGGTGCCGAGCTCGATCAGCTTCGGGCCGAGCAGGTAGCCGCCCTGTATCTGACGCAGGTAGCGCGCCTGCACCAGGCTGCTGACGAGCCGGTGCGTGGTGCTGCGCGTCGTGCCGAGCGCGGCGCCGATCGCGCGCATGTCGCGCGCGCCGAGCGCGACCGCTTCGAGGATCGCGAGGCCGCGCAGCAGTGTCTGGGTGCCGGCCTGCTGCGCCGCGATGTCGAGCGGCGAACCGGTCACGCTGATGCTGTCGGCAAGCCGTTCGGCCGACGCGCCGGCCGCCGGTGCGCCGTTGGACGGCGCGGCGGAAATCGAGGTCTTGGTCATGAGGGAGCGTGAGTCGCGGACGAACGGTCGCGAAGCGGTGGCTTACGCGGCACCCGAGAATCGGCACGCACGGCGAACGGCAGACTGCTGGATCGGCGTCATCGCTTTGTCTCCTGGTTGCGGCCGGCTGCGGCTACCCGCTTGCGGGAGCGCGCCGGCGCCTATCGAATGGAGCAGATTGTAGAGGCGGCTCGCGCGACATCCAATATTTGAGTGCATCGACCAAATAATGAGATTTTACGGCGCCGGCAGGCACGCGGAAACCGGCCGCGCACACCAGCGGCGCGGCGCGACGAGGAAGCGATGAAGGCGATCGGCAACGGCGGCCACCGCCCCCGCGTCGGGTGGCAAGGCCGGGAAAGCGCGGCGAAGATCCGGCGCGCACCGCGCCGGCGCGAACCCGTGCGCGGCCGCCCGCTATTGCGAGGCGGGCAGCTCGGCGGCCCCCATGCGTCGCGCGATCACGCGCGTGCGTTGGGCCAGATAGGGGGAATTGCGATGCAGATCGAAGTATTTCGGATTGGGCAGCATCACGGCCAGACGCGCGGCCTGCCATGCCGTCAGCCGGCTGGCCGGCACCTTGAAGTAGTAGCGCGCGGCGGCTTCGGCACCGTACACGCCGCGGCCGAACTCGACCGAATTCAGGTAGATCTCGAAGATCCGCTCCTTGTCGAGCAGCGTCTCGAGCATCCAGGTGATGATCAGCTCCTGCCCCTTGCGCAGGTAGCTCTTCTCGCGCGACAGGAACAGATTGCGTGCGAGCTGCTGCGAGATCGTGGAGCCGCCGGCGACGATGCGCCCGCGCGCCCGGTTCTTCTCCCAGGCCTGCAGGATCGCGTCCACCTCATAGCCGTGGTTGTTCGCGAAATCGGCGTCCTCCGAAGCGATCACGGCGCGCTTCAGGTTGCGCGAGATCTGCTCGTAGGGCACCCACTGGTGCTGGATCGCCACCGGCGGCGTGTCGGCCTTGAGCCGCCAGGCATCGGCGCGCATGAACGCGGTCGAGCCGGGGTCGATCACGTTCCATAGCGCGATCTGCGCGAAGTAGTAGAGCTGGGTGGCGAGCCACGCCCCGGCCAGCACGGCGGCCGCGTAGGCGGCCCAGCGCGCCAGCCCGTGCCGGCGCGCCCGAGGCCTGCCGGCGCGGGTCCGGCCGGTGCCGAACGGGATCACCATGCGCGCGGCCCGGCCATGCCGGCGCCGGATTCAGGCCGCGGCGAGCGCATCGCGCAGCGCCGCCAGCACGGGCGCGCCGTCGGGACGCACGCCGCGCCACAGCCAGAACGACTCGGCGGCCTGCTCGACCAGCATGCCGAGCCCGTCGGCCGTGCGCGCGCCGAGCGCGGCGGCGTGCTGCATGAACACGGTCGGCTGCGTGCCGTACATCATGTCGTAGGCGAGCGTACCGGTGCCGAACGCGGCCGGGTCGCACTCGGGCAGCGCCGCATCCAGGCTGCCGGCCGTGGCGTTGACGATCACGTCGTAGGCACGCCGTTCGACGACCGCCGCGCCGCCGCCCGCCAGCGCACAGCCCGCGTCGTGCGCGGCCTGCATGAACTGGCCGGCCAGCTGCTCGGCGCGGCTCGCGGTGCGGTTCGAGATCGTGATCGACAGCGGGCCGCGATCGAGCATCGGCAGCACCACGCCGCGCGCGGCGCCGCCCGCGCCGAGCAGCAGGATCCGCGCGCCGGCCAGCGACACGCCGAGATTGTGCTCGATGTCGCGCACGAGGCCGGCACCGTCGGTGTTGTCGCCGTGGATCGCGCCGTCGGCGTCGAAGCGCAGGGTGTTGACGGCGCCCGCCGCCGCCGCGCGCGGCGACAGCGTGTCGGCGAGCGCATGCGCCTCGAGCTTGAACGGCACGGTCACGTTCGCGCCGCGCCCTCCCTCGGCGATGAACTCGCGCACCGACGCCGCGAAGCCGTCGAGCGGCGCGAGGCGGTGCGCGTAGTCGACCGCCTCGCCGGTCTGCGCGGCGAAGCGGGCGTGGATCGCGGGCGACTTGCTGTGCGCGATCGGATTGCCGATCACGACGTAGCGGTCGCGCGGGGCCGGATGCTGGACGGATTCGCTCATCGTGCCGTCGCCCGCGAGGAGCGGTTCGGGTTCATTTCGTGTCGCCCTCGCCGCTGCCAGCCGCACCGGCATCGGTGCCGGCGGCCGGCGCTCCGGCCTCGCCCTCGGCCGCGCCCGACTCGGCGAGCGCTCCGGCCTCGCCCTCGGCCGCGCCCGACTCGGCGAGCGCTTCGGCCTCGCTCTCGGCCGAATCGTCGGGCGCGTCCAGCAATGTCTCGTCGCCCTCGCCTTCCTCGTCGGCCGCCTCGGTGTCCGACGCGCTCGGCGCGTCGAGCACGTTGAGCAGCCGCACCGAGGCCTCGATCGTCAGCTCGTCGATCGACATCACGTCGAGCAGCACGCGCGTGCCGCGCGCATGCACGCCGAGCCCCGGCACGTGCAGCAGCAACGGCACCTCCTCGAGCCGCACCAGGTCGCCCTTGACGACCGCGGCGACCACCTGCCGGCGGTTCTCCTGACGCAGCCAGCGCAGGCACCAGAAATACTCCATGCGGCGCTGGTGGTCGGCATAGGCCGTGTAGGTATCGTCAAAGCCCTGCACCACCGCGTAGAGGTCGGCGTCCTTCGGCTTGAACGGCGCGGCCAGCTTGGCGGTCACGCCGTGCTGCACGCAGGCGAGCAGTTGCCACTGGTTGACGAGATCGACGTAGCGGCGCAGCGGCGAGGTGCTCCAGGCGTACTGCGCGACGCCCAGGCCCTCGTGCGGCGCGGCGCTGGTCTGCATGCGCGTGCGCTTCGGCCCGGTCGGCGCGCCCAGCGCGCGCTGCGAGCGGTAGATGCCGGGCACCGTGTGGTCGTGCAGGAACGCGCCCCAGGTCGAGTTGGCGAGGATCGCGAGCTCCGAGACGATCAGGTCGAGCGGCGAACCGCGCCGGCGCGGCGTGATCGAGATGTGCTCGCCCTCGACATAGAAGTTGTAGTCGGTATTGCGCTGCACCTCGCGCTTCAAGCCGTAGCCGGCGCGCGCCACCTGGCGCTTCTCGAACAGCGCCTGCGCGAGCGGCCACAGCACCGCGATGTCGTCCTTGTGCGGGTAGTCGCCGGTGCCGGCCGCGAGCGTTTCCTCGGTGACCACTTCCTCGAGCGTGTTGTGGCGCAGGTTGCTCTTGACGAACACGTACTCGGCGCGCGTCTCGTTGGCGACGATGTCCTGCGTCGCGCGATCGACGATGATGTAGAGCGACAGCGCCGGGCGATAACCGCCCTCCTTCAGCGTGAACACCTCGACCACGTCGTCGGGCAGCATGGTGATCTTGTCGCCGGGCATGTAGACCGTGGACAGCCGCGCGCGCGCGATCGCGTCGATCTCGTCGCCGCGCGTGATGCCGAGCGCCGGCGCCGCGATGTGGATGCCGATCCGCACCCGGTTCTCGGGCAGGTGCTCGACCGAGAACGCATCGTCGATCTCGGTGGTGGTCACGTCGTCGATCGAGAACGCGTCGACGCCGGCACGCGGCAGGTCCTCGGGCAGCGGGCCGACCGTCACGGGCGGGAAGCCCGTGCCGTGCGGGAAATGCTCGGCGAGAAAGCGCGCCTCGTGCAGCGCGCGCGCCGAGGCCACCCCGCCGCAGTCGAGCATCAGCCGTGCCGGCGACACGCCGAGCGCGAGCGCGGCCGCGTCGAGCGCCTTGTATTCGATGGAGTTCTTGTCCGGCCGGGTCAGCAGCGCGAGCGCCTTGCCCTCGAACGCGGCCGGCAGCCGGCGCGCCTTCAGCTCCTCCTCGTAGCCCGCCTGCACCAGCGCCTGCTGGCGCTTGCGCTCGAGCGAGGCGAGCGCCATCTTGAGCTGCTCCTCGGGCGCGCGCTGGTACTGGCCACGCCCCTTGCGGCGGAAATAGACGGGCGAGCCGTGCATGCGCAGCACCAGCGCGGCGCGCTCGACGGGCCCATAGCCGCTGCCGAAATACTCGTCGGCGAGCGTGCCGTAGGCGAATTCCTCCTGCGGCGCGCATTCCCACAGAAAATCGAGATCGATCTGCTGCGCGGCCGCATCGGCCTGCTGCATCAGCTCGCCGGCGGCCGGCTTGTCGAATTCGATCAGCACATCCTTGGCGCGCACCTTGGCGCGCCGCCCGCCCGGCAACTCGACCTGAAACGCGTCGCCCTGGCGCGACAGCACGCTACCCGCCTTGAAACTGCCCGATTCCTCGAAAAAAACGTTCACTCGGTTACTCTCGTTGAGACTGTCCGGCGCCGCCTCGCGGCGCCCTCGTCCGGATTGGATTGAATTGCGTCGTCAGCGGCCGGCCGCGCCCGTCGGGCCGGCCGGCGGGCGGCCCGTCAGCGCGCCGGCACGGCGTCGCAGAACGCGAGCACGTCGTCGACGTAGTCGGCGAATTCGCTGATGCCGTGGTCGCTGCCTTCGATCACGCGGGTCCGCGCGCCCGGATAATGCGCCAGCATCTCGCGATAATCGAGCACCTCGTCGCCCGTCGCGGCGATCAGATAGTAGCGCTCCGGGCGCGTCACCGCCGGCACGCGCAGCGCGTCGAGCTCGGCGAGATGGCGCGGCTCGACGACGACGCTGCCGCCGCCGTGCCAGAGCGGCTGCTCGCCCAGATACTGGGCGAGGTCGCGCTGCGGCACGGTGGCCGGATTCAGCAGCACCGCGCGCCAGCCGTGCTTCTCGGCCAGCCAGGTGGCGTAATAGCCGCCGAGCGAGCTGCCGATCACCGTCACCTCGTGCGGCGCGGCGCCCGCCACCTCCGACTCGGCCAGCGCCACTGCCTCGAGCGGCGAGACCGCCAGCATCGGGCAGCGCCATTCGGCCTCGCGGCCGAGCGCGGCAAGCCGCTCGGCAAGCAGGCGCGACTTGTAGGAACGCGGCGACGAGCGAAAGCCGTGCAGATAGAGAATCACGCGCGGTCCTCCGCGCCGTGGGCGGCACCGCGCGCCGACAGCGCGTCGAGCAGCTTCTGGTGGACCCCGCCGAAGCCGCCGTTGCTCATCACGAGGATCTGGTCGCCGGGCCGTGCGGCGGCCGCCACCGCCTTCACCAGCGCATGCAGGTCGTCGAACGCCTGCGCGCGCGCGCCGAGCGGCGCCAGCGCCTCGGCCAGGCTCCAGCCGAGCGCGTCGCGTCCAGAGGCCGCGCCATAGCCGAACACCAGATCGGCATCGGCGAGGCTGGCCGGCAATTGCGCCTTCATGGTGCCGAGCTTCATGGTGTTCGAGCGCGGCTCGAGCACGGCGAGAATCCGCGTGTGTTCGCGGCCGATGCGCGTGCGAAGCCCGGCGATGGTGGTTTCGATCGCGGTCGGATGATGGGCGAAGTCGTCGTAGACGGTCACGCCGTCCACGCTGCCGCGAATCTCCATGCGGCGCTTGACGTTGCGAAACGTCGCGAACGCGCGTGCGGCCTGCGCCGGCGGCACGCCGACCGAGCGCGCCGCCGCGATCGCGGCCAGCGCGTTCTGGCGGTTGTGCTCGCCCTGCACGCTCCAGGCGACCTCGCCCATGCGCGCGCCCTGCCAGTAGACGGCAAAGCGCTCGTCCACCGGCACGCCGTCCTCGGCAGGCAGCGCCTGCCAGCCGCCCTCCACGCCGAAGCGCTCGACCTCGCTCCAGCAGCCGCGCGCGAGCACGCGGTCGAGCGCGGCCTCGCGGCCGTTCGCGACGATCCGGCCGACGCCCGGCACCGTGCGCACCAGATGGTGGAATTGCGTTTCGATCGCAGCGAGATCGGGGAAGATGTCCGCGTGATCGAATTCGAGATTGTTCAGTACGGCGGTGCGCGGCCGGTAATGGACGAACTTCGAGCGCTTGTCGAAGAACGCCGTGTCGTATTCGTCGGCCTCGATCACGAAGAAGCTCGACTCGGTCAGCCGCGCCGAGACGCCGAAGTTCAGCGGCACGCCGCCGATCAGGAAACCGGGGTTCAGCCCCGACTCCTCGAGCAGCCAGGCCAGCATCGAACTGGTGGTGGTCTTGCCGTGGGTGCCGGCCACGGCCAGCACCCATTTGCCGGCGAGCACGTGTTCGCCGAGCCATTGCGGGCCGGATACGTAGGGCAGCCCGCGATCGAGGATGGCCTCCATCAGCGGATTGCCGCGCGAGACCACGTTGCCGATCACGAACAGGTCCGGCGCCAGGTCGATCTGCTCCGCGCCGTAGCCTTCGATCAGTTGTATCCCCTGCGCTTCGAGCTGCGTGCTCATCGGCGGATAGACGCCTGCGTCGCAGCCGGTCACGGTATGGCCGGCCTCGCGCGCGAGCACGGCCAGACCGCCCATGAAGGTGCCGCAGATGCCGAGAATGTGGATATGCATAGAGAGCCGTCGTGTCGCGCCGCGCGGGCGCCATTCGAAATCGCGGGCCGGATCCGCGGCACGCGGCGGTGCCGCGCTTGCCGCAGCCACGCAGCACCGCGTCCGCTCCGGCCGGCCGCCGGGTGCCGCGGCTTCGCTGCGGATCGGCGCTGCACCGGGCCGGCGGCGGCCGGAGAAAGACTGCTATTGTAACTGAGCCGCCCGGCCGCGCCCGGCCCGCTTCGCACGCTCCGGGCCGGCCCGGAGCGGCGGCGCCGATCGAGTATGATTGCCGCATCATGCCTCGAAAACCCCTGCTCGACCCGCGCCGCGTCCGCGAGGAAATCGCACTCAGCGCCGCCCGCCTCATCGCCGAGGACGGGCTCGACTACGCTTCCGCGAAACGCAAGGCCGCACGCCAGTTGCTCGGCGACAGCCGGATCTCCGGCGAATGGCTGCCCGACAACGACATGCTCGAGGCCGAGCTGCACGAATATCTGGCGCTGTTCCAGAGCGAGACGCAGCCGGCCGAGCTGCGCTACCTGCGACAAATCGCCCTTGACTGGATGGAGCGGCTCGCGCCGTTCTCGCCTTATCTGGCGGGCGCCGTGCTGAACGGCACCGCCAACGCGCATTCCGACATCCATCTGCAGACCTTCTCGGACAGCCAGAAGGAAATCGCCATCTACCTGCTCAACCACAACATCCAGTACGACGTGTCCGAGACGCGCCATTTCGCGGGCCGCGGCGACGTCGAGACGCTCAGCTTCCTGTGGCGTACGCGCCAGGACACCGAGGCGGTCGGCATCCACGTCGCGCTCTACGACAGCGAAGATCTGCGCGGCGCGGTACGGGCCGATGCGCGCGGACGCCTCGCCCGCGCCAACGCCGCGGCCCTGCGCGCGTTGCTCGACGCGCCGGCCACTTCCTCCACCTCGATTCGATCCGAAGATGAACAGTAAACGATTAGTCAGCGCCGCCGTGGCGGCGGTCGCGATCGCCGGCGGCCTCGCCGCCGGCCACTGGGTGCGTGGCGACGCGTTCGAGAACACCGCCGAGGCGGCACCGGTGGGCGACCCCGTCAGCGCGCTGTGGGCCGCCCCGGTCACCGACCCGGACGGCAAGCCGCAGTCGCTCGCGAGCTTCAAGGGCCAGAAGGTTGTCGTGAACTTCTGGGCCTCGTGGTGCGGCCCCTGCGTCAAGGAAATGCCGGAACTCGTCGCGCTTTCGCACGAGTACCGGCAAAAGGGCATACGCTTCGTCGGCGTCGGCGTCGATTCGGGCCAGAACGTGAAGGCTTTCCTGCAGAAGGTGAAGGTCGACTATCCGGTGGTGGTCAGCGGCTATGCCGGCGCGGACCTGGCCCGCAACTTCGGCAATACCGCCGGCGCGCTGCCGTTTACGGTCGTGATTGACGCGAACGGCAAGGTACGCATGACAAAATTGGGGGAAATCCAGCCCGACGCGCTCAAAAAGACCCTCGACACGCTGTAGCGCGCAAGTCTTCGCATGGGGCGTTGCGGGCGGTTGAGCCCGGGTTGGCGGCAGATTGGCTGAAATTACCGCGATCTGCCGGTTACCCCTCGTAATTTCTGCCGGCTCGCGTGCCCCTGCCATCCAGCAAAACTGGACAAATTTCTCGGAACGGCGATAAAGTGCGCGCAACTCCGCAGAAATTGAAGCGACCATGATACGTTTGCTGGTATTGCACGGCCCGAACCTGAACCTTCTCGGCACCCGGGAACCGGAGGTGTACGGCCGCGTGACGCTGGCCGAGATCGACCGGGCGCTGGCTGCGCGAGCGGGCGAGGCCGGCGCCGAGCTGGCCACGTTCCAGAGCAACCACGAAGGCGCACTCGTCGATCGCATCCACGCGGCCCGGGACCAGGGAACCGATTTCATCGTGCTCAATCCGGCCGCCTACACGCATACGAGCGTCGCGATTCGCGACGCGCTCGCAGGCGTCGGCATCCCGTTCGTCGAGGTGCATCTGTCGAACGTGCATCGACGCGAACCGTTCCGGCATCACTCCTATTTCTCCGACCAGGCCGAAGGGGTGATCTGCGGTTTCGGTTGGAAGGGCTATCTACACGCGCTCGACTATGCGCTCGACAAGCTGCGCGACGCGCCGCGCGGCTGAGCTTTTTCAGAACCAACGAATCGCAGCCGGCCCGGCCGGCGCTTCACATACAGACAAGGGGAACTCCCGATGGATCTTCGCAAGCTGAAAACCCTGATCGATCTCGTTTCCGAATCCGGCATCTCCGAACTGGAAGTGACCGAGGGCGAAGGCAAGGTGCGCATCGTCAAGAACGCGCCGCCCGTCTACATGCAGCCGGCCGCCGGCTACGCGCCGCAGGTCAGCGCCGCCGCTCCCGCCGCAAACCCCGCCGGTGAAGGTGCAGCACCGGCCGCCGCCGCACCGGCTGCAGCCGCGCCGCAGGGCCATGTGGTCACCTCGCCGATGGTGGGCACGTTCTACCGCGCACCGTCGCCGGGCGCCGATCCGTTCATCCAGGTCGGCGACACGGTCAAGGAAGGCCAGACCCTCTGCATCATCGAGGCGATGAAACTGCTCAACGAGATCGAGTCCGACAAGTCGGGCGTCGTGAAGGAAATCCTCGTCGAGAACGGCCAGGCGGTCGAATACGGCCAGCCGCTGTTCGTGGTCGGCTAAAGCCGAACGCGACGCCTCGCGCCAGAGCGCGTCACCGAAAAGACGAATATCCGCTATGTTTGAAAAAATCCTCATTGCCAATCGCGGCGAGATCGCATTGCGCATTCAGCGCGCATGCCGCGAGTTGGGCGTCAAGACGGTCGTCGTATACTCGGAAGCCGACAAGGAAGCCAAGTACGTGAAGCTGGCGGACGAGGCGGTCTGCATCGGCCCCGCTCCGTCGAACCTCAGCTATCTGAACATGCCGGCGCTGATCAGCGCGGCCGAAGTCACCGATGCCCAGGCGATCCACCCGGGCTACGGCTTCCTGTCCGAGAACGCCGATTTCGCCGAGCGCGTCGAGCAGTCAGGCTTCACGTTCATCGGCCCGCGCCCGGACACGATCCGCCTGATGGGTGACAAGGTCACCGCCAAGCAGACCATGATCCGCACCGGCGTGCCGTGCGTGCCGGGCTCGGAAGGCGCGCTGCCCGACGATCCGAAGGAAATCGTGAAGATCGCGCGCGCGATCGGCTATCCGGTCATCATCAAGGCCTCGGGCGGCGGCGGTGGCCGCGGCATGCGCGTCGTGCATACCGAGGCGGCGCTCGTCAACGCCGTCAACATGACGCGCGAGGAGGCCGGCCGGGCGTTCGGCAACCCGCAGGTGTACATGGAGAAGTATCTCGAGAATCCGCGTCACATCGAGATCCAGGTGCTGGCCGACGCGCACAAGAACGCGCTCTGGCTCGGCGAACGCGACTGCTCGATGCAGCGCCGCCACCAGAAGGTGATCGAGGAAGCGCCGGCGCCCGGCATCGCGCGCCGCCTGATCGACCGGATCGGCGACCGCTGCGCCGACGCCTGCAAGAAGATGGGCTATCTGGGCGCGGGCACCTTCGAGTTCCTCTACGAGAACAACGAGTTCTACTTCATCGAGATGAACACGCGCGTGCAGGTCGAGCACCCGGTCACCGAGCTGATCACGGGCATCGACATCGTGCAGGAACAGATCAAGATCGCCGCCGGCGAGAAGCTCGCGATCCGCCAGCGCGACATCCAGTTCCGCGGCCACGCGATCGAATGCCGGATCAACGCCGAGGATCCGTTCAAGTTCACGCCGTCGCCGGGCCGGATCACGTCGTGGCACACGCCGGGCGGCCCTGGCGTGCGTGTCGATTCGCATGCCTACAACGGCTATTTCGTGCCGCCGAACTACGATTCGATGATCGGCAAGCTGATCGCCTATGGCGCGACGCGCGAGCAGGCCATCCAGCGCATGCGCATCGCGCTGTCGGAAATGGTGGTCGAGGGCATCCAGACCAACATCCCGCTGCATCGGGAACTGATGCTCGATTCGAAGTTCGTCGAGGGCGGCACCAGCATCCATTACCTCGAAGGCCGGCTCGCCGCGAAGCAGCAGGTCGCGCCGGAAGAGGCCTGAGCATGAGCTATCGGGAACTCGTCGCCGAGCTGGCGCGCGAACATGCGGAAGCGCTGTCCGACGCGCTGATCGAACTCGGCGCGCTGTCCGTGTCGGTGGAGGACGCCGACGCGGACACGCCCGACGAGCAACCGCTGTTCGGCGAACCGGGCCTCACGCCCGAGCGCACCGCTTGGCAGCACTCGCGCGTGATCGCGCTGCTGGCCGACACGCACGACCCGGCCGTGCTGCTGGCGGCCGCCGCCAACGAGGCAGGGCTCGGCGCCGTGCCCTCCTTCACGCTGCGCGAGGTCGAGGAGCAGGACTGGGTGCGCGTCACCCAATCGCAGTTCGATCCGATCCCGATCGGCCAGCGGATCTGGGTGGTGCCGTCATGGCACGACGCACCCGAGCCCGACGCGCTCGTGCTCGAGCTCGACCCGGGCCTGGCGTTCGGCACCGGCAGCCACCCCACCACGCGGCTCTGCATGGAATGGCTCGAGCAGACCGTCGAGGCAGGCCAGTCGGTGCTCGACTACGGCTGCGGCTCGGGCATCCTGGCGATCCTCGCGAAGAAGTGCGGCGCGGGCCGCGTGATCGGCATCGACATCGATCCGCAGGCGGTCGAATCGGCCCGCCACAACAGCGAGCGCAATCGCGCCGAGGTCGACTACGGCCTGCCCGACGATTGCCCACCGGGCGAATTCGACATCGTGGTGGCCAACATCCTCTCGAACCCGCTCAAGCTGATGGCCTCGATGCTCGCGTCGAAGGTGCGCCCGGGCGGGCGGATCGCGCTGTCGGGCGTGCTCGCGCGGCAGGCGGACGAGGTCGCGGGCGTCTATGCACGCTACATCGACATGTCGGTCTGGCGCGAACACGAAGGCTGGGTCTGTCTGGCCGGAACACGACGCGAAAGCCATTAGAATAGGGGCTGTCCACCACTCCGGCCCCCGTGCTGACCGGCCATCATGCCCCTCGCGACGCGCTGCCCTCACTGTGAAACCGTCTTCCGGATCAGCCCCGAGCATCTGAAGCTGCACGGCGGCCTGGCACGTTGCGGCCACTGTCAGCAGGTGTTCGACGCAGTGAATGCACTCGTCGACCCCGATTCCGAACTCGCCCCGCCGGCCGCCGAGCCGGCCTCCACGGCGGGCGCCGCACCGCCCCCGCCGCGCGTGTTCCCGGCCACCGCGCCGCACGCCGCGACCACGCCCCCGATGGGCGCCAGCTTCGAGCCCGGCGCCTGGGACATGCGGGCGCCGTGGCTCGACGGCGGCATCGATCCGACGCTGCGCCACCACGGCGGCAACACCGGCCCGGCCCCGCTCCTGCCGGTCGCCGCCGCCGCCGCGCGCGAAGTGCCCGCCAATGAGGCCGGCTTGGCCCGCGGCGAACCTGTCGTGCCGCCCGCCTCCGGATCGGCCCCCGTCGCCACGCCCGCGGCCGATCCTGCATCCGAGCGCGTACCGGGGCCCTTGCCCGCGCCCGCATCCGAACCCGTAGCCGAATCCGCGGCCGCCCCCGCACGCGAGCCTGCCCCGGCACCGGCGGACGCAACGCCCGCGGCGCCGGCCGACCACGGCCCCGGGTCCGGCCTCGCCGCGCCGGCGCATGGCGCGAGCGACGCCGATCTCGCGGGGCTCGTTGCCGCGCTGCCGCGCGCCATGGCCGAGCCTTCGTTCGGCGCCGCGCCGCCCGCCGGTGGGCACGACGACGGGGCCCGCGCCCCCCGCGGCGGCGCCGAGTCCGGCGCGCCTGGCATGCCGCCCCGTGAAACCGAGCCGTTCGCGGTCGAACCGGAGCAGGACGATCGCATCCATTTCGCGATGACGCGCGAGTCGCCGGCCGGCCGGCGCGGCAGCAACGGCCGGCAGATGCTCGGCGGCTTCCTGGCGGGACTGCTGATCGTGGTGCTGGCCGGCCAGCTCGCCTGGTGGCTGCGCGAGCCGCTGCTGACGAACTGGCCGGCGGCTCAGCCGCTGTTCGCGCGGGCCTGCGCTGCGCTGGGCTGCACGGTCGAGCCACCGCGCGCGATCGACGGCCTGCGGCTCGGCGCGTCCGACCTGCGCCAGCTAGACGGCCCGCGCGTGCTCGAACTGAAGGTGCCGCTGTCGAACCACGCTGCGCTCGCGCTCGCCTATCCCTCGATCGAGCTGACGCTGCTCGACGCATCGAACCACGTGGCCGCGCGCCGCGTGCTCGCGCCCGCCGACTACGTCCCTCCCGGCACGCGCATCGAGGCGGGCCTCGCCGCCGGCACGACCGAAACGATGTTCGTGCGAATCGACACGGCGCCCGGCGCCGCCGATGGCGCACCCGGCATCGCCGCCTCGAACTTCCGCGTCCAGATTTTCTACCCGTGACGGGTCCGTCGCGGCCCCGTCCTGCACGGCGCGCCCGCATGGCGCGCCGGCCTCAACCTCGGCGTCGCACGACGCCCCTCTCCGGAGTAAGAATATGAGCAAAGTCACGCTGGGCGGCAACCCGATCGATCTGGCCGGCGAGTTCCCGGCCGTCGGCTCGCAAGCCCCCGATTTCAAGCTGGTCGGCCAGGATCTCGGCGAGCTGACGCTGGCCAGCTTCGCCGGCAAGCGCAAGGTGCTGAACATCGTCCCGAGCCTCGACACGCCGACCTGCGCGACCTCGACGCGCAAGTTCAACGAAGCCGCCGGCAAGCTCGCCGATACGGTCGTGGTGGTGGTCTCGGCCGACCTGCCGTTCGCCGCCAAGCGCTTCTGCACGACCGAGGGCCTCGAGAACGTGTCCACCGCTTCGACGTTCCGCGGCGGCCGGGACTTCGCGCAGGCCTACGGCGTGGACGTGACGAGCGGCCCGCTGAACGGCCTGACCGCGCGCGCCGTGGTGGTGATCGACGCGAACGACAAGGTGATCTACACGGAACTGGTCGACGAAATCAAGAACGAGCCGAACTACGACGCGGCGCTGGCCGCGCTGAAGTAAGCGTCGCGCACCCGGCGGCACCTCGCGCGCGGCGCGGCCATCGCGACGCGCGCGTCCCCCATCCTTGCACCGCTTCACACTCTGAACAGGAACGATCTTGGCTACGCTGATTTGCGGTTCGATCGCCTACGACAACATCATGACCTTCGAGGGGCGCTTTCGGGAGCACATCCTGCCCGATCAGGTCCACCTCATCAATCTGAGCTTCCTCGTGCCGACCATGCGGCGCGAGTTCGGCGGCTGCGCCGGCAACATCGCCTATGCGCTGCACGCGCTCGGTGGCGACGCCCGCGTGATGGGAACGCTCGGCGCGATCGACGGGCAGCTCTACCTCGACCGCTTCGACTCGCTTGGCCTCGCGCGCGACTACGTGCGAGTGGTGCCGGACACGCACTCGGCGCAGGCGATGATCACCACCGATCTCGACAACAACCAGATCACCGCCTTCCACCCGGGCGCGATGATGCAGTCGCACCTGAACCATGCGGGCGAGGCGCGCGACATCCGGCTCGCGATCATCGGCCCGGACGGCTTCCAGGGCATGGTCCAGCACGTCGAGGAGCTCGCGAAGGCCGGCGTGCCGTTCGTGTTCGATCCTGGCCAGGGCCTGCCGCTGTTCGACCGCGAGACGCTGCGGCGCAGCATTGAACTTGCCACCTATCTGGCGGTCAACGACTACGAAGCCAAGCTGGTAAGCGACAAGACGGGCTGGTCGGAGGACGAGCTCGCGAGCCGGGTTCAGGCCCTGATCATTACGCGCGGCGAGCATGGCGCCACCATCCGCCACCGCGACGGCATCGAGCAGATCCCGGTCGTCAAGGCCGAACAGATCGTCGATCCGACCGGTTGCGGCGACGCCTTCCGCGGCGGCCTGCTCTACGGCATCGAGAAGGGGCTGGACTGGGCAACCACCGGCCGCCTCGCGAGCCTGATGGGGTCGATCAAGATCGCGCATTCAGGACCGCAATCCTACCTGCTCGGCCGGACCGAAATCTTGTCTCGCTTTCAGAGCGCGTTCGGCTACAGTATCGAATGAGACTCGTTGGAGAGAACTACCCATGCTGACCAGAAAAACCCTCACGCTCACCGCGATGCTCGCGGCCTCGGTGTCGCTCACCGGCTGTTTCACGCCGCCTGGCTCGGCCGATGTCTACAGCGCCAGCCAGACGCAGCGCGAGCAGACCGTGCGCTTCGGCACGGTCGAGAGCGTGCGCGCGGTGCGCATCGAAAGCGACACCGGCGCCGGCTCGACGCTCGGCACGCTCGGCGGTGGCGCACTCGGTGCCGTGGCCGGTAGCGCGATCGGAGGCGGCAGGGGCTCGATCCTGACCGCGATCGCGGGCGGCATTGCCGGCGCCGTGGCGGGCAATGCGATCGGCCAGGGCGTGAGTACGGCGAACGGTGTCGAAATCACCGTGCGCCTCGACAACGGTGACTTGCGCTCGATCACGCAAGCCGCCACACCGGAAGTATTCCGCGCAGGTGACCGCGTCCGCCTGTTGTCGAGCGGCGGCGTGACCCGCGTCACGCACTGAGCGAGGAGGCCTCAGCACGCGGCAAGAGCCGCGATATCCAGCGCATACGCGATTCGTTTCGCGTATGCGTTTTTTTTGCGTGTGCGCTCCGGCCATGAAACCTGCCAACCTGTAATGCGCGCCGCATAAAAAAAATCCCGCCGCCGGACATCCGGTGACGGGATTCTATCGTGCCGATGCAGTCACTGCCCCGGCACGACTTCACGCGCCGGAGCGCGCAAACGCTTATCGGGCGGTCGGCCGATTACGGACGGCTGCTGGTCGGGAACGGCCATGCCGCTGCCGGGTTCAGCGCCGACTTCGCGCCCGATGCCGGTGCGACCGATGCCGTCGATGCCGTCGTCGTCGCAGGCGCTGCCTTCTTCGCGGCAGCCGCCTTCTTCGCCGGTGCAGCCTTCTTCGCAGCCGGTGCCTTCTTCGCCGGTGCCGGCGTCTTTGCAGCGGCCTTCTTCGCCGGTGCGGCGGCCTTCACGGCGGCCTTCTTCGCCGGCGCGGCCTTCTTCGCCGCCACCTTCTTCACGGCGACCTTCTTCGCGGCAACCTTCTTCGCAGCCGGCGCCTTCTTGGCGACAACCTTCTTCGCCGCGACCTTCTTCACCGCTGCCTTCTTGGCCGGTGCCGCCTTCTTCGCCGCGACCTTCTTCACCGCGACCTTCTTGGCGACAACCTTCTTTGCCGCGACCTTCTTCACCGCTGCCTTCTTGGCCGGTGCCGCCTTCTTCGCCGCGACCTTCTTCACCGCCGCCTTCTTGGCGACAACCTTCTTGGCCGCGACCTTCTTCACGGCAGCCTTCTTCGCCGGTGCCGCTGCCTTCTTGGCAACCGGAGCCGCCTTCTTCGCTGCTGCCTTCTTGGCAGCCGGTTTCTTCTTGGCAAGTGCCATCATGTACTCCTTCAGGTTCAGATGAGAGTCAGTTCAAACCACACCCTTCGTCAAAACCCGTTTCTCGCGGACGCTGGTTCAGGACGCGCGCTACGAAGCGGGCTATTCATCGGCGTACGCTTCGCAATGGCGCTTACGCTAATGAATACGGTAAGGCGCGCCGTGCCTTTCGACACTGCGCGCCAGATCAGGTTGGCAGCCGGCGCGCTTTGCGCCGTTGCCCCGAATCGCTTGATAAAGGCGGCAGCCACATGGCCGGCCGTCTTTTCCGGAGGGAAGTTTGCCCATCCCACTGAAGGGTTCGCAAAGTGCCTGTCATGTCGGTGCGCCGTGTCGGCGCAGGCCATCCTTTGCATCAGGCGTTCTTGCTCCTAAACCTTGGGCCGGGCTCTCGCCCGGCGCTCTCATCCTTACCTCGGTGTCGCGCCCGGTTACTCCCAGGACAGCGCGCCGCCCGTCTGATACTCGATCACCCGCGTCTCGAAGAAGTTCCGCTCCTTCTTCAGGTCGATCATCTCGCTCATCCACGGGAACGGGTTTTCCTCGTTCGGGTACAGCGGGTCGAGACCGATCTGCTGGCAGCGGCGGTTCGCGATGAAACGCAGATAGCTCTTGAACATCGCGGCGTTCAGGCCCAGCACGCCGCGCGGCATCGTGTCTTCAGCATAGCGATACTCGAGCTCGACGGCACGCTTGAACAGTTCGCGGATCTCGGCGCGGAACTCCGGCGTCCAGAGATGCGGATTCTCGAGCTTGATCTGATTGATCAGGTCGATGCCGAAATTGCAGTGCATCGACTCGTCGCGCAGGATGTACTGGTATTGCTCCGCGGCGCCCGTCATCTTGTTCTGGCGGCCGAGCGCGAGAATCTGCGTGAAGCCGACATAGAAGAACAGGCCTTCCATGATGCAGGCGAATACGATCAGCGACTTCAGCAGCTTCTGGTCCGCGTCCTGGGTACCCGTCACGAACGCCGGATCGGTCAGCGTATGGATGAAGGGGATCAGGAATTCGTCCTTGTCGCGAATCGAGCTGACCTCGTGATAGGCGTTGAAGATCTCGCCCTCATCGAGGCCCAGCGATTCGACGATGTACTGGTAGGCGTGGGTGTGGATCGCTTCCTCGAACGCCTGGCGCAGCAGGAACTGCCGGCACTCGGGCGCCGTGATGTGGCGGTAGGTGCCCAGTACGATGTTGTTCGCGGCGAGCGAGTCGGCGGTGACGAAGAAACCCAGATTGCGCCTGACGATGCGGCGCTCGTCCTCGGTCAGCCCGTTCGGGTCCTTCCACAGCGCGATGTCGCGGGACATGTTGATTTCCTGCGGCATCCAGTGGTTCGCGCAACCGGCCAGATACTTTTCCCACGCCCACTTGTACTTGAACGGCACCAACTGATTGACATCGGTCTTGCCGTTGATGATGCGCTTGTCGGCGATATTGACCCGTTCCTGCGCGCCGGCGACGGCGGCCGCCGCCGAAGCATGCGGCGCGACCGCGAGGTCACCTTCGAAAATGTCGCGCGCCGACGGAGCCTGATGAGCGGCAGGCGTCGCGGCCTGCACTCCGACAGCCATTCCTGCGGGAGCGCGCATCGCGTTGTGCTGCGCTCCGCTCGCGGGAGTTACGGCCGTCTTCTCGTCATCCCAATTGAGCATAAATTCTCACCATCAATTTAGAACGGTTTGTACCATCTTTTCATGAGCGATAAAAGGGTTCGCTCACGAAAATTCCTTTTTTCGATTCGCGTTGCGACCTCGATACAACACTTTGCGCAGCGCGGATTCGATCGCGACCTGCCGCTCGCGTGTGGTGCGATGTGATCGGCGTGTCGAACGATGATCTTCGCGGATGCGGCGATCTCGCTCGAAGCACCCGCGTTGCCGGCATTCGCGAAGCGCGTCGCGAGGCGGCCAAAGTACGGATTCCTTATCCGTTTTGTAGTCGACCGCGACACGCAGTGCAACCGTCGATGCCGGTTGCGCGCGCCGCGTTCGTCACGTGCCGGCCGTGGTTACTGGCAAGCCTCGCATTCCTCGAAGCCCGGATCGCCCGGACGCATCATGCAGACCGGACCGTCGACCGCGATCTCCGCCTCGGCTGCCGGTGCCGCGTTGAGCACGCCCGAGCCCGCGCCGCCCGCCGCGCCGAAGCCGCCGGCCGCGCCATGCGCGCCGCCCGCCGCCCCGCCACCCGCGCCGCCACCCGCGCCGCCGTCGCCCGACGGCACCGCGTTCAGCGCGCCGTGCGCGACCGTCGACTTCTCGACGTGCGTGGCCGCCATCGTGCGCAGGTAGTAGGTGGTCTTCAGGCCGCGCACCCAGGCGAGCTTGTAGATTTCATCGAGCTTCTTGCCCGACGCGCCCGCCATGAAGATGTTGAGCGACTGGGCCTGGTCGATCCATTTCTGACGGCGCGAGGCGGCCTCGACCAGCCACTTCGGATCGACTTCGAACGCGGTGGCGTAGATCGCGCGCAGGTCCGACGGAATCCGGTCGATGCGCGAGAGCATGCCGTCGAAGTACTTCAGGTCGGCGACCATCACCTCGTCCCATAGGCCACGTTCCTTCAGGTCGCGCACCAGGTACTCGTTGACCACCGTGAACTCGCCCGACAGGTTCGACTTCACGAACAGGTTCTGGAAGGTCGGCTCGATGCACGGCGAGACGCCGATGATGTTCGAGATGGTGGCGGTCGGCGCGATCGCGATGCAGTTCGAGTTGCGCATGCCGTGCAGCGAGATCCGCTCGCGCAGCGACGTCCAGTCGAGCGAGCTGCTCATGTCGACCTCGACATAGCCGCCGCGTGCCTCCTCGAGCAGCTTCAGGGTGTCCTGCGGGAGGATGCCGCGATCCCACAGCGAGCCGCGGTAGCTCGAGTAGCGGCCGCGCTCCTCTGACAGCTCGGTCGAGGCCCAGTAGGCGTAGTAGCAGACCGCTTCCATCGAACGGTCGGCGAACTCGACCGCCGCGTCCGACGAGAACGGCGTGCGCAGCAGGTGCAGGCAGTCCTGGAAGCCCATGATGCCGAGGCCGACCGGACGGTGCTTGAGGTTCGAGTTACGCGCCTTCGCGACCGCGTAATAATTGATGTCGATGACGTTGTCGAGCATGCGCATTGCCACACTGACCGTGCGCTTGAGCTTGTCGTGGTCGAGCGCGTAGCTGCCGTCGGCCTGCTTGACGAGATGCGCGACGAGGTTGACCGAACCGAGGTTGCAGACCGCGATCTCGGAGTCGCTCGTGTTCAGCGTGATTTCGGTGCAGAGGTTCGACGAGTGGACCACGCCGACGTGCTGCTGCGGCGAACGCACGTTGCAGGGGTCCTTGAACGTGATCCAGGGGTGGCCGGTCTCGAACAGCATGCCGAGCATCTTGCGCCAGAGCTGCTGCGCCGGGATCTTCTTGAACAGCTTCAGCTCGCCGCGCGCGACCTTCTCCTCGTAGCCGAGGTAGGCGGCCTCGAACTCGGCGCCGAACTTGTCGTGCAGGTCCGGGCAGGTGGACGGCGAGAACAGCGTCCAGTCGGCGCCCTCCATCACGCGCTTCATGAACAGGTCGGGAATCCAGTTCGCCGTGTTCATGTCGTGAGTGCGGCGGCGGTCGTCGCCGGTGTTCTTGCGCAGCTCCAGGAATTCCTCGATGTCGAGGTGCCAGGTTTCGAGGTACGCGCAGACGGCGCCCTTGCGCTTGCCGCCCTGATTCACGGCCACCGCCGTGTCGTTGACGACCTTCAGGAACGGCACGACGCCCTGCGATTTACCGTTCGTGCCCTTGATATGCGAACCGAGCGCACGCACGCGCGTCCAGTCGTTGCCGAGGCCGCCCGCGAACTTCGAGAGCAGCGCGTTTTCCTTCAGCGCTTCATAAATGCCGTCGAGATCGTCGGCGACCGTCGTCAGGTAGCACGACGACAGCTGCGAACGGCGCGTGCCCGAATTGAACAGCGTCGGCGTCGAGCTCATGAAGTCGAAGCTCGACAGTACGTGGTAGAACTCGATCGCGCGCGCTTCGCGGTCGATCTCGTTCAGCGCCAGGCCCATCGCGACGCGCATGAAGAACGCCTGCGGCATTTCGATACGCGTGCCGTCGACATGCAGGAAGTAGCGGTCGTACAGCGTCTGCAGGCCGAGGTAGCCGAACTGCAGGTCGCGGCCCGCGTCGAGCGCCTCGCCCAGGCGCACCAGATCGAATTGCAGCAGCTTGTCGTCGAGCAGCTCGGCTTCGACGCCGCGCTTCAGGAACTGCGGGAAGTATTCGGCGTAGCGCGCCTGCATCTCGCCCTGCGAGACTTCCTCGCCGAGGATCTCGCGGCGGATCGTGTGCAGCAGGATGCGTGCCGTCACCTGGCTGTAGGCCGGGTCCTTCTCGATCATGGTGCGCGCGGCCAGGATCGCCGAGTCGTAGACCTGGCTCATCGGTACGCCGTCGTAGAGGTTCTTCACCGTCTCGGCGACGATCGGATCCGGGTTCACGGCACTGCCGAGCCCTTCGCAGGCCGAGGCGATCAGGCCGCGCAGCGCCCCCATGTCGAGCGGACGCGTGACGCCGGCGTCGGTCACGTTGATGCCGGCCGCGCCCGCCGGCGCATCGGCCGGGGCATCGGAGTGGGCGCGCTCGAGATGGCGCTTCTCGCGGTACAGCACGTAGGCGCGCGCGACGTTGTGCTCGCCGCCGCGCATCAGCGCGAGTTCGACCTGATCCTGAATGTCCTCGATATGGAACGTGCCGCCGTTCGGGCGGCTGCGCACGAGCGCGCGCACCACGCTCTGCGTGAGCTGCTCGACGAGCTCGCGCACGCGTGCCGACGCGGCGCCCTGGCCGCCGTTGACCGCGAGGAACGCCTTCGTCACGGCGATCGCGATCTTCGAGGGCTCGAAAGCCACCACGCTGCCGTTGCGGCGGATCACCTTGTAGTCGGCGAACGTCGCCTGCGGCGCGAGCGCGGGCGCGCCCTGCGAAGCCGTGCCAAGAGGGCGGCTCTGGGCGCTCTCGAATTGGGACGTCCCGGTGTCGGTCGTTTGCATGTGCAAAGCTCCTGGTGCTGGATGGTGCGGAGAGATCCGCGGATATGAACGATTAACGCGCGCGCTGGGGCGCCTACCGCAGAACGCAAAAGCGGCACGGGCCACGCGATAGCGATGATTCGACGTCTGCTTTCGTCATGCGTATCGCGTCCCTTGCCGCTCGTGTCTGCTTGCGCTGCAGCGTGCCGGGCCTGGCCGGACACCGCGCCGCGAGTTTCCCGGCATCACCTGCCGGCCGGAGCGGATCGCCTGAAAGCGCCCGCCCTCCGAACACTATATCTAGTGAGTAACCCGTCAACTGGCACCAAGTATAGTGGACGATCGAGCTATCTCAAAATGGAAAATTTGGCCCCGCCCGGCGCGATTTGGCTTGACATCAGGCGAGTGCAGACGGGGCAAAGGATCGCGCCGTCCCGTGCCGCCCAGCGTCGGCGCGACGCGCTCGAACGCCGCGCCTGTTACCGACGATAAGGAAAGTATCGGGGCGGCAGGCCGGCATCGGCTGCCAGCCGTTGCCAATCGAAGTGCGGACCGGGGTCGGTCTTGCGGCCCGGCGCGATGTCCGCATGACCGGCGACCGCCTCGATCGGATAGCGGGCCGCGAGCGCGCGCACGAGTGCCGCGAGTGTCACATATTGGGCGGGCTCGAACGGCAGGTCGTCGGTGCCCTCGAGCTCGATGCCGATCGAGAAGTCGTTGCAGCGCTCGCGGCCGAGAAAGGTCGAGATGCCGGCGTGCCAGGCACGCGCCTCGCAGGACACGAACTGGATCAGTTCACCGTCGCGCGCGATCAGGAAATGCGCCGATACGCGCAGCCCGCGCAGGTTCAGGTCGTAATAGGGGTGCGCGTCGCAGTCGAGCCGGTTCTGGAACAGTGCGACGATCGCCTCGCCGCCGAACTCGCCGGGCGGCAGGCTGATGTTGTGGACTACCACCAGGGTCGGCACCACGCCCGCCGGCCGCGCCTCGTGATTCGGCGACGGCGCGTGGCGGGCGCCAGGCAGCCAGCCATCGGCGCCGACCTCGAGCACCTCGCTCATTGCGCGTCGCGCGCGGCCGCCGCGTGACGGGCCGCGTGCTCGCGACTGCAGAAGTAGTCGCCGCCGGCCTCGACCGCATCGCCCTTCGGCGTGTGCACGCCGCACAACGCGCAGCGTACCATCGGCTCGGGCAGCGAGGGCGTGCGGGCCGCCGACGGACGCGGGCCGCCCTGGCCAGGCGCGCCACCGCCGCCGCGATTCGCGCGCTCCTGCGCCTGACGCAGCTTGCGCGAGACCCAGGAGCCGGCAATGAACAGGAGAATCAACAGCAGAAGGTTACGCATCGCTTTGAGACCATCAGACCACGGGACGGTGCAGCAGCACCTCGAGCACGAAACGGCTGCCGACGTAGGCGAGCAGCAGCGCGCCGAACGAGGCGAGCACCCAGCGCGCGGCGCCGCGCCCGCGCCAGCCGGACAGCCGACGCGCGACAAGAATACCGCCGAACATGCACCACGAGAGGATCGCGAACACCGTCTTATGGTCGAAGCGCAAAGCGCGCGCATCGACCTGCTCGCTGAACAGGATGCCCGAGGCGAGCGTCAGCGTGAGCAGCACGAAGCCGGCGCCGATCAGGCGGAACAGCAGCTTCTCGAGCGTGAGCAGCGGCGGCAGCGTTTCGAGCCAGCTCGTCAACACGCCCGCCGAGCCGATCCTGCCGCCCTGCCGCAGCGCCTGCAGACGCCGCTCGGTCATCAGCATCAGCACCGCGTGCAGGGCCGCGATCACGAACAAGCCATAGGCGATGTTCGCGATCAGGAAGTGCATCTTGAACAGCGGCGCGGCGGCATAGGGCAGCACCCGCACGCCGCCGAACACGAGCGGCAGCAGCGAGGCGAGGCAGGCCAGCGGCAGCACCAGCAGGCGCAGGCCGTCGAGCGGAAAGAAGAAGCTCTCGATCCAATAGATACCCGCGCCGAGCCAGAACATCGCCGAGAGCGCGAACGCGAAGCCGAACACCATTGCATCGTGCGGAAAGATCGTGGCATGCAGCAGCACGCCATGCGCGAGCAGCGCGGCGAACAACAACGCGCGGTCCGCACCACCCACGGCGGTGGCCGGCGCGCCGGGCTCGCCCGGCACCGGCGGCACGCTCGCGGCGAGCGGCTGCACGAGGCCGGAACGGTGCGCCCGCCATCCCGCGACGGCCAGGCCGCCGTACAGGAGCGCGGTGAGGGCATACAGTACAATATCCATGTTCGAAGTTTACACTAGGCCCCTTGCACGCGACGGCTGTCAATATATAGCACGCGCGCCTTCGGGCCCCACTGTCCATCGCTCCCCATGCTCGACAATCTCACCCAACGGATGGCGCGCGTCGTCAAGACGCTGCGCGGCGAAGCCCGTCTCACCGAAGCCAACACGCAGGAGATGCTGCGCGAGGTCCGGCTCGCGCTGCTCGAGGCCGACGTCGCGCTGCCCGTGGTCCGCGAGTTCATCGCGAAGGTCAAGGAAAAGGCCCTCGGCGAGGAAGTGATCAGCTCGCTCTCGCCGGGTCAGGCACTCGTCGGCGTGGTGCAGAAGGAGCTGACCGCCGTGATCGGCGGCGACTACGAGGGCAAGGCCGTCGAGCTGAACCTGGCCGTCACGCCGCCGGCGATCATCCTGATGGCCGGCCTGCAGGGCGCCGGCAAGACCACCACGGTCGGCAAGCTCGCCAAGCTGCTGCGCGAGAAGCAGAAGAAGAAAGTCCTGACGGTCTCGTGCGACGTCTATCGCCCCGCCGCGATCGCGCAGCTGAAAACGGTCAGCGAGCAGGTCGGTGCCGATTTCTTCCCCTCCACGCCGGAACAGAAGCCCGTCGAGATCGCGCGCGCCGCGCTCGACTGGGCGAGGCGCCATTATCACGACGTGCTGATCGTCGACACGGCCGGCCGGCTCGGCATCGACGAGGCGATGATGAAGGAGATCGCCGAGCTGCACGCCGCGATCAATCCCGCCGAGACGCTGTTCGTGGTCGACGCGATGCTGGGCCAGGATGCCGTCAACACCGCGAAGGCGTTCAACGACGCGCTGCCGCTCACCGGCGTGGTGCTGACCAAGCTCGACGGCGATTCGCGCGGCGGCGCGGCGCTGTCGGTGCGCAGCATCACCGGCAAGCCGATCAAGTTCGTCGGCGTGGCCGAGAAGCTCGACGGGCTGGAAGTGTTCCATCCGGATCGGATGGCGAACCGGATCCTCGGCATGGGCGACATTCTCGCGCTGGTTGAGGAGGCGCAGCGCGGCGTTGACGTGCAGGCCGCGCAGAAGCTCGCCGACAAGGTCAAGAAAGGCGGCGACTTCGACCTCAACGATTTCCGCGCGCAGATCTCGCAGATGAAGAACATGGGCGGCCTGTCGTCGCTGATGGACAAGCTGCCCGCGCAATTCCAGCAGGCCGCCGCGGGCGCCGACATGGGCCACGCCGAGAAGCAGATCCGCCGCATGGAGGGCATCATCAACTCGATGACGCCGGCCGAACGCGCCAAGCCCGACCTGATCAAGGCCACCCGCAAGCGCCGCATCGCGGCCGGCGCGGGCGTGCCGGTGCAGGAAGTCAACCGGATGCTGAACCAGTACGATCAGATGCGCACGATGATGAAGAAGCTCAAGGGCGGCAACATGCAGAAGATGATGCGCGGTCTCAAGGGCATGATGCCCGGCCTGCGTTAATTTTTCGACGCCCCACGCGGCGCGGTGCACGGTATATCCTAATGGCGCATCGCCCGCTGCCCCGCATTGTCGGGGCGCCCCGCCGCGAGTCCATTCACCGCGGCTTTCGACTGACCCGGATCGCACGCCACAGCTCATGAATCGCGAAGAAGCCCTCCATATATTCCAGCATTCCGAACAGATCGTCTCCGCCGACGAGGTCAGCGCCTCGATCGGCCGGATGGCTGCGGCGATCCGCGACGAAATCGGCGAGGCGTTTCCGCTCGTGCTGTCGGTGATGGGCGGCGCCGCCGTGTTCACCGGCATGCTGCTGCCGCACCTCGATTTCCCGCTCGAGTTCGACTACATCCATCTGACGCGCTACCGCAACACCACCCAGGGCAGCCCCGAGATGCACTGGCGCGTGGCCCCGCGCGAGTCGGTCAAGGACCGCATCGTGATCGTGCTCGACGATATCCTCGACGAAGGCGAGACGATGGCCGCGATCCGTGACCGGATCCTCGAGATGGGCGCCAAGCGCTTCCTGTCGGCCGTGCTCTGCGAGAAGACGCTCACCAAGCCCAAGCCGCTGCGCCCCGATTTCTGCGGATTCTCGGTGCCGGATCGCTACGTGTTCGGCTGCGGGATGGACGCGAAGGGCTACTGGCGCAACCTGCCCACCATCCGCGCGCTGACGGCCGAGGCCTGAGCTTCCGCCAGCCTGGCACCCTCGGGCGTGCCCGGCGGCGCCCAATAGCAAAACGGCTCGCGTAGCACTACGCGAGCCGTTTTTTTCTTGCGCCGGCAGGCCGAGGCGGAACCTTACAGCTGGTGCGAGAACGCACGAATCCCCGCCAGGATCATCTCCACCGAGATCGCGACGAGCACGAGGCCCATCAGCCGCTCGAACGCCATCACCGTGCGCTCGCCGAGCCAGCTCTGGATCCGCCCCGCGAGCACCAGCACCGTCGCGCAGACCAGCATCGTGACCGTCAGCGCGCCGATCCATTCGACCGTCTTGCCCGGCGCCTGCGAGGTCAGCAGCATTACGGTGGCGAGCGCCGAGGGGCCGGCCAGCGCCGGAATCGCGAGCGGCACGATGAAAGGCTCGCCGCCGGCGCGCGGATCGCTGCCGAAGGCGCCGTCCGGATGCGGGAAGATCATCCTCAGCGCGATCAGGAACAGCACGATCCCGCCGCCGATGCGCAGCGACAGATCGGTCAGGCTCATCATGCGCAGGAAGCGGTCGCCCACCACCATGAACACGAGCAGGATCACGAACGCGATCGCCACCTCGCGCAGGATCACGCGCACGCGCCGCTCGCCCGGCACGTCGCGCAGCGCGGCGATGAACAGCGGAATGTTGCCGAGCGGATCGGTGATCAGCAGCAGCAGCACGGTGGCCGACATGAAGTTATATTCCATCCGCTATCGGCCCCCCTGCCCCGGTTGCGATTCCGCTCGGCATCGCGCCGTCCCGCCCGCCGCCTTCACGGCATCAGCGCGCGAGCGCCGCGCGGACCGTCTCGATCACGGTCGCAGCCGCGCCGTCGGCCGGCAGCAGCGTGGCCTCCGTGTCGCGCCGGCCCTGGTACTCGATCTTGCCGTCCTTCAGGCCGCGCTCGCCGATCACGAGACGATGCGGCACGCCGATCAACTCCCAGTCGGCGAACATCACGCCGGGACGCTCGCCGCGATCGTCGAGGATCACATCGATGCCGGCCGCCGACAGCGCCGCGTAAAGCTGGTCGGCCGTCTCGCGCACCAGCTCGCTGCGGTCATAGCCCATCGGGCAAAGCACGACCTCGAACGGCGCGATCGCCTCGGGCCAGATGATCCCCCTGTCGTCGAAGTTCTGTTCGATCGCCGCGCCGAGGATCCGCGTCACGCCGATGCCGTAGCAGCCCATTTCCATCGGCTGGGGCTTGCCGCCCTCGTCCAGGAAGGTCGCGCCCAGCGCCTTCGAATACTTGGTGCCGAGCTGGAACACATGGCCGACCTCGATGCCGCGGCAGATGTCGATCACGCCCTTGCCATCCGGCGACGGATCGCCCTTTTTCACGTTGCGCAGATCGGCAACCACCGGCTCCGGGAGATCCCGGCCCCAGTTCACGCCAGCGATGTGGTAGTCGACCTCGTTCGCGCCGACCACGAAATCGCTCATGTTCGCCACCGTGCGGTCGGCGATCACCTTGACCGGCTTCTTCGTGCCGACCGGGCCCAGGTAGCCCGGCGGCGTGCCGAACCATTCGACGATCTCGGCCTCGCTGGCCATCCGGTAGCCGGCCAGGCCGGGCTGCTTGGCGGCCTTGATCTCGTTGAGGTCGTGGTCGCCGCGCAGCATCAGCAGCCAGATGGTCGGCTCGGCGCCCTCGTTCTCGGTGGCGAGGACGATCGACTTGATGGTGCGCTCGAGCGGGATGTTCAGCAGCTCGGCCACCGCCTCGCACTTCGCCTTGCCCGGCGTCGCCACCTTCGCCATCGCCTCGGCCGGCGCCGCGCGGCTCGCCAACAGCGGCAGCGCCTCGGCGGCCTCGACGTTGGCGGCGAAGTCGGAAGTCGGACAGTAGGCGATCGCGTCCTCGCCGGTGTCGGCAATCACGTGGAATTCGTGCGAGCCGCTGCCGCCGATCGAGCCGTTGTCGGCCGCGACCGCGCGGAACTCCAGGCCGATGCGCGTGAACACGCGCACATAGGCGTCGTACATCTTGCGATACGACTCCTTGAGGCCGGCCTGATCCTTGTCGAACGAGTACGCGTCCTTCATGATGAATTCACGGCCGCGCATCACGCCGAAGCGCGGCCGGATCTCGTCGCGGAACTTGGTCTGGATCTGGTAGAAATTCACCGGCATCTGCCGGTAGCTCTTGATCTGGTTGCGCGCGATGTCGGTGACGACTTCCTCGTGCGTCGGCCCGATCACGAAGTCGTTGTCCTTGCGGTCCTTGAAGCGCAGCAGTTCCGGGCCGTACTGCTCCCAGCGCCCCGACTCCTGCCAGAGCTCGGCCGGCTGCACCGCGGGCATCAGCAGTTCGATCGCGCCAGCCCGGTTCATCTCCTCGCGCACGATCGCCTCGACCTTGCGGATCGAACGCAGGCCGATCGGCAGATAGTTGTAGATGCCGCCGGCGATGCGGCGAATCATGCCGGCGCGCACCATCAGTTTGTGACTGACGATCTCGGCGTCGGCGGGTGCTTCCTTCAAGGTGCCGATAAAGAAACGGGAGGCTTTCATGCGGACAGTTCCAGAAACGGCGGCCCAATCCGGGCCGCCAGAAAAAAGCGAAAAGTAATGGAAAGCTGCGTGCAAGGCGAAGCTGCACCGCAGATGACGTAGCAGACGAATCGGGGACAGTGTAGCCGCCGCGCCTGCCGAGATTCTGCCCATTGCGGTGCGCGGCGCCCGTTATCTGTTTATAATCAAAGCAATTTTAAAGGATTCGAAGGTGGTTGTATGCTGGATCGTGAAGGCTTTCGCCCGAACGTCGGCATCATCCTGCTGAACGCGCGCAATGAGGTGTTTTGGGGCAAGCGGCTTCGTGAACATTCCTGGCAATTCCCGCAAGGGGGCATCAAGTATGGTGAGACCCCGATGCAGGCGATGTTCCGGGAATTGCACGAGGAAACCGGTCTGCTGCCGGAGCACGTCAAGATCATCGGTCGCACGCGCGACTGGTTGCGTTACGAGGTGCCTGACAAGTTCATCAAGCGCGAGGTCCGCGGGCATTATCGCGGACAGAAGCAGATCTGGTTTCTGCTGCGGATGGTCGGACGCGACTGCGACATTTGCTTGCGCGCAACCGACCACCCGGAGTTCGACGCCTGGCGCTGGAACGAGTACTGGGTGCCGCTCGACGCGGTGATCGAGTTCAAGCGGGATGTGTATCAGTTGGCGTTGACGGAGTTGTCGCGGTTCCTGCGCCGACCGGCGCAGCGGCCCGACAACAAGGCGCGGGTGGCGCGGCCGACGCGCTACCCCCGCGTGATCGGCGTCCAGCCGGTCGATCCGTCGCAGATCTGCTCGGAGGTCGAGCCGGGTGCGAGCCCGTACGACGAAGCACCGGGCAGCTTTCTGCTGCGCGACTGAGATCCGGCCGACCGGGTAGGAAAATCAAGCATGTCCGGGCGCGGCAGCATTTGCCGCGCCCTTTTTTCGAGGTGTGCAATTTGAAATCACTCGCTTTTGCCGCGGCGTCGTTTGCCGCGGTTGCCGCCCTGGCCGGCTGCGCCCATTCGAAATCGCCCAGCCAGCCGTCCAACAAGGACGACAGCGCCTTCGTCTATCTACTCGACCGCCAGCCGACCTGGCGCGAGAACCCCGTGGATACGCTGCCGCCGCTGCCGCAGCCGTCGAACCTGCTGCCGTTCGAGGTCTCACAGAACTCGCCGCTCAAGTTTTTCGTCGATGACAAGTCGATTTCCGTCGGCAGCGACGGCATCGTGCGCTACACCTCGGTGATCACGAGCCCGGCCGGCGCGCGCAACGTGATCTACGAAGGCATCCGCTGCGACACTTACGAATGGCGCCAGTACGCGGCGCTCAACGCCGACCACGACGGCTGGGACCGCACGGTCGCGACCGACTGGCGGCGCATCGAGAACGGCAACCTGAATGCGTACCGCGCGGCGCTCTATCAGGATTACTTCTGCTCGAACAAGATGCCCGCCGCGAAGGCCGGCACGATCATCGACAACCTGCGCGCCCATCGCACGATCCTGAACCAGCAGGTGCGCTGACGCGGCCGCGCCGCGGCGCACGGTCAGCAAAACGAAAAGCCCGCGATCTTGCGACGCGGGCTTTTTGCCGTCAGGGTCCGGACGCACCCTGCGTCAGATCAACACGAGATTGTCGCGGTGGATCAGTTCCGGCTCGAGCATGTAGCCGAGCACGGTTTCGATCTCGCCGCTCGGCCTGCGCTGGATCAGCTTGGTCTCGGCGCTGCTGTAATTCGTGAGGCCGCGCGCGATCTCGCGCCCCGCGCCGTCCACGCAGGCGATCACCTCGCCGCGCGCGAACACGCCGTGCACCGCGACGATGCCGATCGGCAGCAGGCTCTTGCCGCCGGCAGTCAGCTTCTCGACCGCGCCGGCATCGATGACGACGTGGCCGCGCACCTGCAGATGATCGGCCATCCACTGCTTGCGCGCGGCCATCCGCGCGGTGCGGGCAATCAGCTGCGTGCCGATCGCCTCGCCTTGCGCAAGCCGCACCAGCACCTCGGCCTCGCGCCCGCTCGCGATCACCGTGTTCGCGCCGCTGTGCGCGGCGCGCTTGGCGGCGAGAATCTTGGTCAGCATGCCGCCGCGGCCGAGGCTCGAGCCGGCGCCGCCCGCCATCGCCTCGAGTTCGGCGGCGCCGGCATCGGCCTCGCGTACCAGCGTGGCAGCCGGGTCCTTGCGCGGATCGGCGGTAAAAAGGCCGGTCTGGTCGGTCAGGATCACGAGCGCATCGCCTTCGATGAGATTAGCGACGAGCGCGCCGAGCGTGTCGTTGTCGCCGAACTTGATTTCGTCGGTGACGACCGTGTCGTTCTCGTTGATGATCGGCACGACACCGAGGCGCAGCAGCGTGAGCAGCGTCGAACGTGCGTTCAGGTAGCGTTCGCGGTCTGCCAGATCGGCATGCGTGAGCAGGATCTGCGCGGTACGGATGCCATGCTCGGCGAAGCGGCTCTCGTAGACCTGCGCGAGCCCCATCTGCCCCACCGCGGCCGCGGCCTGCAGTTCGTCGATCTCGCGCGGCCGCTTGCTCCAGCCGAGCCGCTGCATACCCTCGGCAATCGCGCCGGAACTGACCAGCACGACCTCCTTGCCGGCGTTGCGCAATGCCGCGATCTGCGCGGCCCAACGGCCGATCGCCGCATGATCGAGCCCGCGCCCGTCGTTGGTGACGAGGCTGGAACCCACCTTCACAACCAATCGCTTCGCATCGGCGATGATCGAACGCATCGTGCGCGAACTCCTGTCAGTGCAGCGCAAGGAAATCGGGGTGCGGCGAACGCAAGCGCGCCGCATGTCGGACCGGCGCCGGCGCGGGCTCGCCGTCCATCGGCCGAGGCACGCGCCGGTTCGGATGCCGCGTCGGCCAAGCCCGGTTAATGGCCCGGCGGCCGGTTCAGTCGCCGGCTTCGGGCTCCGGCGGCGCCTCGCCGCCACCCGGCGCGGGGGCGTCGCGAAAGCGCACGTCGGCGGCCAGGTCCTCGGCCTCGGAGGCGCGATGCGCGTCCGAATGCTCGACGAGGTAGTCATAGACGGCATAGACGAGGTTCTCGCAGCCCTGCCCCGTCAGTGCGGAAATCTCGAACACCGGGCCGTCCCAGCCGAAGCGGCTGACGAAATCGGCAACACGCGCGGCGCGTTCGTCCTCCGGCACCATGTCGAGCTTGTTCAGCACGAGCCAGCGCGGCTTCTGGTAGAGCGCTTCATCGTACTTGCGCAGTTCGCCGACGATCGCCGTCGCTTCCGCCACGGGATCGACACCTTCGTCGAACGGCGCCAGATCGACCAGATGCAGCAGCACGCCGGTGCGCTGGAGGTGGCGCAGGAACTGGTGGCCGAGGCCCGCGCCCTCGGCGGCGCCTTCGATCAGGCCCGGAATGTCGGCGATCACGAAGCTCTTGCTCGGCCCCACGCGCACCACGCCGAGATTCGGCGCGAGCGTCGTGAACGGGTAGTCGGCGATCTTCGGCTTCGCGTTCGACACCGACGAGATGAAGGTGGACTTGCCCGCATTCGGCATGCCGAGCAGGCCGACATCGGCCAGCACCTTGAGCTCGAGCCGCAGCATGCGGCGCTCGCCGGGCTTGCCTTCGGTCTTCTGGCGCGGCGCGCGGTTCGTGCTCGACTTGAAGTGCAGGTTGCCGAGGCCGCCCGCGCCGCCCTGCGCGACGAGCACCTTCTGCTCGTGCTCGGTCAGGTCGGCGATCAGTTCGCCCGTGTCCAGGTCGGTGATGACGGTGCCGACCGGCATGCGCAGCGTGATGTCGTCGCCGCCCTTGCCATAGCAGTCGGAGCCGCGGCCGTTCTCGCCGTTGCGCGCCAGGTGCTTCTTCGCGTATCGATAATCGATCAGCGTGTTGATGTTGCGATCCGCGACCGCGTAGACGCTGCCGCCCCGGCCGCCGTCGCCGCCGTCCGGCCCGCCGAACGGAACGAACTTCTCGCGGCGCATCGACGCGCTGCCATCGCCTCCGTCGCCGGCGATGACCTCGATTCGCGCTTCGTCAATGAACTTCATCCGTCAAGCTCCGCCTGAATTGATCCAATATTGTGCCGCGTGGCGCCGCGCTTGACCAATCGGCCGTGCGGCCAGGTTGCCGCGCCGGCCCGGATCGGAACGGCGCGCGGCGACGCGCAAAAGAAAAGGCCCCGCGTCGCCGCGGGGCCTTTCCGGCTATGCAGCCCGTGCCTGCGCGAAGCTTACGCGGCGGCCGGAACGACGATAACCGTGTGCTTCTTGTCCGCGCCCTTCGTGGCGAACTTGACGTAGCCGTCGACCAGCGCGAACAGCGTGTGGTCCTTGCCGATGCCGACGTTATCGCCCGGGTGCATGCGCGTGCCGCGTTGACGCACGATGATGCCGCCGGCGTTGATTGCCTGGCCGCCGTACACCTTCACGCCGAGGCGCTTCGACTCGGAGTCGCGGCCGTTGCGGGAAGACCCGCCTGCCTTTTTGTGTGCCATTTGATAGCTCCTTGCCCGTTGCGCTTACGCGTTGATCGCGTCGATGCGCAGTTCGGTGTAGTTCTGGCGGTGGCCGCCGTGCTTTTGGTAGTGCTTCCGGCGACGCATCTTGAAGATGGTGACCTTGGCATGACGACCGTGCGACACAACGGTAGCCTTGACGGAAGCCCCACTGACCAGCGGCGTACCGAACTGAATCGATTCGCCTTCGCCCACTGCGAGAACCTGGTCGAGCGTGATTTCTGCGTCAATGTCTGCCGGTATCTGTTCTACTTTCAGTTTTTCGCCGACGGCAACCTTGTACTGCTTGCCACCGGTTTTTATGACCGCGTACATTGCAAACCTCACTCTAGATCTGTTTCCCCGTGCACCGCGCACGGAAAACGCGTGATTATACAGAGAGTTAGCAGGTTGGTCAAAGCCTATTGACGAAGCCGATCCGCGACGGCCCCGCGCGATACGACCCCGCCGACAGGCAGGCGGCGCGGGCGATCCGCCGCGATCCAGTGCGGGGCAACGGCGCCACACGAGCAGGCGAAGCGGGCGCATCGCCCGGGCGCCGCGCCGCGCCCGGTCAAAACCGCCCATCCGCCAAGCTTCGGCCCGGCGCGGCGTCGAATCACCTTATAATCCCGCGCACTACCCAATTCCATGATCATGTCGTCCACTGCCTCCCCTTCCCTTAGCGCCGCGCAACTGTTGGCTCCGATCGCCGACGATATGGAGCAGATCAACCGCGTCATCCGGCAGAGCCTGTCGTCCGACGTGCTGCTGATCAACCAGATTGCCGAATACATCATCGGCGCGGGCGGCAAGCGACTGCGGCCGGCGTTGCTGCTGCTCGTCGCGGGCGCGCTCGGTGACGGCTCGAGCCACCGGCACACGCTGGCCGCCGTCGTCGAGTTCATTCACACGGCCACGCTGCTGCACGACGACGTGGTCGACGAATCGGAGTTGCGGCGCGGCCGCAAGACCGCCAACGCGCTGTTCGGCAACGCGGCCAGCGTGCTGGTCGGCGATTACCTCTACTCGCGCTCGTTCGAGATGATGGTGGGCGTCGGCAAGATGCGCGTGATGGAGATCCTCTCGGAAGCCACCACGATCATCTCCGAGGGCGAGGTGCTGCAACTGCTGAACATGCATGACGCCGACGTCGACGAGTCGCGCTACATGCAGGTGATCCGCTACAAGACGGCCAAGCTGTTCGAGGCGTCGGCGCGCCTGGGCGCGGTGCTGGCCGGGGCCGACGCGAGCACCGAGGCCGCCGCCGCCGAATACGGCCGCCGCATCGGCACCGCGTTCCAGATCATGGACGACTGGCTGGACTACGCTGGTACCGCCGAATCGATGGGCAAGAACGCCGGCGACGACCTGCGCGAAGGCAAGCCGACGCTGCCGCTGATCCATCTGCTCGAACACGGCACGCCGGAGCAGCAGACGCTCGCACGCGAGGCCATCGAGCAGGGCGGCACCGATCGCTTCGATACGATCTTCGACGCGATCACGCGCTCGGGCGCGCTCGATCACACGCTGGAATGCGCGCGTCAGGAAGCGCAGGCGGCGGCCGATGCAATTTTTTCTTTCCCCTCTTCCATTTTCAAAAACTCGCTGCTAGAATTATGTTCTTACTCGACGACACGAAAGTCTTGAAAGAGACTAAAGTAGCGTGAGAGTCCAAATCGGGGTGTAGCTTAGCCTGGTAGAGCGCTACGTTCGGGACGTAGAGGCCGGAGGTTCGAATCCTCTCACCCCGACCAGATTTATAAAAACCGCGCATACGTTGCGCGGTTTTTTTTTGCCCCCTGCAGGGGCGCGCCGGCCATCGGAGGTCCGACACACGGGCGGCACCGGGCACCGCGCCACCCTCTGCTATAGTCATTCCCATTGCCGACCCTCACCGATCCCGATCCGCGTGGACCACATTCCCTTATGGGCGCAAATCTGCGCCGTCTTCGTCCTGCTTCTCTGCTCCAGCTTCTTCTCCATCTCTGAAACGGCCATGATGGCGCTCAACCGCCATCGGCTCAAGCTGCTGGCGAGCAAGAACGCGCTAGGCGCGAAAACCACGCAGCGCCTGCTGGCCCGCACCGACCAGTTGCTCAGCGTGATCCTGATCGGCAACAACCTGTTCAACACGATCATCCCGGTGCTGACCACCTCGATCGCGCTGCGCACGTTCGGCCACGACAACCTGGTGCTGTCGATCGCCACCGGGATCGTCGCGTTCCTGATCATCGTGTTCGCCGAGATCACGCCGAAGATCGTCGGCGCGACCTATCCCGAGCGCATCGCGCTGCCGGCCAGCCTCCTGATCGCGCCGCTGATGCGCGCGATGAAGCCGGTGGTATGGCTCGTCAACCAGCTCGCGAACGGCACCCTGGGCCTGCTGCGCATCAACACGAAGAGCGGGCGCGACCAGCGGCTCTCGCCCGAGGAACTGCGCTCGATCGTGCTCGAATCGGGCAGCTTCATGCCGACCAAGCACCGCAGCATCCTGCTGAACCTGTTCGATCTCGAGAACATCACCGTCGACGACGTGATGATCCCGCGCCGCCAGATCGAGTCGCTGAACTTCGACGCGCCGCTCGACGAGATCCTGCACCAGCTCGAGACCTGCTATCACAACCGGCTGATCGTCTACCAGGGCGACATCGACCGCGTGCTCGGCGTGCTGCACGTGCGCAAGACGCTGACGGCGCTGCGCAACCAGGAGTTCGACCGCGACACGCTGCGCGGGCTGCTCGCCGAGCCGTACTACGTGCCGTCCGGCACCGCCGTGTTCCAGCAGCTGCAGTATTTCCAGGAGAGCCGCCAGCGCACCGCGCTGATCGTCAACGAATACGGTGAACTCGAAGGGCTCGTCACGCCCGAAGACATCATCGAGGAACTGATCGGCGAATTCACGACCTCGACGCCGCGCAGCGGCGGCTCGCGCGGCGGCTGGAACGCGAACGGCGAGTGCATCGTCGCCGGCAGCATGCCGCTGCGCGAGCTGAACCGCTGGCTGAGCCTGAACCTGCCGACCACGGGGCCGAAGACGCTCAACGGGCTCATCCTCGAAGTGCTCGAGGAAATCCCCGACGGCGACGTCTGCATGAAGATCGGCGACGTGATGCTCGAGGTCATGCGCAGCGACGACCAGGCCGTGCGCACCGTCAAGCTGTTCAAGCCGCGTGCGCCGCGCGGCGTGCTCGGCCTGCTGCGCTGACGCCACGGCCGGCGGCTCGCCTCGCATGCCTCGCGCGAGGCCGGCTGCGGCCACCGCCGGTGCGCGCACCGGCCGTTCGGCCGACTGCCGGCCGCCGCGTGCCGGCGCGATGATCACCGCATCGTGATCAACAGGCGGTCGCAAGGCCGGTCGAAGTGTCCACACCTTCCGCACCCTTTTCCCCGGAGGCGGGCCGGCTCGCGCCGGCCGGCGACGCACCGGTGGTCGCGCTCGTCAACGAGATCCTGAACGAGGCGGCACGCCGCGACGCCTCCGACATCCATATCGAGGCGGCCGAACGCGCCTGGCGCGTGCGCCTGCGCATCGACGGCGCGCTGCATCCGTTCGCGGCCCCGCCCGTGCATCTGCGCGACGGCGTGGTCACGCGCCTGAAGGTGTTGGCGCGGATGGACATCGCGGAACGCCGCGTCCCCCAGGACGGCCGGCTGCGAATCGCGCTCGGCCATGGCGTGACGGGCGACTACCGGGTCAGCTCGCTGCCCACGCTGCACGGCGAGAAGCTCGTGCTGCGGCGCCTCGACACGCTGCCGGCCGATCTGTCGCTGCCGGCGCTCGGTTTCGCCGCGCGCCAGGCCGAGGCCCTGGAGGCCGCGATCGCCGCGCCGCACGGGCTCGTGCTCGTCACCGGCCCGACCGGCAGCGGCAAGACGGTGACGCTCTACTGCTGCCTGCAGCGGCTCAATCTGGCCTCGCGCAACCTCTGCACGATCGAGGATCCGGCCGAGCTGCAGCTCGACGGGCTCAACCAGGTCAACGTGCACGACAAGGCCGGGCTCACGTTCGCCGTCGCGTTGCGCGCGTTCCTGCGGCAGGACCCGGACGTGCTCATGATCGGCGAGATCCGCGACGCCGAAACGGCCGACGTCGCGCTCAAGGCCGCACAAACCGGCCATCTCGTGCTCTCGACGCTGCATACCAACGATGCGCCGGGGGCGATCGCGCGCCTGCTCGATATCGGCGTGGCGCCTTACCACGTCGCGTCGGCATTGCGCGTCGTCACCGCACAACGGCTCGTCAGACGGCTCTGCGCCGCGTGCCGACAGCCGTCGTCCGCGCCGGCGGCGCGCCTTGCCGCCGGCGGGCTCGATCCCGTCGCGCTCGGCGCCGGCTGGCGTCCGTTTGCCGCCGTCGGCTGCGAAGCCTGCCACGGCATCGGCTACCGCGGCCGGATCGGCGTACATCAGGTGATGGCCGTGTCGGACACGCTGCGCGAGCGGATCGTCGCCCGCGCCGGCAGTCTGGCGCTCGCGCGGCAGGCGCGCGATGACGGCATGCGCACGTTACGCGACGCCGCACTCGAGCGCGTGTACGACGGCACGACGAGCCTCGACGAGGCGCTCGCGACCACGGACGCCGCATGAGCACGCCGCCCGCTGCCGACCGGCGGTTCCGCTGGGCCGGGCTCGCGCAGGACGGCACACGCCGGCGTGGCACGCTGATTGCCTGCGACGCGTCCGCCGCACGCCGTGCGTTGCGCCGGCGCGGCATCACGGTGCTGGCGCTCGACGGCGGCGGCGCGGCCCGCGCCCCGGCCGCCCGCGCCCGCGACGTCACGCGCTTCACACATCAGCTGGGCGGCCTGCTGCGGGCAGGCCTGCCGCTCGCGCCGGCGCTCGAGTTGCTGGCCGACGCCGGCGGCCACCGCGACCTGCCGCGCATCGCCGCCGGGCTGGCCCGCGCGATCGGCGCGGGGCGGCAACTGTCGGAGGCCATGCGCCAGTATCCGCGGCAATTCGATCCGATGTTCCGGCAGTTGGTGGCGGTCGGCGAGGCGTCGGGCACGCTCGCGCCGCTGCTCGCGCGCGTCGCCGCGGATCGCGAGCGCGGCGCGGCGCAGCGCGCCCGGGTGCGTACCGCGCTGGCCTACCCGCTCGCGGTGCTGGCGTTCTCGCTCGCGATCAGCGCGGCGCTTCTGGTGTGGGTCGTGCCGACCTTCGCGCAGATCTTCGACGGCTTCGGCGCAAGGCTGCCGGCGCCGACCCGTTTCGTGCTCACGCTGTCCGCCACGGTCGCGCGGGCCGGGCCGCCCGCGGCGATCGCGGCAGCCGCCGCCGGCTTCACGCTGGCGGCGCTGCTGCACCGCTCGGCCGCGCTGCGTCTGACCGCTGCGCGCGCGACGCTCAGGCTGCCGCTGGTCGGCCCGCTGCTGCGCACGCTGGCCGCCGCGCGCTGGAGCCGCACGCTCGGCACGCTGCTGCGCGCCGGCACGCCGCTCGCCGATGCGTTCGATTCGCTCGCGCAGGCCACCGGCAACCCGGTCTTCGATCGCGCGACCGACGCGATCGCCGCCCGGCTGCTGCGCGGCGAGCGTCTCGCGCAGGCGATGCGCGCGGCCGGCTGCTTCCCCGACGAGGTCGTGCAGCCGGTGGCGGTGGCCGAGGAATCGGGCACGCTCGACGCGATGCTGGCCGATATCGCAACGCTCTGTGAGCGTCAGGTCGATGAGCAGATCGCCCTGCTGACGAGCCTCTGCGAACCGCTCGTGGTGATCGTGCTCGGCGCGCTGGTGGGCGGGCTCGTGGTCGCGATGTACCTGCCGATCGTTCAACTCGGCAACGTGGTGTAGCATCGCTCCCGGTTGCCGCGCTTCGCTTTCTCCCTCTTTCCCGAACGGTTTCGATGATCTCGCCCCTCGCCCTGTCCGATCCGTCGCTCGCGTTCGCCGCGTTGCCGCCCGCCGTCCGCTACGTGTTCGCCGCGGCGATCGGGCTCGTGGTCGGCAGCTTCCTGAACGTGGTGGGGCATCGGCTGCCGGTCATGATGCAGCGCGCCTGGCAGGCGGAACTCGCCGAGGCGACGGGCGGCGACCCGCCCCCCGACGACGGGCTGCCGGCGCGCTACGACCTGTCGGTGCCGCGCAGCGCCTGCCCGCATTGCGGCCACGTGCTGCGCGCCTGGGAAAACGTGCCGGTGCTCAGCTACCTGGCGCTGCGCGGCCGCTGCAGCCGGTGCCGCGCGCCGATCGGCATCCGCTATCCGCTCGTCGAGCTCGTCTCGGGCGCGCTCGCGGTCGCCTCGCTCGCGGTGTTCGGCCCGGTGCCGGCCGCGCTCGCCGCGTTTGGCCTCTGCGCGATGCTGGTCGCGATGAGCTTGATCGACATCAAGACAGGCTACCTGCCCGATTCGATGACGCTGCCGCTGCTGTGGGCCGGCCTCGTCGTCAATTTGTGGGGCAGCTTCGTGGACCTGCGCGAGGCAGTGATCGGCGCGATCGCCGGCTATCTGTTCCTCTGGTGCGTGTTCTGGCTGTTCAAGTGGCTGCGCGGCATCGAGGGCATCGGCTACGGCGACCTGAAGCTGCTCGCCGCGCTAGGCGCCTGGCTCGGCTGGATCGCGCTGCCGCAGATCCTGCTGGTCGCGGCGCTCAGCGGCGCGGTGGTGGGTCTGGCCGCGACCTGGCGCGGCCGGATGCGCTTCGAGGAGCCGCTGCCGTTCGGGCCGTTTCTCGCGCTCGGCGGCATTGCGACGCTGCTCTGCGGCACGCCGTTCTATCCGGCGATCGGGGGCTGATCCTATGCTTTCGATCGGCTTGACGGGCGGCATCGGCAGCGGCAAGACCACCATCGCGAACCGCTTCGGCGAGCGCGGCGCGAGCCTCGTCGACACCGACCTGATCGCGCATCGCGTGACGGCGCCGGGCGGCGCGGCGATGCCGGCGATCGCGGCACAGTTCGGCGCCGCGTTCGTGGCCGCCGACGGCTCGCTCGACCGCGCCCGCATGCGCGAGCTCGTGTTCGCCGACGACGACGCACGGCGCCGGCTCGAGGCGATCACGCATCCGCTGATTCGCGCCGAGACCGAACGCGAGGCATCGCTCGCGCGTGGTGCCTACGTGATCTTCGTAGTCCCGTTGCTGGTCGAATCGGGCAACTGGCGCGCGCGCGTCGACCGCGTGCTGGTGGTGGACTGCGAAGTCGAGACGCAGATCGCCCGCGTCATGCGGCGCAACGGCTACACCCGCGAGCAGGTGGAGGCAATCGTCGCGCGGCAGGCCACGCGCGCGGCGCGGCTGGCCGCCGCCGACGACGTCATCGTCAACGAGCAGATGCCCGACGCGGCGCTCGAGGCCCGCATCGACACCCTGCACGCGCGCTATCTCGCGCTTGCCGCATCGAAGTCCTGAATATCGGCCGCCCGAGTCTCGGCCGCGCCAAGCAAGCCGTGCGCCCGGGCCACCGCCGGAAAAAAGGCGCGATTGCGACGCCTGGGCGTGGGCATTAGAATGTTCGGCAATTCCGGTCCTTTGTCCCAACGCCCGAGGCGAGCGCGCTTGATCCTTTACGAGTATCCGTTCAACGAACGCATCCGCACGTTGCTGCGCCTCGAAGATCTGTTCGAGCGCCTGACGTTCTTTCTAGCGCAGGAAGACCCGAGGGAGCATCACGTCGCGCTGACCACGCTGTTCGAAATCGCGGAAGTCGCGGGCCGGGCGGACCTGAAATCGGATCTGATGAAAGAGCTGGAGCGCCAGCGGCAGACGCTCGCGCCGTTTCGCGGCAATCCCGGCATCGAGCAAAACGCGCTCGAGGCCGTGCTCGGCGAGATCGAGCAGACGCTCGGCCATCTCGGCCAGATGCAGGGCAAGACCGGCCAGCACCTGACCGACAACGAATGGCTCGGCAGCATCCGCAGCCGCGCGGTGATACCGGGCGGCACCTGCAAGTTCGATCTTCCGTCCTACTATGCATGGCAGCAATGGCCCGCCGAGCAGCGGCGCCAGGACATCACGAAATGGGCGATGCCGCTGCTGCCGCTGCGCGACGCGACCACCATCGTGCTGCGTCTGGCGCGCGAATCGGGCCAGGCCTCGAAGGTGATGGCGATGCAGGGCAGCTACCAGCAGATGCTGTCCGGGCGCTCCTACCAGTTGATGCAGGTGCGCGTGCCGCCCGAACTCCACGTGATT